>NZ_CP072203.1:3318633-3620327 GCF_017654315.1 Gordonia polyisoprenivorans
TGGCGCGAGGCCGCCACACAGACCGAGTCCGTCGCGATCTTCGCGCTGTCCGACGGCTACATCTCACCGTCGCTGTATGCCACCAAGGCCGAGACCGGCCGGGTGGTGCCGACCTGGAATTACGAGACCGTGCACGCGCACGGGCAGCTCCGATTCCACACCGATCGCGACTGGCTGTACCGGCAGGTGTGCGCGCTGACCGATCTGCACGAAGGCTCACGGGACCAACCGTGGGCGGTCACCGATGCACCCGCGGAGTTCGTCGACAAGCAGCTGTCCGCCATCGTCGGGGTCGAGCTGTCGATCACTCGGTGGGAGGGCAAGGCCAAGATGTCGCAGAACCAGCCCGAACGCAATCGGGACAGCGTCATCGAGCACCTGTCACGCTCACCGATCGCGGCCGATCAGGCCATGGCTCGCCGAATCGCGCGCCGGTCCGCCGACCGGCGGGACCGTTAGGCCCCGCCGTCCTCCGGTTCGAGTGTCAGGCTGATCGAATTGATGCAGTACCGCAGATCGGTGGGGGTGTCATAACCCTCGCCGGCGAACACGTGGCCGAGGTGGCTGCCGCAATTGGCGCACAGCACCTCGGTGCGGCGCATGCCCAGCGAGTCGTCGGAACGCTCGATGATCGCGTCACCGGCCAGCGGCGAGAAGAACGACGGCCAGCCGCAGTGCGACTCGAATTTCTGCTCGCTGCGGAACAATTCGTGTCCGCAGGCCCGGCAACGGTAGACCCCGACACTTTTTGTATCGGTGTACTCGCCGGTGAACGGCGCCTCGGTACCTGCTTGGCGCAGAACCCGGTACTCGGCGGGGGTGAGGCGCTCGCGCCACTGGTCATCGGTGAGATCGGCCAGTTCGGCGGGGTCCTGCACGTCCTTGCGGGCGGGGGTGTCGGTCATGATTCCACCGTACGAGCTGCGGCCACCGCCCGCCAGCACGGTCGGCAGGATGGTCTATCGGGCTGCCGACGGGGTCGGCGCACCGACCTGTTCGCGCTGATCGTCGGCAGGCGGTTCCGGCGCGGAGAAGTCCCGCCAGCCACCGGCCACGCCGTCGCGACGCATGTCCAGATATCGGAACAGCAGCGAGCAGAACACCGCGATCATCAGCAGCGACCACCCCCAGGTGACCTTGTTGTATTCGAGCTGTCTGCCGAGGGCATCCCAGCGCACCGAATAGAACGCGTCGAAGGTGAAGCAGCCGTAGACACCGAGCCAGGCCGGCCAGTTACGCATCGGTGAGCCCGGGATGAACACGGTCATCAACAGCGGGAACAGCAGCATCGAGTAGTAGCCCTGGCCCAGTGAGCTCACCAGGAAGGTGGTGCACAGTAACACCCCGGACGACGTGGCGAGCCAGAGCAACTCGTTGGTGCGGCGGTAATAGCGGTAGAGGAACCACAGCGCGAACACCGCCATCAGCGTGAACGCGATCCGCAGGAGCAGCACCAGCCAGTCGGCGACACCGAAGTACGCGCCGTTACCGCCGATCGAACTGTTGTAGTAGTCGCGGGTCTCGCCGAGGTACGGCACCGTGCGCGTGATGAACGACATCGGATCCGCCGACACCGGCCACGCCACCAGATTCAGCACCACCGGAATCCCGATGGCGGTCACCAGGATTCGCCATCGACCCACCAGCAGCGGCAGCAACAGCAGGGGAGCGAGCACCGGTTTGACCGCCAGTGTCAGCCCGATGGGCACGCCGGCCCACCAGTCCTGTCGGTGCAGCATCACCATCAGGAAGCCGAGCAGGCCCAGCAGCACGAAGGCGTTGAAGTTGGTGAAGATCAGTGTGTGCGCGACGGTTTCGGTGCTGAAGAAGAAGAACAGCACGGTCGGCATCACCCAGGTTGTGACGCCGAAGCCGAACAGTCGGGTGATGAGGTAGGCGCACAGGATCAGCACAACGACGCTGACCGCGATGAACAGCCACCGCGAGCGTTCCGGGTCGATGACCGCCAGCGGGGACATCAGCAGGGTGCCCGACGGCGGATACAGATAATGCGGATCGACCGTGTTGAGGTTCTCGCCGTAGACCGCCCGGCGGTTCAGGAATGCCAGGGCGGCGTTGTAGACCGGCTTGAAGTCGTCGGTACGGTCACCGTTGACCCCGAGGATCACCGACCGCTGGAAGATCATCATCAGGGTGATCGGCCACAGCACCATCGGGATGATGCGCTGAGCCGGCATCTGCGGGTAGAGATACCTGTCGAGAAAGGCCACCCGCGAACCGTACTACGCGCGTGGTGCCGGTCTCGACCGGCCGGTGGTGGTGGTGTCGGTGCGGGCCGGCGGCGGGGTCAGCTCGGGCAGCCTCGTTCGGACGGGCCGCCCAGCGGTGCCGAGGCGACGTACTCGGCCACGGTATCGGCGACGCAGCTGCTGCGGGCGACTGCGGAATAGCCCAGACCGTTCCAACTGACCGTCACCGGTGAGGTGGACGCGCGGGTGAACAGTGCGCCGAGGGCGTCGGCGTCGGTGCCGCCGTTGATCGGGTCGCCCGGATTGTCCAGGACCAGTGGTGCGACCGGGAAACCGGTCGGTGGAGCCACCGCCTCGCCCGCGGCCCAGCCGTTGCAGCGCATGAGCGACAGCGCGGCGTCGGTGCCGGTGAGCGGATTGTCCTTGGACCAGGTGGTGATCAGGCCGCCGATCTCGTTCTGGCTGACCGGCCCGGTCACGTCGTTGCAGTCGCCGACGATCTGGCCGTCGGTCAGGCGCAGGGATTGTGCCTGATCGGCGAGGCCCGACAGTGCGCCGGTGTCGCCGCGATCGGCGGCGGCGATTGCCGAGGCGACGCCACCGATGCCGTCGGGCGAATTGGCGGCCAGTGCGAGCCCGGTGGTGATCCCGGCGAGCGCCTGGGTGTCCGAGAGTGCGCCGAGGTCACCGTTGCGTCCCTTGGTCAGGACGTCGGCGATGGTGGCGGCGCCGCCCGAGCCCAGGGCGCATGCGTTGCCCAGCGCGGCGCAGCGTTGGGTGAAGGTGGTGAGTGCGGCTTGGACCCCGGTGGCCGCCGCGGCGGCGGTGTCGCGGGCGTTGGCGCCGAACGGGGTGGGGGTGTCGAGGATGATGCGCCCCGACCGGCCGCCGTAGAGCGCGGTGTAGCCAATCACGACGTCGGAGCCCTCACCGACGCCGATCAGACCGAGCTGGGGAACGTTCCATCGCTTGCGCAGGGTCTCCAGGTCGGAGGCGGCGGCGCCGATGCCGAAGGCCAGCTGGTCGGGGGCGAGGGTTTCGGTGCACGCGTCGGCGGCGTCGGAGGCCGCCGACGCCAGGTCGCCGATGCGGCGATCCTCGGACGCTCCGCGGGTCAGGCCGTTGTCGGCGTAGGTGGCGCGATCGGCGCGGGTCAGACAGTCCAACGGAGTGCTCTGCGGGATTCCGCGTCGGTCCACGGCCACCACCGGATGTGTGTCGAGCAGGCTGCGGCCGGCACCGGAGGCCAGCAGCAACAGTGCGCGCGAGGACGGCATGTCGGTCCCGGAGGTGAGGACCAGGGGTGCGGCGTCCGCGGGCGTCTTGGGCGAGGTGATGCGGGTCAGGGCGAGGGAGAGCGTCGTCTGCGACCGGTCCGGGTCGACCGGGGAGGCCAGCGCGGCGCACTGGACGGTCAGCCCGTTCGGTGCGGGGGTTCCGTAATCGCCGGAGACCTTGGCCGCACAGTCCTGCCACGGCAGGTCGTTGGCCGGGGCGCGCAGCTCCGGTGCCTTCGCCGGGGTACTCGAGGATGCGGGCGCGGACTGACCACCGTTGCCGCCACCGCCGGGGACCAGGGCCGGACCGGGATCGGGGCCGATGGCGCACGCGGAGATGCCGATCGTCACCGCGGCCACGAGAGCCGCGACGGACACGCCGGACCGTCGCCACGGCCTGCCGGTGCGCGTCGGTGTGATTCGTTCCGGTGCGGTGTGCGACCGTCCCCGGAACACCGGGCCGCGTCTTGCCAGGGCCATGACGGCGAGCGTAGCCAATCGGTCAGCTCGCCCGGGTCCAGCGGGTGTAGACGTACCCGTCGTCGTCGGAGAGGAGATGGCCCGGGCGCATCTGCGCGAGCTCGGGCAGGGCGAGACCGGTGACGATCCGCGCGGTGTCGCCGGCGACGATCGTCGGGCTCGTCGTCAGGCACAGTTCGTCGAGCAGATCCTCGGCGACGACCGCTCCGAGGAGGCTGGGTCCGCCCTCACAGAGCACGCGGGGCAGCCCGAGCGCGGCGAGGTGATCGAGTGCCCGACCGATATGAACGGCCTCGCTGCCGCAGTCGACCACCGTCGCCCCACGATCGGTCAATGTGCGACGACGCTGCGCCGGCGCGTCGGAACAGGTCAGGACCACGGTCGCGGGATCGGCCAACGGCGGATAGTCGGGGTCGATCGACAGTGAATTGCTGACCAAAGCCAGCATCGGGGCCGGCGATTGGCCCTGGTCGGCGCGCATCGGGCCGAACGCCTCGTCGGGAGCGGGTTGTCGATATCCCTCGGTCAGCGCGGTGCGCGCGCCGACCACCACGACGTCGGCGAGCCCGCGCAGGAGGCGGAAGATTGCCCGGTCGCCCGGGCCGCCGAGCCCGCCCGAACGGCCCTGCACCGAGGAGGCGCCGTCGACGGAGGCGACCATGTTGGCGCGCACGAACGGACGATCGAGCGTGTCGGGGTACGGGTAGAAGCGCGCGAGTTCGCGCAGATTCTGGTCCTCGTCGGGAGCTCCGGATGTGACCTGGGTCGCTTTATGCTGGTAGAGCATCATTCCTCATGGTCGGCAGTGACTAGGCTGCCCTCCATGGTGGCACGTCTGTCTGACCGGAACCCGGTGGTCTCTCCCGAGCAGCTGATCGAGGAGATGGTCCCGCCGTCCACCTTCGACGCGGTGAGCTTCGACTCCTACATCCCCGACGCCAACGAACCGTCGCAGGCCGAGGCGGTCGCCAAGGCCCGTGACTTCGTCGAGCGGGCCAAGAAGTCGCGCAGCGGCAAGAAGGGGTTGTTCTCCCGCAAGCAGACCTCGCAGGGGGTGGGCCTCTACCTCGACGGCGGTTTCGGCGTCGGCAAGACCCACCTGCTGGCATCGATCTACCACGCCATGCCCGCGCCGAAATCGTTCGCCACGTTCGTCGAACTCACACACCTGGTGGGCGCCCTGGGCTTCATGAACGCCGTCGAGCGCCTCTCGGAGCAGAACGTGCTGTGCATCGACGAGTTCGAGCTCGATGACCCCGGGGACACCATGATCGTCTCGCGGCTGCTCACCGAGCTCACCGCCAAGGGCGTCTCGATCGCCGCGACGTCGAATACGTTGCCCGGGCAGCTCGGCGAGGGCCGATTCGCCGCGCAGGACTTCCTGCGGGAGATCAAGAAGCTGTCCGCGATCTTCGAGACGATCCGCGTCGACGGCCCCGACTACCGACACCGCGACCTGCCGCCGGCACCCGAGCCGCGCTCGACCGAGGACCTCACCGCGCTGGCCGAGTCGACCGAGGGCGCGACGCTGGACGACTTCGACGAGCTGTGCGCGCACCTGGCCAAGCTGCACCCGTCGAAGTACAAGGAGCTCGTCGACGGTGTCTCGCTCGTGTGTATCAGTGGCGTGCATCCGGCCAAGGACCAGTCGGTGGCGCTGCGCATCGTGGTGCTCGCCGACCGCCTCTACGACGCGAACATCCCGGTGACGGTGTCCGGCGCCAAGCTCGACGAGATCTTCACCGACGAGATGTTGGCCGGTGGCTATCGCAAGAAGTATCTGCGTGCGACCTCACGTCTGTTGGCGCTGTCGCGGTTCGCCGAGTCGGCGGTGTGACAGCAAGGGTCCGACACATGCCGTGACGGAAACCGCATCGGAACATTTCTTCATCTTTGTTCCAGTGTGTCATTGACCACACCCCGCCGACGTGGCTAGCATGACAAAGGCCTGGGTCCACCGACGGGGAAGAGGTCGAAGGCGTTGCAGAACAAGGATTTCGAGCACGCCGAGGCCGCTGTCGACACCTTCGGTGAGTCGTCGTCGGACGCGGCGTCCGCCGACGGCTTCTACGATCTGCCCACCGTCGCCGAGCTTCTCGAGTCGGTGCGGGAGTTCCTGCACGGACAGGTGATGGCCGAGACGTCGGGCAGTACTCGATTCCACGCACGTGTCGCCGGCAACGTGCTGGCGATCGTCGAACGTCAACTCGCGGCCGGTGCCGAGCCGGCGCAACGCTTCCGCGCCGACCTCGCCACCCTCGGATGCGCCGATGCCACCGAACTCGTCGCCGGGCTACGCGAAGGACGATTCGTCCCGGAGGACCCGCGGATTCCCGCCGTTCTGCGCGCTGCGGTGGTAGCCAAACTGCGCGTGGACAATCCCTCGTTGATCGGAGATGCATGACCTTCGAAGTGCCCGAACACGTACGCCCGCTGCGCGATGCGGTGTACGAGTTCATGGTCGAACTCGTCGAGCCGCGCGAGCCCGAACTCGACGCGGGCGGCGCCGACGCGGACGCGATCATGGCCGAGTTGCGCGCCGAGGCCAAACGCCGAAACCTCTGGGCGCTGGGGCATCCCACCGAGATCGGTGGTGGTGGTCTGCCGTTCCTCGACTACGTTTACGTCAACGAGGTCCAGGGCCGTAGTGAGTACGGACAATTGGCGTTGGGGACCTGGACCTTACAGGACTCGATCATGCTCAACCGCCACGCGTCCGCCCGGTGGCGTGACGCCTACCTCGAACCGCTTGTGCGGGGCGAGATCTCGCCGAGCTTCGGGATGACCGAACCCGACGTCGCCGGATCCGACCCGACCGGACTGCGCACCACCGCGGTCCTCGACGGCGACGAGTGGGTCATCAACGGCCGCAAATGGTTCACCACTGGCGCCGCCCAGGCCGCCTACACCACCGTGATGTGCCGTACCGAGCCCGACGCCCCCGGCCACCGGGCGTTCTCCATGATCATCGTGCCCACCGATCATCCGCGTTACCGGATCGTGCGAGACACACCGGTTCTCGGGTTCTCCGGACATCACTTCGAGGTCGACTACGACGACGTGCGGGTGCCCGCGGAGAATCTGCTCGGCGAGCGCGGCAACGGTTTCGTCATCGCGCAGGAAAGGCTCGGGCCCGGCCGCATCTTCCATGCGATGCGCTGGCTCGGACAGGCACAACGGGCCTTCGACCTCATGTGCCGCAGGCTGATCGGACGCAGCGCGTTCGGCGAACCGCTCGCCGACAAACAACTGATGCAGAAGCACGTGTTCGACTCCTACACCGAGATCCAGGCAAGCCGTTTGCTGACCCTCAAGGCGGCCGAGCAGATCGACCGCGGGGAGCAGGCACGCGTGGACATCGGGGCGGTCAAGGTCTTCGGTGCGCACATGCTGCACAACGTGATCGACCGTGCCGTACAGGTGTACGGGGCGGCGGGCGTCACCGACGACACCCCGCTGGGCAAGATGTATCGCAACGCCCGCTTCGCGCGGATCTACGACGGCGCCGACGAGGTACACATCTCCACGGTGGGGCGGCGCATCCTCACCGAGTACCGCAACGGCGGGAACTGGGAGTTCGGACTGCGCTGAGGGGGCTTGTCTTTCGCCTCATCCGATGAGCGACAACAGCTCCCACTCGTTCTCCGACACCCGGCGGCCGATCGCGGCCAGTTCCACCGACCGGCTGGTGCCCATGCGGTGCCGTTGGGTCTGGTGGAGGCAGATGATGCCCCAGCGCAGCGTGCCGTAGACCTGCCACCAGAACAGCGCGTCCCGGTCGACGCGGGCTCCGCCGGCGGCCTCGTAGGCGCCGATGAACTCGTCGAGTCCACCGAGCCCGCCGACCATTCCCGCGCCGCCGAATCGCCAGGCCTTCACGCACATCCAGCCGAGATCCTCGAGCGGGTCGCCGATGTGGGCGAGCTCCCAATCCAGAACCGCGGCAAGTCCGTTGCGGTCGACGATCACGTTGCCGATACGGAAGTCGCCATGGGTGACGGCGCGTCCGGCGGTCGGGGGTCGGTGGCGTTCGAGCCAGGACAGTGCGAACTCGAAGGTCGGAAAGACTCGGTCGGCGGCGTCGAGTTCGGGACGCCAGGCGGCCAGCGGATCGTCCTCGGGCAGCCCGGGAACCGCATCGACGTCGATCAAGTGCACCGCCGCCAACGCCGCACCGAGCTGACCGGTGAGCGCACCGCGTGCGCCGGCGAATTCGGGGTCGCGCAAAATCTTTCGCGGAATGGTCGCGCCGTCGATGTGATCCATCACGACGAAATCGCCGCCGATGTCGGCGTGGTCGACGCCCTCGGCGATCACCGTGGGCGAGGGCACCCCGACGGCACCCGCGGCGCGCATGAGTGCGGCCTCGCGCAGCAGCGACGACGCGTCGCGTCCCCCCGGTGGATCGAGGCGCAGGACCAGCCGCCGGGGTTCGCCGTCGATCGTCGCGACGAACGACCACGTCTGCCGGGACGCCCCGGCCGGGATGCGCACGAGATCACCGATCTCGATCGATCCCGCGTCGGTGGACTCCCGGAGAACGTCGGCCAGGCCCACGGCGACCCGGTCATCGGCGCGTCCCGGGTCGGGGCCGGGAGTCGTTGCGGCAGAGGAGGACATTGGTCGAGTCTAGAGTCCGGCGCGACCCCGGCGACGGGAATCGGGCGATCAGCGCGTCAGACCGGTCCGGCTCAGGCGTCCAGCGGTCGGCTCAGTACGGGTCGGCTCAGTACGTAATCGTGTTCGACGCTGCCATTGAGGTCGAAGGTCTTCACCCCGGCACGGGTGAACCCCATTTTGGCGTAGAACCGTTGCGCCCGAGCGTTTTCCTGATTGACGCCCAACCAGATCGACGCCGCGCCGCGAGCTCGGGCACGTTCGATCGCCGTCTCCATCAACAACTTCGACGGCGACTGCGTGCGACCGTGCGCATGATGATCGGGCAGCACGTAGATCTTGGAGACCTCCGAGGACGGTCGGTCGGTGATGACGGCGGCGACGTCGGCGTCGGTGGGTTCGCGGTGATGCACAAGGGCATAGCCGACCGGGATGCTGTTGTCGGTTCGCGCGAGCAGCACGTCGGACTCGGGCGCGTCGATGTACCGGGCGAAGTCGGCGGGGGCGAGGTTGTCGCGGATGAATGCGGCGATGTTCGCCGGGGCCGAGTGTGGGGGACAGGCCAGTGGAAAGGTCGCGGCGGCGAGCGCGGCCACCTCGTCGGCGAACCGGCGATCGGTGACCAGTTGCACGGTCACCGTCACGGGTTCTGGTTGGGCAGACACCGGCCGACTTCTCCTCTCGGGCGCGTGGGATGTACCGAACGCCATCGGGTCCGGGCACCGCGCAACCCCTTGCGCGGCTTCTCCGCGCAAGGGGTCGACTTGCTCAGGCTACTTCTTTCCGCAGGTGCAGTTCTCGCCGCACTTGCAGTCCGGGCCACAGGTGCAATCGGGATTGTCGCAGGCGGGGGCAGTCATATTGCTCATCATGCATACAACCCTAGACCGCGGTACGAGCTGCGACTAGGGGCTTCCGTCGGGTGGGACCGCCACCACGAGGTGCACTTCCGGAAACCGATGTCCGGGTCCGGGGCGGGAGACGGTGCGCCACAGCTCGACGAAGCCGGCGTCGACGAGCGCGCCGGCCAGCGTGTCGGGGTGCCAGCGCCAGGCGCGTGCCACCGCGTGGTCGAACTCGTGTGTCCCTTGGTCATCGGAGCTTTGCGCCGCGACCAGGACGAGTGCGTCCGGTGGGAGCCGACGACGCCAGGAGTCGAGGATCTCACCGACCTCGTCGGGGGAGAGATGGATCAGGCTGAATCGCGCGACCAGTGCGTCGACCTCCGACAGGTCGACGTCGGCGAGGAGTGCTTCACCGTGCCGGAAGTCGATGTGCGGGTGGGTGTCGCGTGCGATCCGCAGCATCGCCGGACTGGGGTCGACGGCGCTGACCAGACAACCCGAGGCTGCGAGATGCGCTGTCACATGGCCGATTCCGCATCCGACATCGACGACCCGTGGGTATTCGACGCGGCTGCGCACGGTGTCGATGAAGGCTTCGACGACGCGCCGTTCGAGCGCAGTGGTGAAGGCCGTGGGAAACGTCGTGGCGTAGAGCGATGCCAGCGCGTCGTAGCCGGGTTGGTCGGTCACTGTGGGGTTCAGTTCTTGACGAGCCCGCCGTCGACGACCAGGTTCTGCCCGGTCACCGCACGCGACCATGGTGAGAGGAAGAAGAGCACCGCGTCGGCGAACTCGCGGGGTGTGGTCACCGACCGCAGCGGCGTGGAAGCGGCGATCGCGTCGAAGACCTCCGCGGGCGTCGCGGAGCTGGCGTCGGTGGTGCGCAGCAGGCCGCCGGAGACCATGTTGACCGAGATACCGTCGGGGCCGAGATCGTGTGAGAGCGTGCGCGTCAGGGCCAGCAGTGCCGCCTTGGCGGCGGTGTAGTCGTGGTAGGGGACCACCGGGTTCTGCACCAGATTGGTTCCGACGGTCACGACGCGACCCGCACCGCATGCGCGGAGCCCGGGCATAGCGGCCTGCACGGTGGTCAGTGCGCCGCCGACGATGCCGCGGAACTGCGCGTCGAGCTCGGCCCAGGTGAGGTCGTCGGCGTGGGATCGCGCGTCGCCGTTGAACGAGTAGTCGGGAAGCGCATTGGCGACCACCGCCGTTATCGGATGATCGAAATGGTGTGTGGCGGAATCGATCATGGAGTCGACGGCAGCTCTGTCGGTGACGTCGGCGGTGATTGCCACCGCCCGATCGCCGATCTCGTCGGCCAACGCATGCGCGGCGTCGGCGCTCTTGCGGTAGTTGATGACGACCCGCGCGCCCTGCCCGGCGACTGCGCGGACGATCTCGGCACCGAGGCCGCGACCGCCGCCGGTCACCACGACCACGTGCTCGGAGATCGGAAGTGCGCCAGACATGACCATCCCTTCGCCAGTGCGAGCTGGAGCAGGTTCGACGGGTCTGATCTCAGCCGACCGATTGCCGGCACCCCGTGTTCGAGAGTCATCAGATCGTATGCGCGCCCGCGAGGCAAGGACCGGGGCCGTGCACGGCTTGCGGCCAGGCGTGAAAAGAAACGGCCGCTGGGGTGCAGCGGCCGTCGAGTCGTTCTGGTGATGGTGCGCGATACAAGGATTGAACTTGTGACCTCTTCCGTGTCAGGGAAGCGCTCTCCCACTGAGCTAATCGCGCGGGATATGAAATTGGTGGTGGAGGTGGCGACGGGAATCGAACCCGTGTGCACGGCTTTGCAGGCCGTTGCCTCACCACTCGGCCACGCCACCCTATGCGAGTTGCCCCGCGCCGAGCGGATGACGGGATTCGAACCCGCGACCCTCACCTTGGCAAGGTGATGCGCTACCAGCTGCGCTACATCCGCATGCTCGTCGAGTGGACCAGGCCACTCGCGACGTGCTGCGCAACCATATTCGATCGTTCGCCGATACGCCAAATGCGCAGGCGAAAAGAGTCATGACGACAGAAAAAACCCGCCGGGGCTCCGGCGGGTTTTTCGTGGTGCGCGATACAAGGATTGAACTTGTGACCTCTTCCGTGTCAGGGAAGCGCTCTCCCACTGAGCTAATCGCGCGGGATATGAAATTGGTGGTGGAGGTGGCGACGGGAATCGAACCCGTGTGCACGGCTTTGCAGGCCGTTGCCTCACCACTCGGCCACACCACCAGAGGCGAGTCGACTCGCACCGAGCGGATGACGGGATTCGAACCCGCGACCCTCACCTTGGCAAGGTGATGCGCTACCAGCTGCGCTACATCCGCACGCTTCGCGAGCGATCTTGTGGACCATTGTGCTCGCGATGCGGGACAGAACATTATCCGAACGTTACGGAGATACCAAATCGCCTGGTCCGGGACGCGAGCGTGCATGCCGGTGGGGTTGTCGGCCGGACGCGGGTGCGTGTGCGGGTTCGATGGTTCGGGGACGGGACGCGCGGTGGGAGCGATTTTGGCAACCGGGTCACCGGCGTGTAATCTTCTGCCTCGTGCACCGGCGCCCCGAGCGCCGGAAACACGGTCCCGTGGCTCAGTGGAAGAGCGTCCCGTTCACACCGGGAAGGTCGCTGGTTCGATCCCAGCCGGGACCACCAGGTCAGAGGTACTTTCTGACCATCTCGTGCAAATAACGTGCAATAACGGCGGCGTTGACCGCCGTCAGCACGGCCTCGAATCTCCCTGCGCAGGTGCGCTATTCGACACACCGCCTCGCGCGTCGGTGGCTCTGTCAGTGGGCCGTGGAACGCTGGCGTGGTGACTGACCAGCCCATCGACTTCGACCGCCTCCGCTACATGCGCTGCGGGACCTGCGCCCATGAATGGGAGGTCGACGCCGAGTGGCTTGACCGCTTCGATGCCGGCGATGAGCCGTGCCCGAAGTGCGGCACCGACTGCACGAGCGAGGACCGCCCAGACTTCTGGGTGCGCCCGCAGGACCCGGCGCACGACGACACCGTGAGGGCGCGGTACTGGTACCACTCCTCGACCCACGCCGTCTGGCCCGACAGGGACTTTGACCCCGCCGCGCAACTCACCGAGGTCGGCAGGCAGCGGATGGAACAAGACGGACTCCGCCCGGGCGCGGTCGAGCGCTGGGCGGCGCGGCAGAAGTCCAAGGCGCTCCACCTCGGCACCTACGAGGCCGCCATCGAGAACATGCTCCGCAGGATGGACAACCAGAGTGACGCGGCGAGCCAGTTCTACCTCCACCGCGTTCAGCTCCGGTCCGATTGCGCCATCGAGCCGGGCATCCACCGGGAGCCGACCGACTTCGTGGGCGACTCGCACCTGGAGGGCAAGTGCGGCCCGGGCGTCAACGTGCTCCGGTATGTGAATGTCCACGAGGACCCGTCCAACGTGTCGCTCGCCATCGAGATCAGCGCAGTGTGGAGGGTCCAGAGCATCGCGATTCCCTTGCCCGTCCACGCCGACGACCCCGGGCTGCGCGACACCACGGCCCGGCTCCTCGCCGCAGCGGCTAGACCGATGGAGCAGGCGCCGCACCAGGATGACGACGACAGCCCTCTCGAACGGCTGCTGCGCCGCCACCGCACGCCGCGAACACCACTCGCGTCCGAGGCTGGCCAACTCCTGCACGAAACCTCTGACCTGCTGCCGTCGCCGCGACGGTCTCGGCTCAATGTCGAGTTCGACGAGGCCGGGTTCGCCGCTGACCCGAGCGCCTATCCCGCGAAGCTCATCGGGTTGGTCCGGCTGGTCAGCGATCCGCAGGCCGTCCTGGACGCACTGTCCGAGCGGCCGTGGCGGATCATCTAAGTAGTCGAACCCGCGCAGGGTGACGTGGACGCCCTGCACACTGCTTCTGCGGAACGCCGCGAGGTCGCGGGCAAGGTCCCGGCGGGCGATTCACCCCGCGCGGGCCGAGTCCGCTTCGCCCCTCAAGTAGGTGGTCTAGGTTAGGCCCGACATGTCGGGCGTCGGACGGTGTAGACCTCGCGAGCAGAGAACTACATCGGGCTTTGCAGCGAACGTGTCTGAGAACTGCACCACGCAGCCGGGATGCGGAACGTAGTCGCCGCCCGGCCCGCGGTCTGAACAACGGAGCTGTGCCTGAGCGCGCCTACCACCGAAGCGCTTGCAACTGGACAGCCTCTCCGACTGCGCTGCACCGGCTAGAACCATTCGCTCGCGACCCTGGAGCACCGAGTCTCGAACCAAACCCACATCCTTGCCCGTGGCATCTCGAATTATCGCGTTCTGGCCCACCGAATCACGGCTGAGAACGACCACGCGGCGCGGGCTGATAGGCCAGATAGTCCAAGGAGCGTTGAGCAACGGCGGACGATAGCCACCTTTGGAGAATGGAACGAGGACCGGGGCATCGCAGGTCATGAATCGTTCTTGCGGGTCCTCCCACACCTCAATCTGTCGACCGAGGAATACGTCAGCGGCGCTGAAAAGGGCGCGGAAGATGGATTGTGTCTGCGTTCCCGCCGCCTTCAGATCATCCTCGGCCAGTGGTGTCATCGACGGGTCCTGCGCGGCCAACCATGCGGAATACTGATTGTGGATTCGCCGCTGTTGTGTCGTTCGCATCCGCTGCGCCGCGACTGAGAGACAGAGAATTTGGAAGTCGTCCAGTGTCAGAGTGTTCGAGTCGGTCAAATCGTCGAATAGTTTCTGTATTCGGACCAGCTCTGAGTCGACCACGCCGAACATTAGTTCGACGCCGTTGTGTGGGCCGTCCAGGCCGACCACACGATAGAAGTTCTCACCGACGCACAGGTCGGATACGCCTGTTGGAATGACTCTCCCCGTCACTGTGTCGAGGGTCCAGACCCGGCGTCGGCGCTCGTCGAACGTCCATCGCCTCATTTACGCCTGGGGCACATAGTGGTGGCGCTTGGTGTCCTCAGCTTCGTCACGCCGGTCGATCTGCGAGCGGAGCCGGTCCCTGTAGCTGCGTGCGGCGTCGGTGAGACTACGGCCTCCGGCGGTGTGTGGCACGAGTCCCCACGGGTTGGGGACGCGCGAAACTGTCCAGCCATCGGCAGTCGAAAACTCATCTCGCACCCGACGAGCTTAAATGCCTGCCCCGACATTGGCTGCCGCGGTCGCTGACCTCAGATCGGAGGGCTCACGGCAATTGAGCGACGACGGTGAACGTTCCGGGCGCACTGCCGGAGCGGATCACCGCGAGGGCGTCGTGGTGTCCATCCTGGTCGTCGCGGGGGAGTTTCAGCGCGGTGTCCACGTCGGCCTGGGTTGCTGATCCGTGGCGGTAGACGTGGTTGGCGAGCGCGGTGATCGAGGCCCAGCAGGTGGCGATGAGGCGGGGTACTTCGGTGGGCCGGGTGTCGCCTGCGGCGGTCATGGCGGCGAGGTCTTCGGTGCCGTCGAGGGCGCGGCGGATCGCTTGTGTGGTTGGCGGGCCGCCGTGGAGGTGGAACTGTTCGGCGTAGGGGCCTGCGTAGCACACCGCCGCCCGGTCCCGGTCGTTGAAGCGGGTGGAGTAGGCACAGCTGCCGTTGCGGTGCGGGTGTGCGGGGTCGGTGCCGAGGGTGACCTTGGTGACCCGGTGGCCGAGGACGGCGGCGGTGATGGCGTGGGCGGACTCGTGAATTGCGTTGCGGTAGCGGGCTTTCTGGGCCGGGTTTATCGTCGAGGTGTCTGGCGCGACCGGCGCGGAGGTGTTGCGCCGTGGCTTGCGTGCGGTGTGCGTGGTGGTCGTCATGGGGCGCGGCTCAGGAGTTGCAAACACGCAATACGCAATGCGTGGATGGAGGGCTCGGGGGGACCTTGACGAGGTCGGATGCCAGTCCTGCCACTCGACGTAGACCGTCCGACGACCCTATGCCTGATCTGTGTGTTTTGCGGTCCGCTCTCCGAATGACGACGGTCCGGCATCTCCGGCGCATCATCGGACATCGCCGGATCCGCGACATAAGCTGACCGACCTGAACGGGGGTGTTCGGACCGGGGTGGCTCGATGCGTGGAAGTCCGATCATCAGATGTAAGAACATCTTTCGTCGTTCACGACGCAGAATTTTCGGAAAGATTGAGGTCAGCGCATGCTCGTAGATGAAACCCTATGGCAGGATCTGCCCAACGAGGTGGCTGCGGCGGTGTTCGCGCCGTGGCCGAATGTTGTTCGCTGGGGGCGTCGTCGGGCTCAAGAAGCCGATGTGCCCGCAACCATCGACGAAGGCTGGGACAAGTTCGCCTACATCGTCAGCTGTCTCGCCCAGGGCAGCCGTTCCATGAGTGCGAACATCCATGTTGACGGTGAATGGAAGGGTCCCGATGTCGAACTACCCCAGGTGGTCGACGATGTCGTCGACGAGGCGCATGCAGGCATCGACGCGGAGCACTTCCCGGCAGCGATCATCGTCTGCGCGGACAAGGTCACCGGCACGGCTCGCCGCGCCGTCGTCACCGGACCCGCCGTCTGGCGATGGTGCGTGTGGTTGGGTGATGAACTCGACGCCTACCTGTCGGATCTCTTCGGAGAAGTTGTGGCGCAACCTGATTCCCGTTGGGAGCCGCTGACCGTCGAGCATGTGGTGCGGCCCGGTGCGCTCGCACGATTGCGTACGTCCGCGGTGACCGCGGAGGGAATCGAGGTCACCGTTGCCCCGAGCGTCACGCCGTGGGGTGACAACCGTTACCTGATCCTCGACAATGGACCGGGTGTCGCCGGCGACATCCGGATTTGGCCCGAAGGGGTCGGCAACGACGTTCAACCGGTACGTGTCAGCGTCGAATGCCTCGAAGCACAGGAGGTGTATCCGCCCTCGCACAGCACCGGCGAGTCGACCCAGGACCTCGTCGGACGATGGCGCCTGCAGTCCGTCGAAGCAGTCGAACTCGACTGGAGCGAGGACCTTGCCGAGGACGCGAACGATCAATGGCTCGACGGACAGCCCGATCCCGACAGCGCGGTGTGCAATTCCACGGCTCCCATCGAGGCGCCGTTCGCCGTCGAGCTGACGATTCGGTCCGACGGTTCGTTCCACGAACTCGCCGACGGCACTGATCCCGAGATCCCCTTCTGGTCCGGAGAGGGTGCGCTCGAAGGCCTGGGCTACACCTTTCATGGTTTTCTCGGGACGGAAGACGGCCGTGACCACGTGCTGGACTACGAGGAGTCCGGGTACCCGCCGACGGTCCGCCGATGCGATGACATCGAGATCGTCGAGGAGCTTGTTCGCGAGGGCACCACTGTGACCCGCATCCAGAACGTGGTCGTCGATGGCATGTATCGGTATCGCGTGATCTTGCGGTACATGCTTGCTTCGTGACGGTTATCTGCGGCCGGTGTGGAACTCAGCGCCGCGAATGCCGACTATATCCGTATAGGGCTGCGCGATAACCACGTTCGTAGCTTTGGGTGATCTGGGGGATCTCGCCGGCGGCCAACGCCGCCGTCGCGTGATTGGCGGCCCAGGCACGCGGCAAGGACGCGAGGTAGTCCGATGCCTCGTCGTATCCGCGCTGGAATTCCGCCTCGTCGAGAGTCGGGTCGCTGATCGCCGACTCCGGCGGGATGGCGGTCGGGAAGGCGAGTACGCGGGAGTTGCTGGTGGTCATCGGGTGGTCCTCTTCTCGGCGAGAGTTCTGTACAGGGTGGCGCGGCTGACCCCGAGGGTCGTGGCAATGGTCGGAACGGGATCTCCGTTGTCCCGCATGCGTTGTGCGAGTTCGACCTGGTCGTCGGTCAGCGCACGGGGGCGTCCGAGCGGGGAACTTCCGCTGTGTCGGGTCGGCCTGGGTTGGGTTCGTTGGCGTGTTCGGGCGGCCTCGTCGTTCACCACGGCCAGTGAGGCGAGGACGCCGACGAGCGTCGCTCCGACGTCGTCGTCGGTACGCAATCGCTCGCGAATCGAGCGGACACCGATACTGCGGTCGTCGAGGGTGCGCACGGTCGAGAGCAACTCCGGGGTGCTGCGTCCGAGCCGGTCCATCCCGACGACCACGACGGTGTCACCGGGGCGGGCGTAGCCGAGCAGCGCGTCGAGTCCCGGGCGGTGTGCGGTGGGGGAGTCGTGGCGCGAATGGTCGGAGTACACGCGCTCCGGGTCGACGCCGTTGTCGATGAGCAGATCGATCTGCTCATCGAGTGCAGGGGAGTCCGAACTCTCCCGCGCGTAACCGAGGAGCATCCCGGGTTGCGCTCCCGGATCGGTGGTGGCCATGCCGACGAGATTATCTCAAAAGGTGGGCTACTGAGATGAGACACGCGGTGAGATTTGAGACGAACGAGGCCGATGGCGATCGTCAGTTCGATAACGCAGTCCTGAGAATTACTTCCGGCTATTGGATCCTGACGGCGTTCCAACGAGTTTTGAGACTTACGAGATTCGATACCCGGAGTTATGAGACGGGCGCGACGGAGATGGTCTGCCACATGGAGTAGGTGGCCCCGGCGGGAACCTCGACGACGTCGGGGCCGGCATTGGCCGTCTCGACACACACGAACTCGCGCCAGTGCGGACCGACATCGGCCATGCCCGCGGCGACGTCCGCACCGGGATTCCAGACGACGGCCGTGCGCGCCTGGCGTCCACGGATCTCGATGACCCGACCGAAGCCGGGGTCGACGATCCGGTAGGTGCCGCCCGCCCCCGGGTACAGGCGATCGCTGCGCGCAGGGGAACTCGGCAACGTCCATTCACCGTGCTGCGGATGGATCGCGCCGCTGTCGAATTTGTCGGCGTAGTTCAGCCCGGCCAACCCCTCGACGCGGACATCAGCGACGTCGGAGACGCGAAAGTAGTTGTGCAGCGCCTCGGTGAGCCGCGCAGGCGTCGTACCCGGGTTGTGGGTGTGGATGCCCTGCTCCAACGTTGCGCCGACCCGCACGGTCATCGACAGGCGCAGGCCGAGGTGATCGAGTCCTTCGGGTGCCAGCGAGACCTCGACCTCGCCGGTCTCAACGACCGCGGATCCGGTGATCGCCCATCGTGCGGTGCGCGCGTAACCGTGCGAGGGAACGTCGCCGGTCTGGCCCTCGCGTGCGAAATACGGCCAGCAGACCGGGATTCCGCCGCGGATGGGCGTCGGCAGATCGGCCAACACCGGGGACGCCCACAACACGTCGTGGCCCGTTCCGACGGGGCGGAACGACAGCACCTGCCCGCCGAACACCGAAATCGCCGCCCGCGCGTTCGGCGTCTCGATGAGGTGGGCGTCGAGCCCGTGAACAGTGCCCGGACGGATCTGCCGGGAACGGTGGGAGGAACTCTCGCCCGATTCGGTCACCGGACCAGCGTGACACATCGTGACGATCCATTGACCGATGTGGCCGACGCGCCGGCCTACCGGGCACTGTCACACCGAGGGTTGCGCGCTGCCGGTGACCGGTCGTCGTTCTGAACCAGCAGACGACGTGGCCGTCGGCGTCGCGCATGACGGCTTTGCCAGTTCACTCCAGGGTTGGTTGCTCGGCGGGTCGATCACTCGATTGCCTTGCGTGTTCCACGCTGCCACGCTGCCACGGTGGCGTCGAGGTCGTCGATCGCGAAGGTGATCGCTGCCGCAGCCATCACCACGCTCCACCGGATGCTCGTGCAGCATCACCTGCAGATCACCGGCATGGAGGACGTTACGAAGTCGGTGGCGCCGTCAACCACCACCCGCAACGTGTCCCGGTAGAAACGCAGGGGTGGTCGAGGTCGGTGGTGGAGACCACTATGCAATGAACGCGAATGCTGGTGGACGATTCGCGGGGCATGGCCCCCGACCACCATTGGTCAGCAGCGTCTCCATCGATTGCTGTTCGGCACGGTCACTCGGTTACACCAGGGTGTCGTCTCCTGTGACCGGATGCCCGGCACGACTTGTCAGCACTCGCTCATCTTCACCAGCAACCTCAACAACTCGGTGGCCTCACGAGGAGACAACGGCGCGAGCACCTCTTGCTGGACGCTATTGAGCGCTGCACATAGGCGAGGTAGCAATCGGCGGCCGGGATCGTCGAGGCCGACGATCTTTCGCCTGGCGTCGCGCGGGTCTGCGTGGCGGCTCACAAGAGACCGCGACGTCAGGAGGTCCACGCAGGTTGCCACATCCTTGCGGTCCAGGTCGAGTCGGCGGCCCAGGTCGGCCTGGGTCATCTCGCCAAGCTCGTGTAGGGCTGCGAGCACCCGAAAGTGCACCGGGCGAAGCTGCCAGGGCGTGAACGCCGCCGACAGCTTCTTGTGCGCGCTGCTGCTGGCGCGGGCCAGCAGCCAGGTCGGGGTCTTCTCGATGCGGCTGATCGACATCGGATCAGCCTAGACCCTTGTTGGCTCCGCCAACGAAATGTATGTTGGTTCCACCAACGAATATCGAGAAGGAGAGTTCGATGACCCCTCTGGGACCACAACTGATCGGTGAGACCGAGAAGGGGCTGAATGCAGTGCTGCGGCGCATACTCCAGGGAACCGGCCTCAGCGAACCCGAGTGGGTTGTGCTGCGCCTGGCAGTTGGTAACGATGCCGGTGGCGATCTGGGGGCACTGGTGGCGCACAAGACGCACCTTGCCGACGCGCGAGAGCTCGTTGAAGCGCTCGCAGGCCGCGGTCTCGTGGCCGGCAACACAGCGTCGGCTCGAGGTCGCGCGCTGGTCGCCGAGAAGCTCCGCGAGATCGCCGAGGTCACCGCGTCCATCTGGGAAGGGCTGGACGCCGGTGATGTTGCCGCTACGGAGAGGACACTTCAGGTGATTGCCGCGCGGAGTAGGGCGCTCCTGGCCTGACCGGCACTTGCCGAGATCCGGAGGGCTCCCCGCGATGTCCGCCGATTTCACGGGGCGGCGGCGTAGCGTCGGCGGGTATGACCCGCGCTGATGTTCACGCCCCCGTCGTCTCGATCGCCGGCGGCGCACTCTCCGGCAGCACCACCGATGGGATCTCCGCATTCCTCGGAATCCCTTACGCCGCACCGCCGGTCGGGCCCGATGCGTTTGCCGCACCCAAGCCTGCACCGTCGTGGGACGGGGTTCGGGATGCCACCGCCTACGGCCCGACCGCACCACAGGCGCCGTACCCCGCGCCAATCGCCGCACTGCTCGACAACGTCATCGTCGATGGCGACGACTACCTGAACCTGAACGTCTGGACCCCGGATCCGGGCGGCGCCGGGCTGCCGGTGATGGTGTGGATTCATGGGGGTGCTTTCACCCGTGGTTCCAACCGGATCACGATGTACGCCGGGGACACCTTCGCCCGCGACGGCGTCGTCTGCGTCGGCATCAATTATCGGCTCGGCACACCGGGATTCGCCTCGGTCGCGGGCGCTCCGGAGAACCGCGGACTGCTCGATCAGATCGCCGCGCTGCGTTGGGTGCGGGAGAACATCTCCGCATTCGGCGGCGACCCCGACAACATCACCGTCTTCGGCGAGTCCGCCGGCGCCATGAGCGTCGCCTCGCTGCTGTCCTCGCCGCGCGCGGACGGATTGTTCGGACGGGCGATCATGGAGAGCGGCAACGGCAATGCGGCCGCCGACCCCGCCGACGCGCGCAAGGTCACCGACCGGCTCGCGGCGCTGCTGCGCGTGGACGCCACCGCCGACGCACTCGGTCAGGTCTCCGGCGACGAGCTGCTCAAGGCGCAGACCCAGGTTGCACTCGAACTCATGCTGGCCCCCGATCCGCAGGTGTGGGGCGAGTCGATCGTGAAGGTCGGCCTCGGCATCATGTCGCAGTTCCCGGTGATCGACGGCGACGTGCTCACCGCCCGGCCGGTCGACGCCATCGCGGCCGGGGCCGGCGCCTCGGTGCCGTTGCTGGCCGGCTGGAACGCCGACGAGTTCCGGTTTTTCATGGTGGCCACCGGTGGGGCGTCGGCGGTCACGGAGGAGGGGGCGGCGGCGATGCTCGGCTCGACCGACGGTGGTGCCGAGTTCCTGCGGGACCGCCTCGACGCGGGCGTCAGCGCCGGCGACGCGCTGAGCGAGGCCCTGAGCCGGGCCGCGTTCTCCGGCCCGACCACCACTCTCGCCGAGGTGCGCGGCAGTGCTCAGGGAGACCGGGCCTCCACCCATCTCTACGAGTTCGGATACGAGAGCCCGCAAGGTGACATCCGCGCCGGGCACGCGGTCGAGATCCCGTTCGTCTTCGATCACCTCGACGAGGCGCACGCGCTCGTCGGCCCCGAACCCGACCAGAAGATCGCCGACGACATGCACGCCACGTGGGTGCGGTTCGCCACCTCGGGCGATCCCGGATGGTCGCCGTACGGTACGGGCGGCGAGATCCACCGTTTCGCCTGAATACGTAACCCGCTCACATCGTCGGCGTGTCGGCCACGCAGTCCTCTGATCGACCGAGGATCGTCGTACGGTGTTACCCATGCCGAGCAGCGCGACCCTCGTCGGGCGGCAACCCCGCTCCGTCGGGTGGGGGCTGGTCGGGCTTGCCGCAATTGCGGCCATCGCGGTGTTCGTCTGGCAGATCACCGTCATCCCGATGCACAATCCCTTCTACGGCCTGCTGCACAACGGAGTGGATCTGCGCGTCTATCGCGCCGGTGGGCACACCGTGCTCACCTCGGCGCCGTTGTATCACCACTCGCTGATCTCCGATCTGGACTTCACCTATCCGCCGTTCGCCGCGGTGATCTTCGCGCCGCTGTCCCTCATCGGTTTTGCAGGCGCAAAACTGTTGTGGTGGGCGGCAATCGGCGTCGTCCTGGTGATCACCGTGCTCCTCGGGTTCCGCAGTCTGGGCTACCGAGCCGACGCGCGGCTGTGGACGTTGTCGGTGCTGCTGGCCGTCGCCGTCACCGCGCTCGAGCCGGTGCGCACGACGATCTGGCTCGGCCAGATCAACGTGTTCCTCATGTTCCTGATCCTCGCCGACCTCGTCTTCTGTGACCTGAACCGGCCGAATTCCCGTGTCCGGGGCTTCTGGGTGGGCATTGCCGCGGGAATCAAGCTCACCCCCGGATTCTTCGTTCTCTATCTGCTCGCACTCCGTCGCTGGCGCGCCGCAATCGGGGTGGTCGTGGGCTTCGCGGTGACCGTCGCGGTTGCCTTCGTCGTCATTCCGGGCGACTCCCGCGACTACTGGACCACCTACCTCGGGTCGGCCGACCGGGTGGGTCGCGTCGATTCACCGGCCAACCAGTCGATCAACGGTTTTCTCTCGCAGTTGCTCGCCTACTTCGGTGCGACCTCCTTCCGTCACCCGTATCCCGATGGCGGGACCGTGTTCGAGGCGCCCGCGTGGATGTGGGTGCCGGTCGCCGCGGTGGTCGTGGTGGTGGGCCTGTGCGCTGCGGTCCTCGCCTATCGCCGGGGCTGGCGGTTGTTGTCGGTCACCATCACCGGCATGACCGCGGCGGCGGCATCGCCGTTCTCGTGGGGCCACCACTGGGTGTGGTTCGTGCCGTTGCTGATCGTCGCGATCGACGTGGCCTACCGAGGCACTCTCGCCGACCGCCGGCGCCTGTGGTGGTGGGTCCTGCCGGTCGCGTTGGTTCTCGCCACGTTCGCCTGGTCGTACAACTGGTGGACCAGCGGGCGCTATCAGAGTTCCGATCACGCCATCGCGATCGGCGTGTTCATGATGCCGCGCTGGCCGAACGTGCATTGGTACGACGGTGCGGCCGTCGTCTTCTATTCGGGTGCCTACGTCGCGGTGCTGCTCGTCACCATTGCGGTGACGCTTGTCGTCGGCCTCTCCCGACGCTCGGTATCCGACTAACCCGACATCGATCGGTATCCTGGCGGCACGCCGGACGACTCCGGCGATCACACGGATCGAACCGACAATCGGGATCGACCAGAGCAGGACGGGAGTCGACAGTGCGGGCGTGGGAACGACTTCGCATCTGGGGACGGCAACGCCGCTACATCGTCCGGCGCGACCCCCGACTGAATCTGACCTACCGGATCGGCGTCGGCGTGGTTGGCGCGATCGTTCTCGCCGGCGGAATCGTCGCCATCCCGTACCCCGGGCCCGGTTGGCTCATCGTCTTCCTCGGTCTGGGCATCCTCGCGTCGGAGTTCGAGTGGGCGCATCGGTTGCTGCGCTTCGCCCGCGGCCGCTATGACGCCTGGCTGGAGTGGATGAAGCGCCGGCACTGGTCGGTGCAGGGGATGTTCGGGCTGGCCACGTGTGTGGTGGTGCTGGCCTCACTGTGGGTGCTGGGCGTGTTCGGAACGGTCGCGGGATGGTTCGACGTCCACGCCGATTGGGCCGAGAGCCCGATCCTGTGACGCGCGGCCCATCCTCCGGCACGCCCGCGTACCCGGCGCGGATACGATCGACCACGAAATCGAAAATTCGGCGGCACCGGCGACCGGTGCCGCCACATGTGTGAGGAGCGTTCGCCGTGCCCGACGATCTCAAGGTGAGTCACCCAGCCACGATCCGTGTGCCTGCTGGGACCACCGCGGGCACCGCGCTGCGTGAGCACGACCTGCCCAACAAGGGGCCGCAGGCGATCGTCGTCGTCCGCGACGCGGCCGGCGACCTGCGCGATCTGTCGTGGATCCCGGAACTCGACACCGACGTCGAGCCCGTCGCCGCCGACACCGAGGCCGGTCGCAGCGTGATCCGGCATTCGACCGCCCACGTCCTCGCGCAGGCCGTGCAGGAACTGTTCCCCGACGCCAAACTCGGCATCGGTCCGCCCATCAAGGACGGCTTCTACTACGACTTCGACGTCGCCGAGCCGTTCACCCCCGAGGATCTCGCCGCCCTCGAGAAGAAGATGAAGCAGATCATCAAGTCGGGCCAACGGTTTTCGCGTCGGGTCTACGCCTCCAAGGATGAGGCCCGGATGGAACTGGCGAACGAGCCGTTCAAGCTCGAACTCATCGACGACAAGGGCGCGGCCGCCGACAGTGAGGTGATGGAGGTCGGCGGCGCCGAACTCACCGCCTACGACAACCTCAATCCCCGCACCGGAGAACGCATCTGGTGCGATCTCTGCCGTGGTCCGCACGTGCCGACCACCAAGTACATCGCGGCGTTCAAGCTCACCCGCAGCTCGGCGGCCTACTGGCGCGGCGATCAGGACAACGCCGACCTGCAGCGCATCTACGGCACCGCATGGGAATCGGCGGAGGCGCAGGAGGCGTACCTGGAGTTGCTCGCCGAGGCCGAGAAACGCGATCACCGCAAGCTCGGCGCCGAACTCGACCTGTTCAGCTTCCCCGATGAGCTCGGTTCCGGCCTCCCGGTCTTCCACCCCAAGGGTGGGATCATCCGCAAGGAACTCGAGGACTACTCGCGCAAACGCCACACCGAAGAGGGCTACGAGTTCGTCAACACCCCGCACATCACCAAATCGCATCTCTACGAGGTATCCGGGCACCTCGAGTGGTACGCCGACGGCATGTTCCCGCCGATGCAACTCGACGCCGAGTTCAACGACGACGGCACGGTGCGCAAACCGGCGCAGGACTACTACCTCAAGCCGATGAACTGCCCGATGCACAACCTGATCTTCCGGTCCCGGGGCCGCTCGTATCGGGAATTGCCGTTGCGGCTCTTCGAGTTCGGCTCGGTCTACCGCTACGAGAAGTCCGGCGTCGTGCACGGGCTCACCCGTGTGCGCGGCATGACGCAGGACGATGCGCACATCTACTGCACACGCGAGCAGATGCGCGACGAACTCCGGTCCCTGCTGACCTTCGTCCTGGACCTGCTGGCCGACTACGGACTCGACGACTACTACCTCGAGCTCTCGACCAAGGACCCCAAGAAGTACGTCGGCGATGACGAATCGTGGGAGATCGCGACCAACACCCTCGCCGAGGTGGCGCGTGAGTCGGGTCTGGATCTCGTACCCGACCCGGGCGGCGCCGCGTTCTACGGTCCGAAGATCTCCGTGCAGGTCAAGGACGCGCTGGGCCGCAACTGGCAGATGTCGACCATCCAGCTCGACTTCAATCAGCCCGCGCGCTTCGACCTCGAATTCACCGGCGGTGACGGCGCCAAACACCAGCCCGTGATGATCCACCGCGCGTTGTTCGGCTCGATCGAACGGTTCTTCGGCGTGCTGACCGAGCACTACGCCGGCGCGTTCCCGGCGTGGTTGTCGCCGGTACAGGTGGTCGGCATCCCGGTCGCCGACACCTTCGCCGATCATCTGCAAGGCGTCGTCGACGACCTCAAGAAACGCGGAATCCGCGCGGAGGTCGACTATTCTGACGACCGCATGCAGAAGAAGATCCGCACCCACACCACCGGAAAGGTGCCGTTCATGCTGCTCGCGGGCGAACGCGATGTCGCCGCAGGCGCGGTGAGTTTCCGCTTCCGCGACGGAACCCAGGTCAACGGCGTGCCCACGGCGCAAGCGGTCGAGACGATCACCGAGTGGATCGGCGCCCGTCGCAACTATTCGCCGACCAGTGAGCTCATCGCCGCCGGGGCGGGTGGGGACCACGATGGCTGAGGACCGGGGAGCCGACCAGCCGAGCGCCAACGAGCAGAGCACCGACGAGCAGATCCGGGACTGCGGCACCGGCGATCCGGATCGGTTGCAGCGGTTGTGGAGTCCGCATCGGATGACCTACATCACCGCCGACCCGCCGGCGACCAAGTCCACCGGGCATCCGTTCCTCGACATCCCGACGATGACCGACGAGGACGGGTTGATCGTCGCGCGCGGTGAGCACGTCTACGCGGTGCTCAACCTGTACCCGTACAACCCCGGGCACACGATGGTCGTGCCGTATCGGCAGGTCGCCGACCTGGAGGCGTTGACGCCGGGGGAGTCGGCCGAGCTGATGGCCTTCACCCAGCGGATGATCCGCACCATCAAGTCGGTCTCGAACCCCAACGCGTTCAACGTCGGTTTGAACCTCGGTTACGCCGCGGGGGGATCGTTGGCCGAACACCTGCACCAGCACATCGTTCCGCGCTGGGTGGGGGATGCGAACTTCATCACGGTGGTCGGCGGCGCGAAGGTCATGCCGCAATTGCTGCGCGATACCCGTCACCTCCTCGCGGAGGCGTGGGAACGGTTCGGTGCAGGTCAAGGGCTCGGCGAGGGGCGGGGCGAGCGGTGAATCTCGATCGGGGAGAAGGAGCGCATCGGTGCTGAGCATCCGGGGCCGCGCGTCGGTGTCGAAGGTGACGCTGCCCATCGGGCGGGCGTTGCTGCGCACCGGACTCACCCCCGACATGATGACGCTCATCGGCACCGTGGCCTCGGTGGCCGCGGCGCTGACGCTGTTCCCGATGGGGCAGTTGTTCTGGGGCACGATGGTCATCTGGCTGTTCGTGATGTTCGACATGCTCGACGGTGCGATGGCGCGAGCCCGCGGTGGTGGCACCCGTTTCGGGTCGGTGCTCGACGCGACCTGCGACCGGATCGCCGACGGCGCGATCTTCGCCGGACTGGCCTGGTGGTGTGCCTGGACCCACCCGCACCAGCTGCTCTTCGTCGCCACCCTGATCTGTTTGGTGACCTCTCAGGTCATCTCGTATGCGAAGGCCCGCGCCGAAGCTGCCGGCCTCGACGGCGACGGCGGTCTCATCGAGCGACCCGACCGGCTCATCATCGTGCTCGTCGGGGCCGGATTGACCGGGCTGGGTCTGTGGTGGGCCATCCATGTTGCGATGTGGTTGCTCGCGGTCGGCTCGGTCATCACCGTCGGTCAGCGCATGTGGTCGATCGCGGCGTCACCCGGCGCGCGTGAACTGATCCCGATGGCCGCGGCAGCCGCCGATTCCGACGGGCCGGACGGGGCCGGAACCGAACCCGGCGCGGACGCCCGGTGAGCGGGTCGACGAGGGTGGGGTCGGCGCTCGAGCGGCTGTCCGCGGGTGCCGCCGACCTCGGCTATCGGGCCGGGTGGGCCGGTGTCCGCCATGCTCCGGACGGACCGGCGCGCGCCGCCTTCGACCGGGCCGGTGCCTTCGCCGGGCGCCGCAATGGCGGACCGGAGCAGTTGCGCCGCAATCTCGCCCGGGTCCTCGGCACCACCGGCGCCCAGGTCCCCGACGACCTCGTCGCCGATGCGATGCGCTCCTATGCGCGGTATTGGTACGAGGCCTTCCGTCTGCCCGCGCAGGACCTGGCGGCCACCGCCGAGACCGTCGTCGTCCCACCCCCTGATCAGGCACGACTCGATGCGGCTCTCGACCGCGGCAAGGGTGTGGTCCTGGCGCTGCCGCACTCGGGCAACTGGGACATGGCGGGCGTCTGGCTGGTGCAGAACCGCGGGAGTTTCGCCACCGTCGCCGAACGACTCAAACCGGAATCGCTGTTCCGTCGGTTCGTCGACTACCGGGAGTCGTTGGGATTCGAGATCTTTCCGCTCTCCGGCGGCGAGCAGCCACCGTTCGGCCTGTTGGCCGAGCGCCTTCGCGCCGGCGGAATCGTGTGCCTGCTCGGCGAACGCGACATCGCGCGCCACGGCGTCCCGGTCACCTTCTTCGGCGAACGCACCCGCATGCCTGCGGGCTCGGCGCGGCTGGCCATCGAGACCGGAGCCGGCTTGTTGCCGGTGCACCACTGGTTCACCGACGCGCCCGGCTCGCAGATCACCGTCAGCAACGAGATCGACGTATCCGTCGGTGTCGAGGCCGCGACCCAGGCGCTCGCCGACACCTTCGCCCAGAACATCGCCGCACACCCCGCCGACTGGCACATGCTGCAGCCCCTGTGGGAAGCCGACTGGTCGGAGCGCCAGCGTGATCGGGTGCACGGGGCCGGGGAGAGCACATGAGGATCGGCATGGTGTGCCCGTACTCGTTCTCCGTCCCCGGCGGAGTGCAGGCGCACGTCGCCGAACTCGCCGCGGTGTTCATCGAACGCGGACACCATGTCAGCGTGATCGCCCCCGCCGACGGTGACACCGACCTACCCGACTACGTCGTCTCCGGCGGCCCGGCGCTCGCCATTCCCTACAACGGCTCGGTATCGCGGGTGAACTTCAGCCCCAACGGATATCGACGACTGCGTCGCTGGATCGCCGACAACCACTTCGACGTGTTGCACGTCCACGAACCCAATTCGCCGAGCCTGTCGATGATGGCACTGATGGTGGCCTCCGGGCCGATCGTCACGACATTCCACACATCTACGTCGAAATCGTTGTGGCTCAGCACTTTCCAAGGCATGCTGCGGCCCTATCACGAGCGCATCTCGGGTAAGATCGCGGTCAGTGAACTGGCACGACGATGGCAGATGGAGTCGCTGGGTTCCGACGCGGTGGAGATCCCCAACGGCATCAACGTCAGATCGTTCGCCGACGCCGAACCCCTCGACGGCTATCCGTGGCCGGGGCGTACGGTGCTGTTCCTCGGTCGCTACGACGAGCCCCGCAAGGGCATCGACATCCTCATGCGCGCACTGCCCACGGTGGTGGAGCGATTCGGCGACCTGCGGGTTCTCGTGGTCGGCGGTGGTAACCAGAAAGCGTTGCGGCGTCGCGCCGGAGATCTCGCCGACCACCTCGTGTTCCTCGGTCAGGTCGACGACGCCACGAAGGCCCGCGCGCTGGCCTCGGCCGAGGTGTACTGCGCTCCGAACCTCGGCGGCGAGAGCTTCGGCATCGTGCTCGTCGAGGCCATGGCCGCCGGCGCGGCGGTGATCGCCAGCAAACTCGACGCGTTCCGGCGCGTGCTCGACGACGGCCGGGCGGGCCGGCTGTTCACGGTCGGCGCCGCCGACGAACTGGCGTCGGGACTGATCGAACTACTCGCCGACGACGACGCCCGCGCCGACCAGGTGCGGGCCGCACGTGCCCGCGCGGCCCGCTACGACTGGTCGCGGGTCGCCGATCAGATCATGCGCGTGTACGAGACCGTCACCGTCGGTGCCGGCCCGGTCGTGGTGTCGGACTGACGTCGTGCCGCACGAACCGAGGGGGTGGAGGAGATGTCGGCGTTGACGATCGTGGTGGTCGTGATCATCGTGGCGATCCTGGTGATCATCGGTGCCTGGGCCTACAGTCGCGCGAATCGGCTCGACCGGCTCAACGTCCGCGTCGACCTCGCCTGGCAGGCGCTGGAGGCGGCACTGGAGCGTCGAACCGTGGTGGTGCGGGTACTCACCGCGTGGATGGAGGACTCCGGTGATCCGGAGATCGCCACCGCCGCACGGCACCTCGCCGCCTGTGCCGACGCCGCCGAGCACGCTCCGCGCGCCTCCCGCGAGGATGCCGAGAATGCTTTGTCCACGGCGCTGAGCAGGGTGGACCCGTCGGTCCGTCCACCCGGACTGATCGCCGAATTGGCCGACGCCGAGACCCGGGTGATGATGGCCCGCCGCTTCTACAACGACGCCGTCCGCGACACCCTCAGCCTGGCCGACCGCTTCCTGGTGCGGTTGTTGCGCCTGGGCGGACGCGCACAGCGACCCGAGTACTTCGAGATCGTCGAGCGGGTGACCCCCGGCACCGCCGACTGAGCGGAGTCGGCCAAACCGAGGTGTGTGGCGAGTGCGCCGGACACCTCACCTATCCTGGTGGGACGCGCTGCGCAGCCGAGGGCTGCGCCGTCGCCGAGACTCGAAGAACCGCGAACCAGGAGACCTCCAGTGAGCCAACCCCAGTCCGGGACCACCCCCGGGTCTGATGCGACGTCCGCGATCAACGGACACCACGGCACCCCCGAGTCCGGACAGGGCACCGCGCGGGTGAAGCGGGGCATGGCCGAGATGCTCAAGGGCGGCGTGATCATGGACGTGGTCACCCCCGATCAGGCCAAGATCGCCGAGGACGCCGGCGCGGTCGCGGTGATGGCGCTCGAGCGTGTGCCCGCCGACATCCGTGCCCAGGGTGGCGTCTCGCGGATGAGTGATCCGGACATGATCGACGGGATCATCGCCGCGGTATCGATCCCCGTGATGGCCAAGGCCCGTATCGGCCACTTCGTCGAGGCCCAGATCCTGCAGAGCCTCGGCGTCGACTACGTCGACGAGTCCGAGGTGCTGACCCCGGCCGACTACGCCAACCACATCGACAAGTGGGCGTTCACGGTGCCGTTCGTCTGCGGTGCCACCAATCTCGGTGAGGCGCTGCGCCGTATCACCGAGGGAGCGGCGATGATCCGGTCCAAGGGTGAGGCCGGCACCGGCGACGTCTCGAACGCGACGACGCACATGCGCAAGATCCGCGACGAGATCCGCAGGCTCACCTCGCTGCCGACCGACGAGCTGTATGTGGCCGCCAAGGAGCTGCAGGCGCCCTACGAGCTGGTTGCCGAGGTCGCGCGGGCGGGCAAGCTGCCCGTCACCTTGTTCACTGCCGGTGGCATCGCGACCCCGGCCGATGCGGCGATGATGATGCAACTCGGCGCCGAGGGCGTGTTCGTCGGATCGGGCATCTTCAAGTCCGGCAACCCGGCGCAGCGTGCGGCCGCGATCGTGCAGGCGACGACCTTCCACGACGACCCCGACGTGCTGGCGAAGGTCTCGCGCGGACTCGGTGAGGCGATGGTCGGGATCAACGTCGACGACATCCCGGCGCCGCACCGGCTCGCCGAACGAGGTTGGTGACCGTCCTGACCGCGAGTATCCGTCGACCGAACGGCTGTTTTCCGGTGTGGTCCGACGCTGTCCGGCGAGGTCTCGCCGGTAGGATCTGCTGACCATGGATTCGGTGAGCATCGTCCGCGACGAGGCGACCTCGGGCACCCACTTCGTGGAGGATCTGCGTCTGGAGTGGGCGGTGCGTTGCAGCGTCGGCCGGGTGCGTGAGACCAACGAGGACGCTGCTCTGGCCATGCCGGGAAAGTACCTGCTGGCCGACGGTATGGGCGGGCACGACAGCGGGGAACTCGCCAGTGAGGCGGCGCTGCTGACGCTGTCGGCTGCCACGAGTGCCGGCGAGCTGATCGAGACGCAGAAGGCCCTCATCGACCTCCTCGACGAGGCGCAGGCCCGGATCTCCGACATCGAGACCTCCTCGGAGCGCCGCGCGGGAACCACGACGACCGGAGCGGTGCTCGTCACCGTCGAGGGGGAGCCGCATTGGCTGATCCTCAACATCGGTGATTCGCGCACCTATCGCTTCCAGCACGGCACCCTGCAGCAACTGACCCGCGATCACTCGCAGGTCCAGGACTTCATCGACGCCGGGTTCCTCACTCCCGAGGACGCCCGCACCGATCCGCGTCGCAACGTGATCACCCGAGCGCTCGGCGCGGGCATGATCGAACCCGTCGCCGACTACTTCAGCACCGTCGCGTTACCGGGCGACATCCTGCTCATGTGCTCGGACGGTTTGACCGGGGAACTGCCCGACGACGAGATCGCCCGCATCCTCGGTGACGCCGACGGAGTGGTCGACGCCGCAGACCAACTCGTCGACGCCGCACTCGAACTCGGCGCTCACGACAACGTGACCGTCATCGTCGTCGAGGTCCACGAATCGGTTCCGACCATCCGGATGCCCGCCGTCAACGGTGATGCGGACGGCGCTGTGGTGGACGGTGCTGGGGTGGACGGCACCGCCATCGACGGAGCAACGGGCTCTGACGCAGGGACCGCCGGCGCAGGGGCCGATGAGGCAGGGGCCGAGGACGCCGAAGCAACAGCGGACGAGACGACCGTGGCCGACGGGACCGCAACCGACGGGGGCGACGCGGAGCCCACGCCGGAGAAGTGATCGGGGTCGGATGAATGATTCCTGAACCGGGACATCCGGGGTCGGAGCATTCGGGGAGCACTCCGGTGCCCCCGGGGATGACCTACGTCGAATACTGCGGTGAGCGCTATCCGTTGATGGGTGACCGACGATTCACCGTCGGGCGCGAGGCCGACCTCTCCGTCGACGACAACCCCTATCTGCATCGCCGATTCCTGGTGTTGCACAACGAAAACGGGCTGTGGTGGCTCACCAACCTGGGCACCCACCTCTCGGCGAGCGTGTCGGCCGGAGACGTCGGGTTCTCGGCGACCCTCGGACCGGGTGCTCGTATGCCGCTGGTGTTCGGCGAGACGACGATCGTGTTCACCGCCGGCCCGACCACCTACGAACTCAGCGTCTACGCCACGGCCCCACAGGTGCGCCCACTCACCGAGCAGTCCTTCGTCGGCGGCCGGACCACTCAGGGCGTCCCGATGCTCACCGAGAGCCAAAAGCTGCTCATCGTCGTGCTCGCGGAAGAGATCCTGCGCCGTGAGGGCACCGGGGCCAGCGCGATCCCGTCGTCGGCGAAGGCGGCCGCCCGGCTGGGGTGGCCGCTGACGAAGTTCAACCGCAAGCTCGACAACGTCTGCGACAAGCTCGATCAACTCGGGGTCAGCGGCATGCGCGCCGGAGGCGGCAAACTCGCCAGCAATCGTCGGGCCCGCCTGGTCGAGTACGCGGTCGCCTCCCGCATCGTCACGCGTGAGGATCTCCCGCTGATCGACGCCGAGGCTGCGCGCAACGCCGCGAGCTGATGTCGGGGCCCGTTCCCCCTTCCTGGGGAACGACGCATGGGTAGTCGTGTCGACAACTCCCCATCGGCTCCGATTTACCCCTTCTGACCTGCACTTATTTCATGGGTAGTTCTACCCATGGGCAGGGGAGTTCTCCCCATCGACCTCTCGTCGGATCGCTCATAACGTCTTCTGCATCGGGGCAACGGAGCCCAACGCATGACGCGAATCCAGGAGGACACCATGACCGCAGTCGTTTCCCACATCCCCGCCAATCAGCTCGCCCAGGCCGCTCGTCGCCGGGCCGAGGCCGACCGCCGGCGCACCGAGGCACTCGCGCGGCTCGCCGCCCGCCGGATGCCGCTGCCCGGTCAGCAGCCGATGCCGACCAACCCGCTCATGCGACTGGTGCCCGAGGCGCCGCAGCCCGTCGAGGAGGCCGCGGCTCCCGAACTGCCCCGGCCGAGCCTGACCAACCGCGAGATCGAGGTGCTGCGCACCTGGCTGATGGTGGACTCGAAACCCGCTGTGGCCCAAGAGCTCTTCATCTCCCTCGGCACCGTCAACACCCACCTGACCCGTATCCGCGCCAAGTACGCCGAGATCGGCCGCACCGCGCCGACCAAGGCGGCCCTCGTTGCGCGCGCCGTGCAGGACGGTCTGGTTCGTCTCGACGAGCTGTGACGAATCCGGGCACCCGGTGCCCACGGCGACCGCGCAGCGAACCGTCTGCGCAGGCCCTTTCGAGTGTCGACGGACCGCATACGGGATACTGGTCGGGTGGCAGAGATCGAGGACGTCCTCAGGGTCGAGCGCATCGAGACCGACATCTATCGTGGCGGGGCCTTCGAGAGTCAGCTCCAACGCACCTTCGGCGGACAGGTTGCCGGCCAGGCGCTGGTATCGGCGACCCGGACCGTCTCCGACGAGTTCTCGGTGCATTCGCTGCACGGGTACTTCCTGCGGCCCGGCAACCCCGACATTCCCGCGGTCTTCCTCGTCGACCGCATCCGTGACGGCCGTTCCTTCGTGACCCGTCGCGTGACCGGAATCCAGAACGGCGAGGCCATCTTCACGATGTCGGCGTCGTTCCATGTCACCACCGACGAAGGCATCGAACATCAGGACCCCATTCCGCCCGCACCGGCCCCCGAGGACCTGCCCGACCGGCACGTCCTGGCCGGCGACGACGAAAAAGCGGTGTTCAAGGAGTGGGACAACTTCGACATCCGCATCGTTCCGGCCGACAAACTGGTCACCTCACCGTTCTTCGTCGCCCAGCAACGGGTGTGGTTCCGATACCGCAAACCGTTGCCGGATGATCAGACGATCCACGTGTGCACGTTGGCCTACATGAGCGACATGACCCTATTGGGGTCGTCGAAGGTGCCCCATCCCGGCGTCGAACCCCAATCGGCGTCCCTCGACCACGCGATGTGGTTCATGCGGAGCTTCCGCGCCGACGAGTGGCTGCTCTACGACCAGACCTCGCCGTCGGCGGGCGCCGGGCGCACCCTGACCCAGGGCCGCATCTTCGACCGGGCCGGACGGATGGTGGCCGCGGTGACCCAAGAGGGCTTGAGCCGGACCGGGCGCGTGATGCCCGCCGATCAGCACGCCCGGCAGAACCGGTGAGCGGCGCCCGACCTCGGATCGGGGTACTCGCGCTCCAAGGTGATGTCCGCGAGCATCTCGCCGCGCTGACCGGTGCCGGCGCGCAGGCGTCCGCAGTCCGACGCCCGACCGAACTCGACCGGGTCGACGGTCTGGTGATCCCTGGTGGCGAGTCGACCACGATGAGCAAACTCCTGGGGATCTTCGAGTTGTTCGAACCGCTGCGCGAACGGCTCGCCGAGGGCATGCCCGCCTACGGTTCGTGCGCCGGGATGATCCTGCTGGCCTCCCGCATCCTCGACACGCGCCCCGACGCCCGGCATCTCGATGCCCTCGATATCACGGTGCGCCGCAATGCTTTCGGGCGTCAGGTCGAGTCCTTCGAAACCGACCTGGACGTCGAGCACATCACCGACGGCGGACCGTCGATGCGCGCGGTGTTCATCCGCGCGCCCTGGGTGGAGAAGGTCGGCGCCGACGTGGAGGTGCTCGCCCGGGTGCCCGGCGGTCCGGCCGCCGAGAGGGTCGTCGCGGTGCGGCAGGGCAACGTGCTGGCCACCTCGTTCCACCCTGAGGTGACCGGTGATCGGCGGGTGCACGCGCACTTCGTCGACATGGTGCGCGGTTGAGGCGGGTGGCGCGTCGGTAGAATCGATCTCCGACGTGTTCGACGAGTAGTGACGTGTTCCACAGAAGTCATGCCCGGATCTCCCCGGCAGGGGCTCCTCCGGTGCACGGGAAGGATCGGTAACAGCGTATGAGCGGCCATTCCAAATGGGCGACCACCAAGCACAAGAAGGCCGTCATCGATGCCAAGCGCGGCAAGATGTTCGCCAAGCTGATCAAGAACATCGAGGTCGCCGCGCGCACCGGTGGTGGTGACCCTGCGGGCAACCCGACTCTCTACGACGCGATCCAGAAGGCCAAGAAGTCGTCGGTGCCCAACGACAACATCGAGCGGGCCCGCAAGCGGGGCGGCGGCGAAGAGGCCGGTGGCGCCGACTGGCAGACCATCACCTACGAGGGCTACGGACCCAACGGTGTCGCCATCCTCATCGAGTGCCTCACCGACAACCGCAATCGCGCCGCCGGCGAGGTACGGACCGCGATGACCCGCAACGGCGGAAACATGGCCGACCCGGGGTCGGTGGCCTACCTGTTCACCCGCAAGGGTGTGGTGACGCTGGAGAAGAACGGTCAGAGCGAGGACGACATCCTGATGGCCGTGCTCGACGCCGGCGCCGAGGAGGTCAATGACCTCGGCGAGACGTTTGAGGTGGTCAGCGAACCGACCGACCTCGTCGCGGTGCGTACCGCATTGCAGGAAGCCGGCATCGACTATGAATCGGCCGAGGCGGACTTCCGTGCGTCGGTGGAGGTTCCCGTCGACGCCGAGGGCGCGCGCAAGGTGTTCAAGCTGATCGACGCGCTCGAGGATTCCGACGACGTCCAGAACGTGTACAGCAATGTCGACGTCAGCGACGAGGTGCTCGCCGAACTCGACAGCTGAGGCCCCGCCAACGCAGCCGTCAATCGTTCAGCCTCAAACCCGCAGCGCCGGCCGGTCCGGATGGTCGTAGCGGATCTCGACGTCGGGGTCCGGTGCGGTGCGTTGATGGTCGAGTAGCGGATCGATCGTCCATCGTCGGTCGGCCGGCGTCCTGCGTTCCAGTGCCGCGCGACCCATCCGCAGCGCGATCCTCAGATCCAGGTCGAGGTCGTCGCGCAGCACCATCTCGCCGGCGATCAAGGTCACCTGGCCGGGGGCGGCCTCGCGTCGTTGATCGCGAAATGACCTGTCGGAGAGCTCATCCCAGAGCCGTGGTAGCCATCGTTGGTGGTCGCGGAGGCCGTCGAGCATCTCACGGCGCAGCGCCGCGAAGTCGTACCACGAGGTCGTGAACGCCTCGGCGTCGTGCGGTCCCCATTCGAGCCGTAGCGAGGCCGGCCGGACGTAATCGGCGACCCGGACGACCTCGGCCGCACGGCCGCGCGAGCGCAGCACCTCGGCGACCCGCAGCGCCACCAGGTCGGGTCGGGCCGCCACCGCGCCGTCGATCCCCACCACCGGCTGACCGGGCAGCGCCGCGCACTTCTCGGCGCACGTGACGACCAGGCCCTCGGGGTCGATCGGTCGGTAGGCGGGCACGGCCGTATTCTCCACGCTTCGGCCGGATCCGTTCGCCACGGGTTGCCGTGTCGATCCCACCCTCTGTCGGTCGGCGTCGCTAGAATCTCGAACAACTGTTCGCCGTCGGAGGAGGAGTGTCGAGTGCGGGTGATGGGCGTCGACCCGGGGCTGACCCGGTGCGGGATCGCGCTGGTGGAGTCGGGGAGTGGTCGCAGTGTGACCGCCCTCGACGTCGATGTGGTCCGCACACCCACCGACATGGAACTCGCCCAGCGCCTGCTGGCGGTGTACACCGCGGCCAGCCACTGGCTCGACATCCACCAGCCCGATGTGGTGGCGATCGAGCGTGTCTTCGCCCAGAACCAGGTGTCGACGGCGATGGGGACCGCGCAGGCCGGCGGGGTCATCGCGCTCGCCGCAGGCCAGCGCGACGTGCCGGTGCGGTTTCACACCCCGTCGGAGGTGAAGGCCGCGGTCACCGGCAGCGGACGCGCAGACAAGGCGCAGGTCACCGCCATGGTGACCCGTATCCTCGGGATGCAGACCAAACCCCGTCCGGCCGATGCCGCCGACGCCCTTGCGCTCGCGATCTGCCATTGCTGGCGGGGACCGATGATCGAACGGATGGCGCAGGCTCAACAGCGCGCCGAACAGATGGCCCGGGTGCACCGACAGCGGGTCGCCGCGGCGCGATCGGCGACGGTACCGGCCGGGCGGAAGGGGACAGGCTCATGATCGCGTCGGTACGCGGACCGGTGGTCGAGGTCGCCCTCGATCACGTCGTCATCGACTGTGCCGGGGTGGGTTACCGGGTGCTGGCGACCCCCGACACGCTCTCGCGAATGCGACGGGGCGACGAGATGACGCTGCTGACCTCGATGATCGTCCGCGAGGACTCGATGACGCTGTACGGGTTCACCGAACCCGACGCCCGCGCGCTGTTCGCCCTGCTGCAGACGGTCACCGGCGTCGGTCCACGGCTGGCGATGGCAACGCTGGCGGTGCTCGAACCCGACGCCCTACGGCGGGCTCTGGCCGATTCCGACGTGAAGGCGCTGACGAGCGTGCCGGGTATCGGGAAGCGGGTCGCCGAGCGCCTCGTCGTCGAACTACGCGACAAGGTCGATCGGCCGGTCGCCGACGCCGCCACCGGTGCGGGATCGCGGCCGGTCGGCGTGGCCGGTCAGGTCGCGGAGGCGCTCGTCGGACTCGGCTTCACCGCGGCACCGGCGGAGAAGGCGGTGGCCGCGGTGCTCGCCGAGCAGCCCGACGCCGACGCGTCGATGGCGCTGCGCCGGTCGCTGGCCCTGCTCGGGAAGTCCGCATGAACCCCGACGACCGCCTCACCGAGGATGGACTCGAGGAGGAGCGGGAGGTCAGCGCCACCCCGGTGCGTTCCGATGGGGACTTCGACGCCGGGTTGCGTCCGCGGTCGCTCGCCGAGTTCATCGGCCAACCGCGGGTGTGTGAACAGCTCGAGCTGGTGCTGCACGGCGCCAAGAAACGTGGCAGCACTCCCGATCACATCCTGTTGTCGGGGCCGCCCGGTCTGGGCAAGACGTCGCTGGCGATGATCATCGCCGGCGAGATGGGTGCGGCGATCCGGGTCACCTCCGGGCCCGCTCTCGAACGCGCAGGAGACCTCGCGGCGATGCTGTCCAATCTGGTCGAAGGCGACGTGCTCTTCATCGACGAGATCCATCGGATCGCCCGGCCCGCCGAGGAGATGCTGTACCTGGCGATGGAGGACTTCCGGGTCGACGTGGTCGTCGGCAAGGGGCCCGGAGCGACCTCGATTCCGCTCGACGTGGCTCCGTTCACGCTGGTCGGGGCCACCACCCGATCCGGATCGCTGACCGGTCCGCTGCGTGACCGCTTCGGGTTCACCGCGCACATGGAGTTCTACGAGACCGGCGAGTTGGTCCGGGTGCTGCGCCGGTCGGCGGGCATCCTGGGCATCGAGATGCAGGCCGACGCCGCCTCGGAGATCGCGAGCCGCTCCCGGGGCACTCCCCGCATCGCCAACCGGTTGTTGCGGCGCGTCCGTGACTACGCCGAGGTCCGCGGGGACGGGGTGATCACCGTCGACATCTCACGCGCGGCGCTGGCCGTCTACGACGTCGACGAACTGGGTTTCGACCGCCTCGACCGCGCGGTCCTCGACGCGTTGATCCGGGCGTTCGGCGGCGGGCCGGTCGGGGTGTCGACACTGGCGGTGGCCGTCGGTGAGGAACCGGCGACCGTCGAGGAGGTGTGCGAACCGTTCCTGGTGCGCGCCGGGATGGTCGCACGCACACCGCGAGGACGCGTGGCGACCGCTGCGGCGTGGTATCACCTGGGGCTCACACCACCTGCCGGTGCTCTCAACGCGACCTTCGGGGTCCGCCCGCGCGAGATGGGCAGCCCGTCGTTGTTCGACGACATCTAGGGGAGCACGACGACCAGGGGCCTACCCTCAGCGTCGCTCGTATGCTCGCAAAGCCGACATTCCCGGCGTTGGGAGCGGACTTGCCTCGCATGGCACACTGGAGGGAGTGCGTGCGCTCGGCGCCGACGTCACCGGTGGTCCTCACCCCGGGGCGACGGGTCGCGGGCGCGTGACTCGCCGGAGCCCCTCACCGGCGACCCGCCGAGCGTGACATCAGCGTCGCGCCGCGGGTGACGATCTCGATACGACAAGGACGACGACACCTCGATGGAATCTCTGTTTCTCCCACTTCTGCTGGTCCTCATGGTCGGCTTCATGTTCTTCTCGGTGCGCAAGCAGAAGAAGCGTGCCGCCGAGACGCAGGAAATGCAGAACTCCGTCCAGACCGGGACCCGTATCCAGCTGTCGAGCGGTCTCTTCGGCACCGTGATCGACGCGACCTCGTCGGAGTACATCGATGTCGAGATCGCGACCGGTTTGGTCACCCGCTGGAACCGCCTGGCCGTCATGCGGGTGATACCCACCGACGAGGCCGCCGCGACCTACCCCGGTTACACCCCGCCGTTCGCCGCGGCCGACGCCGAGTCCATCGACGAGGCGCCCGAGACGATCACCCCCACCGATGTGACCACCGATCGGCCGAATCTCGACAAGTCCGGCGGCGACGCGTCGGCCGACTCGGACAAGTAGACACACCCCGACACCGACCGCAGGCCGCTCGACCGACCGTCGGCCCACCAGGGGAGGGCCGTGGCCCGATGGACACCGGGCCGTCGGGGGCGGTGGCGTGCCGCTGTGCGCGGGCGGGGCAGTAGAGTGGCCACTCGATCGCGCGATCGGGCCCTCGGGCTGTTCGCGCCGCGTAGTCCGCGTCGACGAGTGCGCCCAGGTGCGCCGGTCGACGCTCATCAAAGGAGATCGAGTACGTGAGTTTTTCGCGTGGGGCCGAATCGAAGGGAGCTGCCGCCGATTCGACCGGGACGGCGGGTCCCGGCGGTCGGAAGGCGCCGGGCCAATCGACCCGGAAGCGGTCGGCGGGGGGATCGAAGAAGGGCACCCGGCGACGCCCGCCGGGTCGCTCGTCGTCGATCGAGATCCCGCCGTGGCAGCCGCTGACGGCGTTCGTCGCGCTCCTGGCCCTCGTCTATCTCCTCGTCTTCCTCACCGGTGGCGGCTCGCCCGAACCGAAGCTGGGCATCGACCTGCAGGGCGGTACCCGCGTGACGTTGACCGCCCGCACCGACAACGGTCAGGCGCCGACCCGCGATCAGTTGAACCAGGCCAAGCAGATCATCGAGCAGCGTGTCAACGGGCTCGGCGTGAGCGGCTCGGAGGTCGTGGTCAGCGGGAACAACCTGGTCATCACCGTGCCCGGACAGGACGGCTCCCAGGCGAAATCGCTGGGGCAGACCGCTCGTCTGTATGTGCGCCCGGTCGAGACCTCGGCACCGGCGACGCCGCAGCCGCCCAACACCACGCGCACCGAGGACTCCAACGAACTCCCCGCCGATCAGGTTGCCGGGCAGATCACCCAGGAGAAGAAGAACCGGCAGGCTCCCGCAGGCGCCAACACCCAGGCGCTGCAGGCCTACATGTCGAAGATGAACTGCGCCAACGGCGCCAACGACCCCCTACTCGGCAACGACGACCCGAAGCAGTATCTGGTCGCCTGCTCCACCGACGGCAAGACGGTGTACCTGCTCGGGCCGGAGATCATCGACGGGCGGGATGTGAAATCGGCCAGCGCGGGCACCGACCCGCAGACCGGTGAGTGGATCGTCAGCCTCGAATACAAGGGTGCCGCCGCGACGACCTGGCCGGAGTACACCGCCAACAACATCGGCAAGCAGACCGCATTCACCCTCGACACCCGCGTGGTGTCGGCACCGGTGATCAACCAGGCAATCAGCGGAGCCACCCAGATCACCGGCTCGCCGTTCACCGAAGCCGAGGCCACCGACCTCGCCAACGTGCTCAAGTACGGCTCGTTGCCACTGTCGTTCTCCACCTCCGACGCCGAAACCGTCTCGGCCACGCTGGGTCTGTCCTCGCTGCGGGCCGGCCTCCTGGCCGGGGCGATCGGATTGATCGCGGTGCTGATCTACGCGTTGGCCTACTACCGCATGCTCGGCTTCCTCACCGTGGCGTCGCTGCTGCTGTCGCTGGCGATGGTCTACGGCATCATCGTGCTGCTCGGCCGCTGGATCGGGTTCACCCTGGATCTGGCCGGTATCGCCGGTCTGATCATCGGTATAGGTATGACCGCCGACTCGTTCGTCGTGTACTTCGAACGCATCAAGGACGAGATGCGTGAGGGACGAAGTTTCCGGTCCGCGGTCCCGCGCGGCTGGGCGAGCGCGCGACGCACGATCTGGTCGGGTAACGCCGTCAGCTTCCTGGCCGCGGCGGTCATCTACATCCTCGCCGTCGGCGAGGTGCGCGGCTTCGCCTTCACCCTCGGCCTGACCACCATCCTCGACATCGTGGTCGTGTTCCTGGTCACGCATCCGCTCGTCGTGCTCGCCAGCCGCTCGGAGTTCCTGTCGCGGCCGCGGGTCAACGGACTCGGGGCGGTCAGCGAGGTGGCGCGAGCGCGCAGAACCTCACGGGCCGAACGGGTGTCGAACCTCAGTTCGTCCACGACGACCACTGCATCGACCGGCGCTACATCGACCGACTCGACCCCCTCTGGTCCGACGAAGGGATCGGCGAAATGACCGGCAGCAATCGGACCACCGGCGCATCGACCGGCAGCACGACGACGGGTGACGAGCCGAGCACGGCGACGACGGTGACGATCGCCGGCAGTGACGCCGACTTCCACGCCGACACCTCCCGGTCGTTCCTCTCGCGCCTCTACACCGGTACCGGCGCCTTCGAGGTCATCGGCAAACGCCGCATGTGGTACCTCGTCACCGCGCTGATCCTCGCGGTCGGCATCATCTCGATCGGCGTGCGCCAGTTCACCTTCGGTATCGATTTCGAGGGCGGCACTCAGATCTCGATCCCGGTGTCGCAGGGCATCACCAGCCAATCCGTCGAGAATGTCGTCGGCAAGGCGCTCGGCACTGCCCCGGATTCGGTGCAGACCGCCGGATCGGGGTCGAGCGAAACCGTGCAGGTGCGTACCGACGCGCTCAGCGCCGAGCAGGCACGCGCGGTGACCGTCGCGCTCACCGACGCATATGCGCCGACACTCAAGGCCGCCGACGTCAGCATCTCCGAGGTGAGTTCCACGTGGGGACGCGAGATCACCGAGAAGATGTTGCTCGCCCTCGCCGTGTTCCTGGTGATCGTCTTCGTCTACATCGCGGTGCGCTTCGACCGGGAGATGTCGATCGCCGCGCTGGCGACCCTGTTCTTCGACATCATCTGCACGGCCGGGGTGTATTCGCTGGTCGGCTTCGAGGTCACCCCGGCGACCGTCATCGGTCTGCTGACGATCCTCGGTTTCTCCCTCTACGACACCGTCGTCGTGTTCGACAAGGTCTCGGAGAACACCCGGTCGGTGCTGCAGACGTCGCGTCGCACCTATGCCGAGCAGGCCAACCTCGCGGTGAACCAGACCCTGATGCGCTCGATCAACACCACGATCATCTCGGTGTTGCCGATCATCGCGCTGATGGTCATCGCCGTGTGGCTGCTCGGGGTCGGCACGCTGAAGGATCTTGCGCTGATCCAGCTCGTCGGCGTCGTGGTGGGCACCTACTCGTCGATCTTCCTCGCCACCCCGCTGTTGGTGACCCTCAAGGAACGGCGTCGTGAGATCGCCCGCCATACCGCCCGGGTGCTCGACCGTCGCGCGGCCATCGCCGCCGGGCAGGACCCGGACGCGGGCAGCACACCGCCGCGCCGCCGCCCGTCGCGGGCGTCGACCGGTCGGGGCGTAGCCGAGGACGACACCCCGACGGCACCGAGCGGGAAACGGCGTCGCGCGCGATAGTCTCGGCAGTCGTGGCATCGAGAGGTCGGCAATCCAGGTGTTGGCATGGTACGACCACACCGGCGATGAGGTCCGCGGTCCTGGTGGTGAGCCTGCTGGTGGGTGCCGGGCTGATCGCCGGCTGTTCCCGGGACGCTGCGCCCCCGACGATCGACTACGTCGTCGACGCCGACATCCGCAGCTACAACGCGAACACCGAGAACGGCAACGCCGACGGCGTATTGATGGCGTTCACCCGCGTGCTCTCGGGCTTCAGCTATCTCGGCGATTCCGGACAGGTCACCCCTGACCGCGATATCGGCACCGTCACCCGTGAGCCCGGCAACCGGCTGATCCTGAAGTACCAATTCAACCCGCGCGCAACATATTCCGACGGCACGGCGATGGATTGCGACGACCTCGTGCTGGCCTGGGCGGCGATGAGTGGACGATTCGGCCAGTTCACCCCGGCGACCACCGCGGGCTACCGCGACATCGACTCCGTCGACTGTGCGCCCGGCGACAAGTCGGCAACCGTCACCTTCGCCGCCGGACGCGACCCCTCCGACTGGGCGTCCCTGTTCGGCGCCGGCACGCTACTGCCGGCGCAGGTGGTGGCCCGCGCCGCCGGGGTCCCCGACGTGGCCGAACCGATCCGCACCGGCAACCGCACCGCCATCGCGCGTATCGCCAAGGCCTGGAACACCGGCTTCGATCTCGCCCCCGGAGACCTCGACCCCGCGCGTTTCCCGTCCGCCGGCCCCTACAAGATCGCGAGTTACTCCGCATCCGGCGGCGTGGTGCTGGTGGCCAACGACAAGTGGTGGGGTGATCCGCCGGCCACCTCACGGATCGCGATCTTCGGGCGCGGCAGCGATGCCGCGCGACGCATCGCGAACGACGACTACGACGTCGCCGACGTCACCGCGGGCCTCGTCGCCGGCGCCGACGAAACGCGTTCCGGCGCGATCTCGCCCGCGGCCACCGCCGGTGCCGGACTCCGGGTCGGTGCCCCCGGTCAGGCGCTCGGCGTCGAGGGGCTCGTGTTGTCCGGGCGCGGGGTGTTCTCCGACGTCCGGGTGCGACGGGCATTCGCCTCCTGTGTGCCGCGCGATGCGCTCGCCCGGCAGTTCGGATACGGCGCCCAGATGTGGAACATGCGGGTACTTGCGCCGGGTGACGAGTTGGCCGCATCGCTGAACGGCGAGTTCGGCACGCAGTACGCGCGTCCCGATCTTCCGCGCGCCCGTGACCTGCTGGCCCAGGCGGCCGGTGATACCGGTGGCCGCCCGGCCAAGACGGTGCGTATCGGATATGCCGCACCGACCGAGCGGTGGAAAGAGATGGTCGCGGCCATTACCTCCGCATGTGCCCCGGCGGGGATCACCGTCAAAGACGTCGGCGCCGACACCACCGGGGTCGGAGCACTCGGCTCGTCGGCCGACGCGCTGGTGGTGGCCAACGGCGCCGCCTTCGCCGCGGCGGGTGCCGCGGACGAGACCCGAGACGCCTATCAGCTGCGCGGAGACGACCCGCTCGATCTGCCGAACTTCTCGAACCCGCAGGTCAATGATGCGATCGACGCCTTGGCGGTCACCGATCTCGAATCCGAGCGCCTCGCGCTCGTCCGGACCATCGAGAACGGTGCGTGGGCTCAGGTGCCGTCGATCCCACTGTTCGCTGCTCCCCGCGCGCATGGCTGGAAGGATCAGATCACCAACGTCGTCGCAGGTGCGGGACGAAACGGAACGGGATGGAACATGGACCGATGGGTACGCAGCCGGTGAGCAACGATAGTGAGACCCCGACCCCCGATACCCCGACTGGCGACGCCCTGGCCCGGGCGCGGGCCGCGATCGCCGAGCACGGCCGCATGGTGGCCGACTTCCCGGCGCCGGGAATCGATTTCAAGGATCTGACGCCGGTGCTGGCCGATCCCGACGGGTTGTCGGCGATCGTGACCGCGCTGACCCACGGCTGCGGGTCGGTCGACCTGGTGGCGGGCATCGACGCCCGCGGCTTCCTGCTCGGCGGGGCCGTCGCGCGAGAACTGGGCGTCGGAATCCTCGCCGTCCGCAAGGGCGGCAAACTCCCGCCACCGGTGTACTCGATCGACTACGACCTCGAATACGGCAGCGCGCGACTGGAGATCCCGGCGAGCGGAATCGACATCACCGGATCGCGGGTGCTGCTCGTCGACGACGTCCTCGCCACCGGTGGCACCGTGGTGGCGGCGGCCGAACTGCTGCGTCGCGCCGGCGCCGAGGTGACGGGTGTCGCGGTGATCATGGAGATCGCGGCGCTCGGCGGGCGGGCCCGCATCGCCGACGGCTTCGCCGACATTCCGGTGCACGCGGTCACCACTGATTGATCGATCGATGAGAATCGTTGGCGGATATGGGTGTTGAAGAGTATCGACGCGAACTCGTCGCCTTGGGTGACGTGCCGGAGCGCTGGTTGGGCTACCTGGACGCGCACTCGGGTCTGCCCGGGCCGCGGGCGAACCTGACCCTGCTGGCCGCCTTCGTCGAGGAGGCGTCCGCCACGACGATCTGGCACGCCGCCGATGCCGCCGACGAGTATCGGGCCACCTGCGGGGCCGCCGGGATCGGACGTCTGCTCTGTTCGGCCGAGGACCGCTCGAAAGGTCTTGCCCGGCTGCGTGAACTCGCCGCCGACGAGCGATGGCGGGTCCGCGAGGGCGTGGCGATGGCGCTGCAGCGGTGGGGCGACGACGATCCCGCCTCGATGGCCGCGGTGGCACGCGAATGGGCGGACGGCCCCGGCCCCCTGCTCGCCCGCGCCGCTGTCGCCGCGATCTGCGAGCCGAGGTTGCTGCGGACCCCCGAGATGGCCGCCCACGCGATCGACGTGTGTGGACGAGCCACCGAGGTGCTGCGCGCGGTCCCCGACACGCGACGGCGCGCGCCGGACACCCGTACCCTGCGCAAGGGACTGGGATACGGGTGGAGCGTCGCCGTGGCCGCCGATCCGGCCGCCGGATTGCCGGTGTTCGACGCGCTGGCACAGGATCCGGACCCCGACGTGGCCTGGGTGGTGCGCACCAATCTCGGCAAGGCACGGCTCAAGCGGGTCCGCGGCGATCGGTGAGCCCATGGTGGTTCCCCGACAGCCTGGCCCGTCACATTCCGGCCGGACCGACGGTGCTCCCGAAAGCGCGGATTAGACTTGTGACATGTGTGGTGGGACGGACCGGTGGTGTGAGGCAACGATCCGGTGCTCCCGCCGCGTCCACCGCCGAGGACGAGGGAGGGTCTGATGGCCGACGAGCCGAGTACCGCGGGCCCGATCACCGATGCCGGACCCGCCGAGGTGGACTCCGCAGCAGTGGTCGAGTCCAGAGCTGCGGAGTCCGCAGCGGGCGAGTCTGCGGTTGTCGAGTCCGGGGCTGTCGAGTCTGGGCCCGCCGGCGACACGAACGACGCGCTGCCCCAACATTCGTCGGCGTCGCGGCGGGTCCGCGCCCGGCTCGCTCGCCGGATGACCGCGACCCGCAGCCCGGTTCGTCCGGTGCTCGAACCGCTGGTCACCCTGCACCGGGAGATCTACCCGAAGGCCGACGTCGCTTTGCTGCAACGCGCCTACGACGTCGCCGACGAACGTCATCAGGGGCAGAACCGCAAGTCCGGTGACCCCTACATCACCCATCCGCTCGCGGTGGCCACGATCCTCGCCGACCTCGGTATGGACACCATCACCCTGGTCGCCGCGCTCCTGCACGACACCGTCGAGGACACCGGATACAGCCTCGAGCAACTGGAATCGGAGTTCGGGGCGGAGGTCACCCACCTCGTCGACGGGGTGACCAAACTCGACAAGGTCGCCCTCGGTAGCGCCGCGGAGGCCGAGACGATCCGCAAGATGATCATCGCGATGGCCCGCGACCCGCGCGTGCTGGTGATCAAGGTCGCCGACCGCTTGCACAACATGCGCACGATGCGCTTCCTGCCACCGGAGAAGCAGGCCCGCAAGGCCCGCGAGACGCTGGAAGTCATTGCGCCCCTGGCGCATCGGCTCGGTATGGCGACCGTCAAGTGGGAACTCGAGGACCTCTCGTTCGCGATTCTGCACCCCAAACGGTACGAGGAGATCGTGCGGCTGGTCGCCGACCGCGCACCCTCACGCGACACCTACCTGGCGCGGGTGCGCGCCGACATCAACAACGCACTGTCCTCGGCCCGGATCACCGCGACGGTCGAGGGCCGGCCCAAACACTACTGGTCGATCTATCAGAAGATGATCGTCAAGGGCCGCGAGTTCGACGACATCCACGACCTCGTCGGCATGCGCATCCTGTGTGACGAGGTGCGCGACTGTTATGCCGCGGTGGGCGTGGTGCACTCGCTGTGGCAGCCGATGGCGGGCCGGTTCAAGGACTACATCGCCCAGCCGCGGTTCGGGGTCTACCAGTCCCTGCACACCACGGTGATCGGTCCCGAGGGCAAACCCCTCGAGGTGCAGATCCGCACCTACGACATGCATCGCACCGCCGAGTTCGGCATCGCCGCACACTGGCGGTACAAGGAGAGCGGCTACAAGGACCGCAAGGGCCGCAAGTCCGACGTCGCCGAGGTCGACGACATGGCGTGGATGCGCCAGCTCCTCGACTGGCAGCGAGAAGCCGCCGACCCGGGGGAGTTCCTCGAGTCGCTGCGCTACGACCTCGCGGTCAAGGAGATCTTCGTCTTCACCCCGAAGGGCGACGTGATCACGCTGCCCGCCGGGTCGACACCGGTCGATTTCGCCTACGCGGTGCACACCGAGGTCGGCCACCGCTGCATCGGCGCACGTGTCAACGGTCGTCTCGTCGCCCTCGAACGCACCCTCGAGAACGGTGAGGTCGTCGAGGTGTTCACCTCGAAGGCACCCACGGCCGGACCGAGCAAGGACTGGCAGAACTTCGTCGTCTCACCACGCGCGAAAGCCAAGATCCGCCAATGGTTCGCCAAGGAGCGTCGCGAGGAGGCGCTCGAGCAGGGCAAGGACGCCATCGCCAAGGAGGTCCGCCGCGGGGGACTGCCCCTGCAGCGGCTGATGAGTGCCGACTCGATGGCCGCGGTCGCCAAGGAGCTGCGCTACACCGACGTCAGCGCGCTCTACACCGCGGTCGGGGAGAACCACGTCTCGGCTCGGCATGTGGTGAACCGTCTCGTCGCCGCACTCGGAGGCATCGACGAGGCCGCCGAACAGATCGCCGAGCGATCCACGCCGTCGACCATGCCCAGCCGTTCCCGGCAGGGCGGCGACGCCGGGGTGGTCGTCGAGGGCGTCGACAATGTGCTGATCAAGCTCGCCAAGTGCTGCACCCCGGTACCCGGTGACGAGATCATGGGATTCGTGACGCGCGGCGGTGGGATCAGTGTGCACCGCACCGACTGCACCAACGCCACCGCCTTGCGTGATCAGTCCGAGCGGATCATCGACGTCTCCTGGGCGCCGTCGCCCGAATCGATCTTCCTCGTCGCCATCCAGGTCGAGGCGCTCGACCGTCACCGCCTGCTCTCCGACGTGACCAAGGTGCTCTCCGACGAACGGGTGAACATCCTCTCGGCGTCGGTCACCACCAGCCGCGATCGCGTCGCGATCAGCAAATTTACCTTCGAAATGGGCGACCCGAAGCATCTCGGACACGTCTTGAACGTCGTCCGCAACGTCGAAGGCGTCTACGACGTGTACCGCGTCACCTCGGCTGCCTGAGAAGACGGCGGCCTGATCGGTCTCGCCACGGCCGGGCCGTGGCGAGACCGCGCGTCAGGAGACCTTGGCGGTCTCGATGGTGATCGGCAGCTTCGGTGAGCCGTCGTCGGCGGTGCGCTCGTAGGCACCGGTCGTCTGGTTGGGTCCGATGCCGGGGTTCACGCCGCCGGCGAACACCTTGTCGATGACCTTCATACCGTCGGGTGCGACGGTGCCGACCACCGCGTAACTCGGCGGCAGGGTGCCGTCCTGGATGAGGATGAAGAACTGCGCCGATCCACCGGAATTCGCCTCACCCTGCTGGGCGCTACCGCTGTTGGCGATCGCGACGGTCCCGCGCGGGTAGGTGACAGCCTGCTGGCCGGTCATCGGGTTGGCCTGACCGGACGGCTTGAGATCGGTCGGCGGCTCGTCGGGGCTCGTCCAGCCGGGCTGGCCGAGACCGGTGCCGGTCGGGTCACCGCACTGCAGGACCTTCAAAGCCGCGGTCGTCATCCGGTGGCACGGGCTGTTGTCGTAGTAGCCGTGATCGGCGAGCGAGATGACCGCGCCGGTGTTGCACGGAGCGCCGGTGCGATTGAGATCGACCGGCACGACACCCTGCGTGGTGGTCAGTGTGAGCGTGGACGTGCCGTCCTTGGCCTGCGTCTTGTCGGGCATCGGCGCGGTCTTCTGCTTGGACTCGCCGGCCTTCACCTTGTCGATCTGCTCCTGATAGAGCGCGCGCTGGGCGGGATCGGTGATCTCGGCGGGAACCGTCGTCGGGATCTGCTTGAAGTTGCTGTCCTTGGCGACGTAATCGCACGTCGTGTGCGAGGCGTTGAATCGATCGGTCTGGATCTTGTCGACGATGAAGTAGGTGGCGGTCGCGAGCACCGCGATGACCACCACACCCGAGACCGAACCGATGAGGACCTTGCGTTTGCGCGCTGCGGCGCGTTCGCGCTCCAGCCGGTCCTCGAGCTTGCGCTTGGCGGCCTCGCGCCGTTGCTCGTTGGTCAGCGCCCGGTCGGACGTCGCCGGACCATCGGCCGCGGGATCGGAGGGATTCTTGCTCGGGTTCGGCCCCGACGGAGTCGAGGTGGCCGGGTCATCGTTGTCGGCATCGTTGTGGGCACCCGGCTTCTCGGGTTCCTTGTTGCTCGCCACGCTGTGACCCCTCCTCGGTGTGCGCTTGGTGTCGTGTGCACTCTGCTCGTCGTCCGACTCCCGCCGGACACCCCATGCAGTGTGCCAGTATCTCCTGTGAACTCGCCGCACCGGGTCGAGGACACAGCCGGGCGTGGCGAGGCCTGCGTCGACAAACGAGCTGGTACGCCGACCGTGGGCGGTGCCACTGGAGTCGACCGCGGTCGAGGCCGCCGGATTCGTATGAGACACAATGGAGCAATGCTGATCACCGGCTTCCCCGCAGGGATGTTCCAGACCAACTGCTACATCCTCGCCCCGGCGCCCGGTGGCGACGCTGTCGTCATCGATCCCGGACAGGATGCGGCGCCGATGGCGAAGAAGGTGCTGGCAGAGCACGATCTCACCCCGGTGGCGGTCCTGCTGACCCACGGTCATCTCGATCACACGTGGACCGCGGCGGACCTCTGCGACGAATTCTCGATCCCGGCCTACATCCACCCCGAGGACCGGTCGATGCTCGCCGACCCGGGCATCGGCCTCGGCCACGCGCTCTCCTCGGTGATCGGGTCGCTGCAGTTCCGGGAGCCGGACAAGGTGATCGACTTCGTCGACGGCGAGACGGTGGAGATCGCCGGACTGCGCCTGGCCGTCGACCACGCACCGGGTCACACCCAGGGCTCGGTGTTGCTGACCCTCGACGTGCCGATCGACGAGAGCGGTGCCGGTGACACCGTCCCGGTGTGTTTCTCCGGTGACGTATTGTTCTCCGGGTCCATCGGCCGCACCGATCTGCCCGGGGGCAACCACCAGCAACTGCTCGACTCCATCGCCGCCCGGCTGCTGACCCGCACCGACGACACACAGGTGCTCCCCGGACACGGACCGCAGACCTCGATCGGCGCCGAACGTGCGAGCAATCCGTTCCTCGTCGGTCTCGCCGGTGACGCCGAGGGCGCCGGCACCGTGAAGAAGGGACGAATGGGCCTGTGACCAACGATTTCGCCGCACCTCGGGGTATCCCGGATTACTACCCGCCGGCCTCCGCCGACTTCCGCAAGGTGCGCGACACGCTCACCGAGGCGGCGCGGCGCGCGGGTTACGGCCACATCGAGTTGCCCGCCTTCGAGGACACCGCGTTGTTCGCGCGCGGGGTGGGTGAGTCCACCGACGTCGTCAGCAAGGAGATGTACACCTTCGCCGACCGCGGTGGCCGCTCGGTCACGCTGCGCCCGGAGGGCACCGCCGGTGTGATGCGCGCGGTCATCCAACACGGCCTCGACCGTGGTCAGCTGCCGGTCAAACTCTGCTATGCGGGTCCGTTCTTCCGGTACGAGAAGCCGCAGACCGGTCGTTATCGCCAGCTGCAGCAGGTCGGCGTGGAGGCCATCGGCGTCGACGATCCGGCTCTCGACGCGGAGGTCATCGCGATCGCCGACGAGGGCTATCGACGCCTCGGGCTCAGCGGCTTCCGACTGGAAATCACCTCCCTCGGCGACGACGAGAGCCGACCCCGGTATCGGGAAGCGTTGCAGCAGTTCCTCTTCGGGCTCGACCTCGACGAGCCGACCCGTCAACGCGCCGAGATCAATCCGCTGCGTGTGCTCGACGACAAACGCCCCGAGATCAAGGCCGCCACCGCCGGCGCGCCGCTGCTGCTGGACTATCTGAGCGACGACGCGCGGGCCCACTTCGACACGGTGCTCGCCCACCTGAACCGGCTCGGCGTGCCCTACGAGATCAATCCGCGGCTGGTACGCGGACTCGACTACTACACCAAGACCACCTTCGAATTCGTCCACGACGGACTGGGCGCGCAGTCGGGGATCGGGGGCGGCGGGCGCTACGACGGCCTCATGCAGCAGATCGGCGGTAAGCAGGATCTGTCGGGGATCGGGTTCGGGCTCGGCGTCGACCGCACGATGCTCGCCCTCGAGGCGGAGGGCGTCGCGGGTGCCGACGCCGCGCGCGTCGAGGTCTTCGGGGTTCCGCTCGGCGCCGACGCGAAAGCCGAATTGGTATCCGTCGCAGGGACACTGCGGGCCGCGGGGATCAGCGTCGATCTCGCCTACGGCGATCGCGGCCTCAAGGGTGCGATGAAGGCCGCCGACCGGTCGGGCGCACGGCTCGCACTCGTCCTCGGTGATCGTGAACTCGCCGAGCGCACCATCGAGATCAAGAACCTGGCAACCGGCGACCAGCATCGGGCCTCGCTCGACGGTCTCGTCGACGAGGTGCGGGGTCTGCTGGGCTGAGGCGCACGCCGATCCGTATGACATTTCCCCCGGAAACCGGAGGAAATGTCATACGGATCGGTCTCATTCCGCCCGGCTCATCCGATCGGCGAGGACGTCCAGGCTCACCCCACCGAGCGCCAGCGCACGGGTGTGGAACTCCTTGAGCGTCCACCCCGGATGCGCGGCGAGGGCGGCGTCGCGGGTCTGTTCCCAGACCCGTTGTCCCAGTGCGTAGGACGGCGCCTGGCCGGGCCAGCCCAGGTAGCGGTCGAGTTCGAAGCGCAGCACCGCCCGGTCCATGGCCACCGACGAGGTGAGAAACGTCCAGGCCTTCTCGGCGTCCCAGATGCCGCCGCCCACCGACTCGGGGGCACGCAATCGGCAGTGCACGCCGATGTCGACGACGACGCGTGCCGCGCGCAGCCGCTGCGAATCCAGCATGCCCATCCGGTCGCCCGGGTCGTCGAGCCAGCCCAGTTCGGCCATCAGGCGTTCGGCGTAGAGCGCCCAGCCCTCGCCGTGCCCGGAGGTGAACGACGCCAGTTTGCGCCACGAGTTGAGGTCGTCGTCGACGATCGCCGACCCCAGCTGGAGGTGATGGCCGGGCACACCCTCGTGGTAGACGGTGGTCTTCTCCTGCCACGTGTGAAACACGGTCTGCCCCGGGGGAACCGCCCACCACATGCGGCCCGGCCGACTCAGGTCTGCGGTGGGCTGGGTGTAGTAGATGATCCCGGTCGACGACGGCGCGAGCCGGCATTCCAGACGGGTCAGGCGGGCCGGGATGTCGAAGTGGGTGCCGGCCAGTCCGTCGACCGCGGCGTCGGAGGTCGCCTGCATCCAGTCGACGAACGCCTGCTTGTCGTGGATCTGATACCGCGCATCGGCATCGAGTGCGGCCAGGGCATCGGCGACCGCCCCTCCGGGTACCAGCTGCGCGGCGATGGCCTGCTGTTCGGCGACGATCTCGCGCAAATGGGCCAGACCCCAGTCGTAGGCCTCCTCGGGATCGGCGTCGGCACCGAGGTAGTGCGGCAGATGCAGCAGATACCGATCCCGGCCGACGGCGTCGTCATGGACGGCGTCGGGCGCCACCCGGGTGCGCAGGTGGGCGGCGAACTCGGCGAAGGCCGAACCCGCTGCGGTGGTGGCGGATTCGAGGTCGGCGGCCAATCCGGGGTCGGCGACGATGGTCCCGGTGTTCGCCGAGATCGCGGCGAGGGCCTGATCTGCCTGTGCGGCAACGAGTTCCACCTGCCGGCGGGCGAACGGCGGGCCGGCTGTGCGTCGTTGTTCGACGCCGGCGATCGCGGTGGCCAGAGCGTCCGGGATCGCCGCGATCCGGCGCACCATCGTCTCCCGCCCCGTCGGCGAGTCGACGTCCATCAGATCGAAGATGTCGCGGATCGCCTGCAGCGGGGAGGCGATGACGTTGCAGACACCGGTCAGCTCTCCCGCATCGGCGAGGGCGAGCTCGCGGCGCAGCGACGCCGTCATCGTCGCGACGGTCACCCGGTCGACGTCGTCGGACACCTCGGCGGCGCCGAGCGCGGCCAGCGTTGCCCGGGCGTGGTCGGCGCGGGTGGCGACGGCGTCGGGGGAGAAGTCGGTGAGTCGGTCGGCCGCGGCGTCATCGATCCCGAGTTCGGTGGCCAGGATCGGGTCGTCGGCGGCCATCGTGCGCAGATGGGCGTCGGCGATCGCGTCGACGGCGGTGCTGGTGCGTGCGGGTGGCATCACAGGTCGTTGGTGGCGAAGGTGTCGCAGCGCTTGGGGTCGCCGCCCTGATAGCCGATGGTGAACCACCGGGCCCGCTGCTGCGCCGACCCGTGCGTCCAGCCCTCCGGGTTGGAGTTGGCGCCCTGGATGGTGTCGTCACCGATGGCCTTGGCGGTCTGGATGACCCCGGCGATGTCCTGCTGGGTCAGTTGCTGCAACCGATTGTCGTATCCCTCGTCACTGGCGTGATGCGCCCACACCCCGGCCAGGCAGTCGGCCTGCAGTTCGACGCGCACCGATCCCGACAGCGGTCCCTGCGAACCGAGTTGCTGGCCCTTGCGCAGCGCCCCGGTCAGATTCTGTACGTGATGGCCGTACTCGTGGGCCACGACGTACTCCTGCGCCAGGGCGCCGTTGCTGCCACCCATCTGGACGAGGGTGTCGAAGAAATCCGGGTCGAAGTAGGCGGTCTTGTCCGCGGGACAATAGAACGGGCCGGTCGCCGAGGTCGCCGCACCGCACGCGGTGTTCACCGACCCGCTGAAGATGGTGGTCTTCGGCGGCGTGTAGTTCGACATCAGTGTCGGCCAGACGTGGTCGAGACTGTTGGTGGTGGCCACGATCCGGCAGATCGCGTCACCCTGATTGGCCATCTCCACGGTGCAGGTCCGGATGTGCTCGTCGATCACCGACGACGAGGCCGAGTTGGAGCTTCCGGTTCCGGTGGTCCCGCCGCCCATGATGTCTCCCGGGTTGACCCCGAACAACAACGCCACGATGGTGATGATCAGGCCGGCACCGCCGCCGAGCGCGATCCGCCCGGCGCCGCCACCGCCACCTCCGCCGCCGGAGACGTTCCCGGTGTCGAGCGGCCCGCTGCCCTGAAAAGTCATGGCCACAGCGTAACGAGACGAACCACCCGGATCGGGTCGAACAGTTCGAGACTCGCCGACGCGCAGCCGTGCGCGACAACCGCCCGGGCGGTGGCCGCCAGCGTGCGGTGGACGCCTACGATTGTCACGGGCCGACGCGCCCACCGTTCTCGACGTCTCCACCCCTGAGGAAGGACCTTCGTGCTCCGCACACATCTCGCCGGTTCCCTGCGCCGCGCCGATGCCACGCAGACCGTCACCGTCGCCGGCTGGGTCGCCCGCCGCCGCGATCACGGGGGCGTGGTGTTCATCGATCTGCGTGACAGCTCCGGACTCGTGCAGGTGGTCTTCCGGGACGAGGCGGTCGCCGCGGCCGCGCACCGGCTGCGCGCCGAGTACTGCATCGCCGTGACCGGTGTCGTCGAGGTGCGCCCCGAGGGCAGCGAGAACCCCAATCTGCCGTCGGGTGAGATCGAGATCAACGCCGGGCACCTCGAGGTGCTCAACGAGGCGGCGCCACTGCCGTTCCAGCTCGACGAGAACCCCGGTGAGGAGACACGCCTACGCCACCGGTACCTCGACCTGCGCCGCGAGGGTCCCGGATCGGCGCTGCGGCTGCGCTCGAAGGTCAACGCCGCCGCCCGCGGGGTGCTGCTCGCCCGCGACTTCGTCGAGATCGAGACCCCGACGCTGACGCGCTCGACCCCTGAGGGCGCCCGCGACTTCCTGGTGCCCGCGCGCCTGCAGCCGGGCTCGTTCTACGCGCTCCCGCAGAGTCCGCAGCTGTTCAAACAGTTGCTGATGGTCGCAGGCATGGAGCGGTACTTCCAGATCGCGCGCTGCTACCGCGACGAGGACTTCCGCGCCGATCGTCAGCCGGAGTTCACCCAGCTCGACGTCGAGATGAGCTTCGTCGACCAGGACGACGTGATCGCGCTCGCCGAGGAGATCCTCGTCGCGTTGTGGCGCCTGATCGGGGTGGAGCTGACCACGCCGATCCCGCGCATCACCTACGCCGAGGCGATGCGCCGTTTCGGCAGCGACAAACCCGACCTGCGTTTCGACATCGAACTCGTCGAATGCACCGAGTACTTCTCCGAGACGCCATTCCGCGTGTTCCAGGCGCCGTACGTCGGTGCGGTCGTCATGCCCGGAGGAGCCTCGCAGCCGCGACGCACCCTCGACGCCTGGCAGGAGTGGGCCAAGCAACGCGGAGCCAAGGGCCTGGCCTACGTGCTCGTCAACGACGACGGCACCCTCGGCGGACCGGTCGCCAAGAACCTCTCCGACGCCGAACGTGACGGTCTGGCAGCACATGTCGGGGCCGCGCCGGGCGACTGCGTGTTCTTCGCCGCCGGGCCCGCGAAGGCGCAGCGAGCGCTGCTCGGCGCCGCGCGCTCGGAGATCGCGACCCGGCTGGGACTCATCCCGGCACCGGGCGAGCCGATCGACCCCGCGACCGCGGACTGGGCCTTCACCTGGGTCGTCGACGCGCCACTGTTCGAGCCGGCCGACGAGGCGAGCGCCGCGGGTGACGTCGCCGTCGGCTCCGGAGCCTGGACCGCCGTGCACCACGCCTTCACCTCACCCACTCCGGAATCGCTGGAGCACCTCGAATCCGATCCCGGTGCGGCGCTGGCCTACGCCTACGACATCGTGTGCAACGGCAACGAGATCGGTGGCGGATCGATCCGTATCCATCGCCGCGACGTACAGGAACGGGTCTTCGAGATCATGGGCATCGGGCCCGAGGAGGCACAGGAGAAGTTCGGCTTCCTGCTCGACGCCTTCGCCTACGGCGCCCCGCCACACGGCGGGATCGCCTTCGGCTGGGATCGCATCACCGCGCTGCTCGCGGGCGAGTCGTCCATCCGTGAGGTCATCGCGTTCCCCAAGTCCGGTGGCGGCGTCGACCCGTTGACCGACGCTCCTGCGCCGATCACCGCACAGCAGCGCAAGGAGTCCGGTATCGACGCCAAGCCCGCACCGAAGAAGGGGCCCGACGCCCCCGCTCCCGGGTCGGCCGAGCCCACGGCCTGACCGCCGACCCCGGCGGCCGCCCATCCGGAGTGGCCGTCGGGGTGAGCCCGATCGCACGACGGGCGCACAGGTCACATCTGTGATGTGATTTTCCGCAGGCGGGACCCGCGGTTCACGGACACCTGTGGCGCCCGCACCCGCGCCGAGGTGACGTGAAAGGTAGGTGGGCTGCTGTGACCATCAAGGTCGCGCTGGAACATCGCACGAGCTACGCCTTCGACCGGCCGGTGAAGATCTTCCCGCACGTGGTCCGGCTGCGGCCGGCACCGCATTCGCGGACGCCGATCGAGGCCTACTCGTTGAAGGTCGAACCGGGTGAGCACTTCCTCAACTGGCAGCAGGACGCGTTCAGCAATTACCTTGCGCGACTGGTGTTCCCGGAGCCGTCGACGTCGTTGACGATCACCGTCAGCCTGCTCGCCGATTTGACCGCGATCAATCCGTTCGACTTCTTCATCGAGGATTGGGCCGAGCACTACGGATTCGACTACCCCGAGGATCTGAAAGAAGACCTCGAGGCCTACCTGCGGCCGGTCGGGGTCACCGAGGGTGAATTCGCCGGCGCGCCCGTCCATCCGGCGATCGCCGAGTTCGCCGCCGCGCACCGGCCCACCTCGAGGATCCGGGTGATCGATTTCCTCGTCGGGCTGAACCAGGCGGTGCAGCAGGCCGTCGGCTACACGGTACGTCTCGAGCAGGGCGTGCAGAGCCCCGAGTACACCCTGTCCAGCGCGATCGGATCGTGCCGCGACTCGGCGTGGCTGCTCGTGGCGCTGCTGCGCGAACTGGGGCTCGCCGCCCGATTCGTCTCCGGCTATCTCGTCCAGTTGACCTCCGACATCCGGTCGCTGGACGGACCGTCGGGCCCCGACGCCGATTTCACCGACCTGCACGCGTGGACCGAGGTGTATCTGCCCGGCGCCGGGTGGGTCGGCATGGATCCGACATCGGGACTGTTCGCGGGGGAGGGACACATCCCGCTCGCGGCGACCCCGAGTCCCGGTGCCGCCGCACCCATCACCGGATCGACCGGTCCCTGCCACGCCACCCTGGACTTCTCCAACACGGTCACGCGATTTCACGAGGACCCGCGGGTCACGTTGCCCTACACGGCCTCCCAGTGGGATCGGGTCTGTGAACTCGGTGCCCGCGTGGACGCGACGATGGCCGAGAACGACGTCCGGCTCACCATGGGTGGCGAACCGACCTTCGTCTCCATCGACAAACAGACCGATCCGGAGTGGACCACCGCCGCCGACGGCCCGCACAAACGACTACTCGCCTCCGACCTCGCCGAGCGCCTGCACCGCGACTACGCCCCGACCGGGCTGGTCCAGCGCAGCCAGGGCAAGTGGTATCCCGGAGAGCCCTTGCCGCGCTGGCAGATCGCGATCATGTGGCGCACCGACGGGCAGCCGATCTGGGATCGGCCGGAGCTGCTCGCCGATCCGTGGTCGAGCCCCGCGCGCGCCGCCGAGTCCATGGCCATCGAGACCGCGGGCCCGGTGCCCACCGCCGAGGGTGCCGAACGCGCCCAGAAGTTGTTGCTGACCTTCGCTTCCCGTCTGGGCGTGCCTTCGTCGCAGGTGATGCCGGCCTTCGAGGATCCGTTGGTCCGCATGCGCGAACTCGCCGCGCTGCCACCGGGTGACCCGGGAACCGACCCCACAACGCCCACCGCACGCGCCTTCGCGCGAGCCGAGGCCGCCGTCGAGATCGACGACCCGGAGACCGACCTCGAACCGCCCGCCGACTCGACCGCCGCGCGCCGGGAACTGCTCGACCGGCTCGACGCCAACGTCGTGCACCCGACGGCGTATGTGTTGCCGCTGAGCCGATCCGAGGACGAAACCGCCTGGCACAGCGCGCGGTGGACCACCCGACGCGGCCGTCTGGTTCTGACCGCGGGCACCTCCCCGGCGGGACTGCGGCTGCCGCTGAACTCGCTGTCGTGGGGGCCGGCTCCCGCGGTGTTCGTGTCCGATCCGTCGGCGCCTCATGAAGCGTTGCCCGACAAGGCCTCCGACGACCTGGGCTTCACCGTGCTGGAGATGGACCCGGCGCAGTTCGTGCCGCGTACCGCGGTGGTGGCCGAACAGCGCGGTGAGACCCTGTTCGTGTTCATCCCCCCGACCGCGGCGCTCGAGGAATACCTCGCGATCATCGAGATGATCGCCGACGCCGCCGAGGCGACCGGCACCGCCGTGGTCATCGAGGGCTACGGCCCGCCCGCCGACCCGCGTCTGACCACACTGACCGTCACCCCCGATCCGGGGGTGATCGAGGTCAACATCCAGCCGACGTCGAGTTTCGCCGAACAATCGGAGTTGTTGGAGTCGCTCTACGATCACGCGCGCCGAGCCCGGTTGGGCACCGAGACCTTCGACCTCGACGGCTCGCACGGCGGTACCGGCGGCGGCAACCACATCACACTCGGCGGTCCCACGCCGGCGGATTCGCCGTTGTTGCGCCGCCCGGACCTGCTGGTGTCGATGTTGACCTACTGGCAGCGCCATCCGGCCCTGTCATATCTGTTCAGCGGCAAGTTCATCGGCACAACCTCGCAGGCGCCGCGGGCGGACGAGGGGCGCGAATCGGCGCTCTACGAACTCGAGATCGCCTTCGCCGAGATCGATCGGCTCGCCGAGAAGACACCGGTCCCGGTCAAACACGCCAAGGGCGAGCCGCACGCGCCGACGGTCGGCGTGGCGCCGAACCCGTGGGTGACCGACCGCGCCCTGCGTCATCTGCTCACCGACATCACCGGCAACACCCACCGCGCCGAATTCTGCATCGACAAGCTCTACAGTCCCGACTCGGCGCGCGGCCGGCTCGGGCTGCTGGAATTGCGCGGATTCGAGATGCCCCCGCATCACCGGATGGCGATGGTGCAGTCGCTGCTGGTGCGTTCGCTGGTGTCCTGGTTCTGGAAGCAGCCCTATCGGGCGCGGCTGATCCGGCACGGCGCCGATCTGCACGGCAAATACCTGTTGCCGCACTACATCATCGCCGACATCGCGTCGGTCGCCGAGGAACTGCGCGAGGCCGGCTATCCGTTCGACACCGCGTGGCTCGACCCGTTCACCGAGTTCCGCTTCCCGCGACTCGGGACGGTGCAGATCCGCGATCAGGAGATCGAACTGCGGGGCGCCATCGAGCCGTGGAACACGCTCGGCGAGGAGGCCACCGGCACCGGCACCGCACGCTATGTGGACTCCTCGATCGAGCGGGTCCAGGTACGCGTCGCCGGAGGCGACGACGATCGATACGTGTTGACCTGCAACGGTTTCCCGGTTCCCCTGCGCGGTACCGGCCGGGCCGGTGAGCGGGTGGCGGGTATCCGGTTCCGGGCCTGGCAGCCGCCGAGTGCGCTGCATCCGACGATCAGCATCGACACCCCGCTGACCTTCGATCTCGTCGACACCGTCAACGGCCGCTCGGTCGGCGGTGCCACCTATCACGTGGTGCATCCGGGCGGGCGCGCCTACGAGCGGCCGCCGGTGAACGCGGTCGAGGCCGAATCGCGCCGTAACGGCCGGTTCGAGGCCACCGGACACACCACCGGCACCCTCGACACCGGGCTGTTGCGGGAACGGTTGGCCCGGGCCGCCATCGACGCCGGGGTCCCGGCGATCCTCGACCTACGTCGGGCACGTACAGTTCTCCGGTGACCGATTCTGCGGGTGGCCCACTGCCCGCGGTGTTCGACAGGTATCGCTCCGACGGCTACGCGCTGTTCGATCTCGCACAGATCGACGAGGGGGTCCTGCGCGCCGCAGCCGGCCCCATCCACCATGACGAGATGCTCGACGTCGGCGGCGCGGTGCGTCCGGCCTGGGACGAGCTGGTGGCCGGCTACGGCATGCGCGGTGACGAGCGGTTGCGGACCGCCGCCGCCCGTCTGGCGTCGGCAACCCGGGACGAGGGCGTGGTCTACAACGCCGTGCAGGGCAGCACGACCGTCGCCCGACCGTGGTCGGTGGACGCCGTCCCGCTGATCATCGACGGCGTCGAGTGGACGGCCCTGGAGAAGGCGATCACCCAGCGCTCGATGCTGCTGGATCTGATCCTGCGCGACCTCTATCGCGACCAGCGACTGATCACCTCCGGGCTGATCCCCCCGGAGATGGTCTTCGCCCATCCCGGATACGTCCGCAAGGCCGCGCGCCTGGAGGTCGCCGGTCCACACGCTCTGTTCCTGCATGCCATCGATCTCGTCCGGCTGACCGACGGACGTTTCGTCGCCCACGCCGACCGAACGCAGGCACCGTCGGGAATCGGTTTTGCGACCGTCGACCGTCGACTGGTCTCCCGGACCTTCCCGCAACTGTTCCAGTCGTGCGCACCGCGCCCCATGGCGACCTTCGCCGGGACGCTGCGCCTGGCGCTGTTCGACTACGCACCGCCCGGGGTCGACGACCCGACGGTGGCCGTGCTCAGCCCCGGCAGCATGTCCGAAACCGCGTTCGACCAGGCGTATCTCGCGTCGATGCTCGGCTTTCCGCTGGTGGAGGGTGCCGATCTGACGGTGCGTGACGGTGCGGTCTACATGCGTTCGCTGGGCCGCTTCAAGCGGGTCGACGTGCTGCTGCGCCGCATCGACGCCGCGTACTGCGATCCACTCGACCTGCGCACCGACTCACGCCTGGGCGTCGCCGGTCTCGTCGAGGCGATCTCGCGGGGCACGGTGACCGTCGTCAACACCCTCGGCAGCGGTGTCTGCGAGAACCCGGCCCTGCACACCGTCCTCGAGGCAGCCGCGCCGATGCTGCTCGACGAGGAGTTGGCGCTCGGGTCGATCCCCACGTTCTGGGCGGGTGAGGAGCTACAGCGATCCAAGGTGCTCGCCGAGCTGGCCGTTCTGTCGGTGACCAATGTGCGCACCGGCGAGGAGTTCGTCGGTCCACTCACCGATGCGCACACCCGCGACGACCTCGCGCGCCGCATCACCGCGCACGGCGCGGAGTGGGTCGCGCGCTCGCTCGAGGCGTACTCGGTGGCGCCGACCATCACCCCCGGGGGAACCGGGCGCCCGGGCGCGGTCCGCGCCGCGCCGGTCTCGGTGCGTGCCTTCAGCGTCGCGCAGGGCCCGACCTATGCGGTGATGCCCGGCGGACTCGGGTCGGTGCTGGCCGACGGGATCGGCGGGGCCGCGCTGCAGACCGTGGCCGCCAAGGACGTCTGGGTGACCAACCCGGAGGTCGGCGGTCATGTCTCGCGTCGTTCGGAAACCCGAGGGGAGCCGGCCGAAGAGGTCATCGAGATCCGCTCGCCGCGCCCGTCGGCGGCCGAGTACGTCGACACCGCCGTCGCGGCGAGCCCGCGCGTGCTCTCCGACATGTTCTGGTTCGGCCGCTACGGCGAGCGGACCGAACTGGTGACACGCCTGACGAAGGTCGCTCGCGAACGATGCCAGGACTTCCAGTACCGGCCGTGGATGCAGGGCACCTCCGCGGTTCCGCTGTTCCTGCACGCGGTGGCCACGGTCACCGGTACCGCCGAGCACCTGCACACCGCCGACCTGTTGGTCGACGACGGGCAACGCTCGCCCGAGCAGGTCAACGCCGCGATCATGCGTATCGCCGAACTCACCGTCGACGCGACGGTGCCGGGCACCGTCGCCTTCGCCGTGGACCGGCTCGTCGCGGCGGCCCGCGCGGTGCGTGATCAGATGTCGACGAGTACCTGGATGGTGCTGACCTCGATGGAACGGGCGGTGGAATCGCTGGCCCGGCAGGTGGCCAGGTCCGCCGAGGTCGACCAGACCACCGGCGCGCGCACCGCGGGCATCTTCGGCGACGCATCGCTGGATCTCGGACCCGACCTGGCCCGCACGCACGAGGACATCATGCACGGGGTGCTGGGGCTGGTCGGGTTGCAGGCCGAGTCGATGGTCCACGACGCGGCGTGGCTGTTCATGGACGTCGGACGCCGGATCGAACGGGTCATCACCCTGGCCGATCTGACCGCGGCGCTCTTCGAAACACCCCACGAGACCGCCGTCGAACAGGCGCTGTTGGAGTCCTACCTGATCGCCGGCGAGTCGGCGGTGATCTACCGCAGGCGCAGCCGTGGCCTCTACCGACTACTCCCGGTGGCGCAGTTGTTGCTGTTCGACGAGACCAATCCACGCGCGATGATCTACCAGCTCGACCGCATGCGCGCCGACCTGAGCGACCTGCCCGACGCCTTGCGGTCGGCGGCTGCCGAACGACTCGTCGAGGAGATGACCGCCGAACTGCGGCGTATCGATCCCGCCGATCTCGGCGCCGTCGGTGACGACGGCAGGCGCGGTGACCTCGTCGAACTGATGACCACCCTGCGAGAGGGTTCACGCGAGTTGTCGGAGGTGCTGGCGCGCAGCAGGTTCGCGCTGCCACGCCCGGCGCAGCCCATCTGGGGCTTCGGGAGAGGTGACACATGAGCAGCCCCCAACCCGAAGCGCCGACGACCCGTCGCTACCGGGTGACCCACCGCACCGTCTACACCTACGACGCGGAGGTTTCCTCGTCGTACGGGCGGTGCTACCTCATCCCGCGTGACCTGCCGCATCAGCGGGTGTTGCGCAACGATGTCAGCGTCGAACCCGAACCGGACGATCGTTCGACCGGACTCGACGTGTACGGCAACACCGACACCTACTTCCACGTGCACACCCCGCACACCGAACTGGTGGTGACCGGTATCTCCGACGTCGAGGTCGATCCGATCGATCCCGGCCTGATCGTCAGCCCCGCGGCGCGGGCGCCCTGGGAGCAGGCCCGCCCGGCGAGCCTCGGCCCGCAGCTTGCGACGGAGTTCACCCTCGATCTCGATCCGCCGGAGATCACCGAGGCGGTCACCGAGTACGCGGCCACCGTGTTCACCCCGGACCGGCCGCTCATCGAGGCGGTGACCGATCTGACGACCCGCATCTACCGCGACTTCACCTACAAATCGGGATCGACGGCGATCAGTACCCGCGTCGACACCGTCATGGCCCGCCGCGAAGGTGTGTGCCAGGACTTCGCCCGCGTGGCCATCGCCGCGCTGCGTTCGGTCGGGCTCGCCGGCCGCTACGAATCGGGGTATCTGGCGACCGACCCGCCCCCGGGGCGCGAACGTATCTTCGGTGCCGACGCGAGCCACGCCTGGGCTGCGGTCTGGCTCCCCGACGGCCGCTGGCTGCCTTTTGATCCGACCAACGACAAACTGGTCGACGAGCGGCATGTCACCGTCGCCTGGGGTCGCGACTACGACGATGTGCCGCCGCTGCGCGGGGTCATCTACACCGATGCCACACGCAGCGAGATCAAGGTATCGGTCGACGTCAGCCCACTCGACGAGGGCTCCGACGCGCCGCCGGCCCCGACCCGGCCGGGCGTCGCCGCCGACACCGGATCCGCGTGAGGATCGGCGAGGCCCGATACCGCGCGTATGTGCTCGGATGTCCCCCGATCGGTCACGAATCCCCAACGGCCGGTGACGACTGTCGGTGGCATTCGGTACCGTGGGGGATGCCATGACGGTCATCACAGAAAGCCGCATCACCAGCGTGGTGCGTGCCGCAGAGGCCCTGTTGTCGCATCGAGCCGGTTCGCCGGTCGTGCTCGCCGAACCGGAGGATCTCGGAGGAAGCGGGCGCACCATCGTGGTGCGCGTACGCGTCGCCCAGAACCCCCTGTCGATGGACCGCACCCTCGTCATCAAAGCGCTCCCCGAACACGAGGATCCGCACGCGTTTCACCGCGAGATCGCCTCGTACAAGTACGCGACGGCGCTGCCCACCGAGTCCCGACCGGGGCCCCAGTTGATCGCCTCCGACCCGGACGTGCGGCTGATGGTGCTCTCCGACCTCGGGCGCGGCAATGCGATGACCACCCTGCTCGGCGGTGTCGACGTCGTCGAGATCTCCCGCGCGGTGAGCGCGTGGGGTCAGGCGCTCGGTCGCATGCACGCGGCCACCGTCGGCGGCGAGGTCGACTTCGATGCCCTGGTCCGCCGCGGGCCCTCCGGCACCGAGGGGCGCGACCTGCTCGGCGAGGAGGCCCGGCGTGCGGTCCGGATCGCCCGGTCGCGAGCCGGTGACCTCGGGGTCGAGATGGGCTGCTCGGTCGGCGCCGCGCTCGAGGGTGCGTGCACCCTGTTCGACGAGGGCGATCATCGTGCGTTCAGCCCGTCGGATGTGGGTCCGGAGAACATCCTGCTCAACGAGGCCGGCGTGCAGTTCATGGACTACGAGTGGGGTGGATTCCGCGACGCGACCCTCGACATCGCCTATGCGCTCGTGACCTTCCCGGCGCAACTCGGCCCGCACGCACTCGAACATCGCGACCAACTCGAGACCGCGATGGTCGACGCGTGGCGTTCGGAGGTGCACACCATCTGGCCGGCGCTGCGCCGAGACGGCGATCTGCAGCGCAAGCTGGTCGTCGCCCGGTTGCTGTGGGCGTGGCTGTCGACGGTGTGGCTGCTGCCGGAGGAGGACACCGACGTCGCATCGCCGGACCCGGCAGGTCCGCAAGAGTTCGACACCGCCGACCACGCGCACGACTGGGCACTGCATTCCAACGATCCGCGCGTGATCGTCGCGAGGTGGTCGGATCTCGCCGCGTCCGCGCGGTCGGTCAACGCCGACGTCGCCGATTTCGCTGCCGCGATCGGCGTTGCGTTGCACCGGGTCTGGCTGTCCTGACGCGGGAATGAACGGACTTTTCGACACTCCCGATCCCGCGTCACCCTGCAGCGGACCCGCCGTCGGCGTCTCGGCGCCGCTCGCCGTCCGGATGCGGCCCCGCTCACTCGACGAGATCATCGGGCAGACCCATCTGCTGGGTTCGGGGTCGCCGTTGCGTCGACTCATCAACGGTTCCGGTGCGGCGTCGGTGCTGCTCTACGGCCCACCGGGCACCGGCAAGACCACCATGGCGTCGCTGATCTCCACCGCGGCCGGCGGGCGGTTCGAGGCGCTGTCGGCGCTGTCGGCCGGGGTCAAAGAGGTGCGGGCGGTCATCGAGGTGGCCCGCCGACGACTCGTCGACGGCGAGCAGACCGTTCTGTTCATCGACGAGGTCCATCGCTTCTCCAAGACCCAGCAGGACGCGTTGCTCGACGCCGTCGAGAACCGGATCGTGTTGCTGGTGGCTGCCACGACGGAGAATCCGTCGTTCTCGGTGGTCTCGCCGCTGCTGTCGCGCTCGCTGGTGCTGCGGTTGCGGTCGCTGACCGACGACGACATCCGCGAGGTTCTTCGCCGGGCGGTCACCGACGAGCGCGGTCTCGGCGGGGCGGTTCGCGTGACCGACGGCGCCTACGATCACCTCGTCGCGGTTGCCGGTGGCGACGCCCGGCGCGCGTTGACGGCCCTGGAGGCCGCCGCCGACGTCGTGTCCCAGGATCGGTCCGATCCCGATGCGCAGGGCGACGCGAGCGAGATCCCGGCGGTGGATCTCGCCGACGTGGAAGCGGCCATCGACAAGGCCGCGGTGCGCTACGACCGCGACGGCGACCAGCACTACGACGTCACCTCGGCGTTCATCAAGTCCATCCGCGGGTCCGACGTCGACGCCGCACTGCACTATCTGGCGCGGATGATCGCCGCGGGGGAGGACCCGCGATTCATCGCGCGGCGGCTGATGATCCATGCCAGCGAGGACATCGGGATGGCCGACCCGATGGCCCTGCAGACCGCTGTTGCCGCCGCGCAGGTGGTGGCGCTGGTCGGGATGCCCGAGGCGAAACTGGCTCTGACACAAGCCACCATCCATCTCGCGACCGCACCGAAGTCGGCGGGCGTCGTCGGCGCGATCGGAGCCGCGCTGGCCGACGTCGAGGCCGGGAAGGCCGGCGCCGTACCGCCTCATCTGCGGGACAGCCACTACGCCGGCGCGAAGAAGATGGGCAGCGGCGTCGGCTATCGCTATCCGCACGATGACCCCGATGGTGTTGTGCCGCAACAGTATCCGCCGGACGAGCTGGTCGGTGTCGACTACTACCAGCCGACCGACCACGGCTTCGAACGCGAAATCGGGCCGCGGGTGGGCAAATTGCGATCGATCATTCGGCGGGCAACCTCGAAGCGACGCTGATTCGCGGACCGGTTCTGACCGCAATGGTTCCTACCGTCGTCGTCACAGGGGATCTCCCCACCGAGACGAGCCGAAGGAACACCCACGATGTCGATCACCGAAACCCTTGGGGGAGTGCAGGGCCCACCTGTCTTGAGCGCTCGCGCCCGCACCGTGGCCCTGCTGTGCCTGCTGACCGCGTCGTTCATGGAATTGATGGACGCCACCGTGGTCAACGTCGCGCTGCGCACCATGCAGTCCGATCTCGGGCTGTCCGCGGCGGCGTTGCAGTGGATCGCCGCCGGGTACCCGCTGGCATATGCGTCGGGTCTGGTGCTCGGTGCGCGACTCGGCGATCGGTACGGGCGTCGCCGGATGTTCGTGATCGGGCTGGCCGCCTTCGGTGCCGCCTCGTTGGCGTGTGGCCTCGCCGCGGATCCGGCGTCTCTGGTCGCCTTCCGATTCCTTCAGGGACTCGCCGCGGCCCTGATGGTTCCGCAGGTGCTCACCTGCATCCAGGTGTTGTATCCGCCCGCGCAGCGGGGTACCGCCATGGGGATGTTCACCTCCGTGATCGGGTTCGCCGCCGTGGCGGGCCCGCTGCTCGGCGGCGTCATCACCGCAGGTGACTGGTGGGGGATGTCGTGGCGACCGATCTTCCTCATCAATGTCCCGATCGCCGTCCTGGCGATCCTGGCCGCTCGCGCGTTCCTTCCGGAGTCCAAGGCGCAGGTGCCCGCCCCGATCGTCGTCACGTCGGCGGTGCTGCTCGGCGCGGGGCTGGCGAGTCTGATGGTTCCGATCACCGTGGGTCCCGAACATGGCTGGCCTGCATGGGGATTCGGTTGCATGGCGCTCGGGGTGGGGTTGCTGGCCGAATTCGGCCGTCGGCAGTGGGCCTCGGCGCGGCGCGGTGTGGAGCCGATGGTGCCCCCGGCGGTGTTCGCCACCCGGTCGTTCACCGCCGGACTCGCGGCATTCGCCGCCTTCATGGTGCCGACCGGCGGTTTCTTCCTGGTCCAGTCGCTCTACGCGCAATCGGCGCTGGGCTTCTCGGTGCTACGCGCCGGCCTGATGTGGCTGCCCTTCTCGGTGACGGTGTTCGTCGCCGCAGGCATATCGGCGACAGTGCTGGCACCCCGGTTCGGGGCCTCGGTGCTGCGATGCGGCGCACTGGTATTCGCCGTCGGGGTGGTCACGATGATGCTCGCGGCACGCACCGACGATCCCTACTGGTGGTTGGTGCCGGCCTTGGTCCTGGCCGGCGCCGGTTTCGGGCTCGTCGTCGGGTCGGCAGGTCTGCTGGTGCTCGACGAGGTTCCGGTGCATCGGGCCGGCGCCGCCTCGGGTGTGTTCAACACCGTGCAGGCGTTGTCGGTCGCGGTGGGTGCTGCGGTGATCGGGACGATCTTCACCTCCGCGACGTCCATGGACGCCGGATACCGCGCGGCGATGATCGCGATGGTCGCGCTGGTGGTCGTCGGCGCGGTGGTGTCGTTCGCGATGCCCCGGCGGCGTGGGGTGGTTCTCACGGATTCCGAACGGTGAAGGTGAGCACGGTTGCCACCGTGGCCATTCCGACGCCGACCCACACCGGCGACACCCAGCCCAGTCCCGCGCCGATGGTGAGTCCGCCGAGGAGGGTTCCGATCGCGTTGCCGACGTTGAAGGCTGCGATGTTGGCCGCCGACGCCATCGTCGGTGCAGCGGGGGCGCTGCGCATCACCCGCAATTGCAGTGCTGGGCTGGTCGCGAAACCGACGAAACCCATCACGAACAGCAGGATCGCGACCGGTATCGGCCAGGGCACGACGAGCGCGTAGACGGTGAGGGTGATCGTGAGCGACACAGCCAACACGCGCAACGTCATGGTCAGTGAGCGGTCGGCGCCCCACCCACCCACGGCGTTGCCGACGCACAGACCTGCACCGAACAGCACCAACAGCCATGGCACCGCCGCATCGGAGTAGCCGGTGATGTGGGTGACCAGCGGTTCGATGTAGATGAATGCACCAAAGAGGCCGCCGAAGAGGGTCATCGTCAACACTATCGACGCGATCACCTGGGGACGTGCCAGCACGCGGTAGGACGAACCGGAAGTCGCCGGTGGTGCGGGCCGCGCGGGCACCAACGCGAGGATGGCGAGCAAGGCAAGGACACCAACGATGCTGACCACCCAGAACGCTGCCCGCCATCCGAAATGCTGCCCGACCACCGTGCCGAACGGTACGCCGACCACATTCGCCAGGGTCAGTCCGCCGAACATCACCGCGATGGCGCGGGCCTTGCGGTCCGGGCGGACGAGCTCGGCGGCCAGGACGGCACCGATTCCGAAGTAGCCCCCGTGGCACATGGCGGTGAGGACACGGCCGAGTACCGCGATCGGGAATGTCGGTGCCAGCGCGGTGAGCACACTGCCTGCGATGAAGAAGCCCAGCAACAACAGGAGTGCGGACTTGGGTGGGCGTCGGCTCAGAAGGGGGGTGACGGTGAAGGCGCCCACTGCTACGGCGAGGGCATACGACCAGATGAGTGCGCCCGCGGTGGGCACGCTGACGCGCAGGTCGTCGGCGACGTCGGTGAGCAGGCCCGAGATGATGAACTCGGTCAGACCGATGCCGAAGCCACCGAGTGCCAGCGCCGCCAGCGCCGCGCCCGGGTGTCGAAGTGTGGGGGAGTGGAAGTGGTTGTGCGACTGCACTCTTCGATTCTTGTTGGCCACCTGATCGACGTGTTGGTCGGTGAGGTCGGACATACGTGTGTCTCCTGAACCATCGGGAACGCGTGGTGCCATGGGAGGCGGACGACGCGACAAGTGAGCACGCGGTCGGTGATGGCCGCGCGGATACGAATGAGTTGGGCCGGTGCTATCCCGGGTGAGTGGTGCTGGCGAGCATGCGCAGTGAGTCATCGTCGGCGGAGCCGGGAACGGCATGCATCAGGATCAGCCGGTAACCGTCGTCCTCGGGCAGGTGCAGCATCTCGTAGCGCAATTCCAACGCACCCACCACAGGGTGGTTGAAATACTTGACTCCACTCGAACACGCCTGCACTGGGTGCTGCGCCCAAATGCGCGCGAAATCTTCACTGGCTGTGGATAACTCGTCAATCAGTGCGATGGCCTCGGGCCGCGCCGCCAGCGGTGCGACGACAAACCGCAAGGATGCCACCGCCAGACGCGCCTCATGCTCCCAGTCGCGATGGAGCGCTCGTGTTGCCGGATCGTTGAACAACATCGCGACCTTGTTCGGAGGCGTCGGGCCGTATGGTGCCGACGGTTCGAGGTGTCCGGCAAAGACTGCATGCCCCAGGCGATTCCATCCGACGATGTGTTGAGTTGGAGACAGGGCCATCGCCGCGACGTCGGGCATTGCGTCGAGCAGAGTGGCCAGACCCGGTCGGAGGGTCCGCGCATGATTCGACGGTTGCGTTGTCGCACCCGCCAGCCGATAAAGATGACTCGTCTCGGTGTCGTCGAGCCGCAGAGCGCGCGCGAGTGCGTCGAGTACCTGGGTCGACGGATTGGTCGCCGCACCCTGCTCGAGGCGCGTGTAGTAGGTGAGTGAGACGCCGGCGAGTTCGGCAAGTTCCTCTCGCCGCAGGCCCGGCACTCTGCGGAAGCCATTCGTCACCATCCCGAGATCATCCGGCGCGACCGCGGCACGCCGAGAGCGCAAGAAGTCCGCGAGCTGGTCGACGGGCAGCGATGCGTTGGTCATGACTCCATGGTGACCGCGTGGCGCGGATTGTTCCTGGCCCTGCTGGTGACAGGAAGCAATCAGCCGACGGTGACGGTGGCGTGGTGGTCGATCGGGAAGTTCACCGAGTTCGCGATGAAACACCACTCGTGGGCGTCGTGGTGGGCATCGTGGGCGTCGGCGACCATCGACTCGTCGGCAACCGTGACCGTCGGGCGCAGGGTGGCGGAGGTGAAGTGGCCGCCGTTGCCCTTCTGTGCCATGACGGCGGTCGCCTCGTCGGTGTAGCCGGTGACGACGACGCCGCGGGTCACACAGGCGTGCAGATACGACAGCAGGTGACACTGCGAGATCGCGATGAGCAGCAGATCCTCCGGATTGTGGTGCGTCGCATCGCCGCGAAACGCCGGATCCGCCGAACCGATCACATCGGGTTTACCGTCGACGCCGATGCGGACGGTGCGGTCGTAGTCGCGGTACCCGGACGTCCCGGTGCCGCGGTCGCCGATCCACGTGGTGGTGACGCGATAGTGGTGTTCGCCGGACATGGGCCGAGTATGCCCGCGCCGGTGACGACCGCGATACCCGACGCTCTCGGCGAGCGTGTGTCCCGCCGACGGTAGGCTGGTAAGCCGCAGATACGCTCATCGCCGATCTTTCGAGGACTCACCCAGTGCAGACGCATGACATCAGGAAGCGATTCCTGGATCACTTCATCAAGGCCGGGCACACCGAGGTGCCCAGCGCCTCGCTGATCCTCGACGACCCGAACCTGCTGTTCGTCAATGCCGGCATGGTGCCGTTCAAGCCGTACTTCCTCGGCGAGCAGACCCCGCCGTTCGATCGAGCCACCAGCGTCCAGAAGTGCGTGCGCACCCTCGACATCGACGAGGTCGGCATCACCACCCGTCACAACACCTTCTTCCAGATGGCGGGCAACTTCTCCTTCGGCGACTACTTCAAGCGCGAGGCGATCACCTTCGCCTGGACGCTGCTGACCAACAGCGTCGAGGACGGCGGATACGGCATTCCGGCCGAAAAGCTGTGGCCGACGGTCTATCTCGACGACGACGAGGCAGAGTCGATCTGGCGCGACGAGATCGGCGTGCCCGCCGAGCGCATCCAGCGACGCGGCATGAAGGACAACTACTGGTCGATGGGCGTCCCCGGTCCGTGCGGACCGTGTTCGGAGATCTTCTACGACCGCGGTCCGGCATACGGGATCGAAGGTGGACCCGAGGCCGACGAGGACCGCTACATCGAGATCTGGAATCTCGTGTTCATGCAGAACGTGCGCGGCCCGGGCGGCGGCAAGGAGGGCTACGAGATCCTCGGCCCGCTGCCCAAGAAAAACATCGACACCGGTATGGGCATCGAGCGCGTCGCCTGCCTGCTGCAAGGTGTCGACAACGTCTACGAAACCGATCTACTCAAACCGATCATCGACCTCGCCGCGAGTGTGACTGGACGCGCCTACGGCGCCGGCGACCACGAGGCCGACGTCCGGTTCCGGGTGATCGCCGACCACACCCGCACCGCCGCGATGCTCATCGGCGACGGCGTGCTGCCGGGCAACGACGGCCGCGGCTACGTGCTGCGCCGGTTGCTGCGGCGCGTGGTGCGTTCGGCGAGGTTGCTCGGCGCCGGGAGCGCAGCGAGCGGGCCGAATGTCAGCGGCGCCGGGAGCGCAGCGAGCGGGCCGAATGTCAGCGGCGCGGACGCCCCGACGATGGGGGCGTTCATCGGTGCCGCGATCGATCTGATGGCGCCGTCGTACCCGGAGCTCGCCGTCAAGCGCGACCACATCGTGAGTGTCGCGGTCGGCGAGGAGGCCTCGTTCGCCAAGACGCTCGCCGCCGGGTCGAAGTTGTTCGCCGACGCCGCAGCGGCCACCAAGGCCGCCAACCGGGGCACGCTCTCGGGCAGTGACGCATTCACCCTGCACGACACCTACGGCTTCCCGATCGATCTGACCCTCGAGATGGCCGCCGAGGCCGGGTTACAGGTCGACGAGGGCGGCTTCACCGAACTCATGGCCGAGCAGAAGCAGCGGGCCAAGGCCGATGCGAACGCCCGCAAGACCGGGCACGCCGACGCCGGGGTGTACCGGGAGTTCCTCGATCGTGGACCCACCGAGTTCACCGGATACGGCGAGCTCGTGTCCGAGGCCCGTGTGTTGGGTCTGATCGCCGACGGCGTGCGGGTCCGCAGTGCCGCTGCCGGTCAGGAACTGACGGTGATCCTCGACCGCACCCCGTTGTACGCCGAGTCCGGTGGGCAGATGGCCGACACCGGCTCGATCACCACCGGTGCCGGCGCCCGGTTGACCGTCAAAGATGTTCAGCGCGTGGGCAAGTCGGTGTGGTTGCACAGCGTCATCGTCGATGCCGGGGAGATCGTCGAAGGCGACGAGGTCCTCGCTAGCGTCGACACGAGCTGGCGCCACGGTGCCACGCAAGGACATTCGGGTACCCACATGGTGCATGCGGCGCTCCGTCAGGTCCTCGGACCCGGTGCGACACAGGCGGGTTCGTTGAATCGTCCCGGATACCTGCGCTTCGACTTCCACGCGTCGGGACCACTGTCGACCGAGCAGCGCGCCCAGATCGAGGAGATCTCCAACGAGGCCGTCGAGGCCGACTACCGGGTCAACACCTTCGAGACCGGTCTGGCCGAGGCGAAGGCCATGGGCGCGTTGGCTCTGTTCGGGGAGAACTATGGTGACGAGGTGCGGGTGGTCGAGATCGGCGGCCCGTTCTCGATGGAGCTGTGCGGCGGCACCCATGTCGCGTCGTCGGCGCAGATCGGGCCGGTGACGCTCATCGGCGAGTCCTCGGTCGGTTCCGGGGTGCGCCGCGTCGAGGCCTATGTCGGCATGGACTCGTTCCGCCATCTGTCGAAGGAACGCGCACTGATGGCCGGTCTCGCGTCGTCGTTGAAGGTGCCCTCCGACGAGGTGCCTGCCCGCGTCGAGCAACTCGTCACGCGTTTGCGCGACGCCGAGAAGCAGCTGGAGAAAATGCGTGCCGAGGCGGCTCGCGCATCGGCGGCCACGTTGCTCGATCGGGCGGTGGCGGTGGGGTCGACGCTGCTCGTCTCGGGCACGCTGCCCGGGCTCGATGCCAACGGATTGCGGTCGGTGGCGGGGGATCTGCGTGGCCGGATCAGCGATCGTGCCGCGGTGATCGCACTGTTCTCCCCGAGTGAGGACGCCGAGCAGGCCAAGGTGCCGTTCGTCGTCGCCACCACCGAGGCCGCCCGCTCGGCCGGACTCAAGGCCGGCGATGTGGTGAAGGAGATCGCGCCCATCCTCGGTGGCCGCGGCGGCGGTAAACCCGATCTGGCGCAGGGATCGGGATCCGATCCGGCGGGCGTGGACCCGGCGATCCGACGGATTTCCGAGCTCCTGCACTGATGCCGGATTCGGGGATCGACGACCAGCGGACGCGGCGGGGCCGGCGTCTGGGCATCGATGTCGGCAGCGTGCGGATCGGAGTCGCGGTGTGCGACCCCGACGGGATTCTGGCGACCCCGGTCGAAACCGTCCGACGGGACACGTCCGGGGGGTCGGATGTGACGAGGATCGCCGAACTCGCCGCAGAGCACGAGGTCGTCGGGATCGTCATCGGTTTGCCGAAGACGCTGCGGAACACCGACGGAGTGGCCGTGGCCGCCGCACGGGAGTTCGGCGACGCCCTGACCACCGCGATTGCCCCGGTGCCCGTCGAGTACGTCGACGAACGGCTCACCACGGTGACCGCGGCGCAGGCGTTGCGGGCGAGTGGCCGGTCGGCGAAGGCGTCGCGCTCGGTGATTGATCAGGCTGCGGCGGTCGCTATCCTGCAGGGATGGCTGGACGCGCGACGATGAGTTCGTTGGCGCCGTCGCTTCGTCCGCCGATCGGAGGGTCCGATCGGTTCAGGTCCAGTGTGATGCGCGACATGCGCACGTGTCGGGGGACGGGTGGGGTTCATGCCGCCGCGCCGTCGAACCGGAACCAGGGAGGGTAACCGCGGTGAGCGACGAACGGCATCGGAATCGCCATCGGGACCGAGCGGATCACCCCGCCGAGGGCATGGACCCCGACCGATTGCGCTATTTCACACAGCCGGTGGACGGGCGACCCCACACCCGGCATCGCCGCCGCCGCACCGGTACGGCGGACACCCCGTCGGGATCGCGGCCGGCCGCGCCGGCATCACCGGATGATCGCCTGCCCGGGCCCGGGACCGCACCCCAGACATCGGCACCCCAGACACCTGCACCCCAGGCCCCCGCACAGCGGCCCGCGGCCGACACGACCCCGTCGGCGCCGCAACCGACGCTGCGCTCGCGCGCACAACGTTCGGATCCCGGCACCGCTCCCATCCCGGTGTCGCAGCCGGCCCAACCACAGCGCACCGAACCACCGCGCACCGAACCACGGCGCACCGAACCACCGCGGGCCGAACCACCGCGGGCGCAGCCGGAGCGGATCGAACCAGACGTGTCGTCCGCCCCGGCGGCCACGGGCCGGTCGGTGGTCGGTGGTCGGTCGTCGCAGCGCAGACGGGACAGCGGTGTCGCTCCGGGCGCGCTGGCCGCACTGGCCGAACCGACGCTCACGGGTTCGCAGGCCGATGCGCGCGTCGCCGATCACCCCGACACCGACTCTCTCGACGTTCATGCCCGCGTCGATCACGATCTGACCGAACCGCACGATCTGGTCGAGCCCGCCGACGACACCGTCGTCCCACCTTTCGCCGACGACACCGTCGTCTCGCCTCTCGCCGACGACACCGTCCTTGCGCCCGTGTCCGACGACTCCCACCCAGACCTCGACGACCATCCCGAACGTCGTCCGGCGGCGGTCGCCCGCCGGCGCCGACGCCGGATCGGCATGGCCGTGGTGGCCGTCGTGATGCTGGCGCTCGTGGCCGGAGTGGGCTACTGGGGTGCGGACAAGGCCGGGCTCTTCGACTCCCGCAAGGACTACTCGAATGCCGCGGGTACCGCCGACGTGCTCGTGCACGTCCCGGCGAACGCGTCGATCAAACAGATCGGCGGCATTCTCGTCGACGACAACGTCGTCGGTAGCGTCCGGGCGTTCGTCGACGCCGCCGACGGGGCCTCGCTGTCCAGCGGCTACTACAAGTTGCGCACCCAGATCCCGGCGGCGGAGGCGGTGAAGATGATCACCGACGCCGACTCGACCAACCGCGTCGGGCGCATCGTCATACCCCCCGGCACCCCGCTGGACACCAAACGCGATACCTCGGGGCGCGTCACCCCCGGCATCTTCGCGATGATCGCCGATCAGACCGGCGTCGAGATCAACGGACAACGCCTCGGGGTGACCGAGCAGCAACTGTCCGACGCGGCCGCCAACGCCAGTATCACCGAACTCGGTGTCCCGAGCTGGGCGCAGGAGTCGGTGACGGCGCTCAACGGCGACCATCGCCGCATCGAGGGCCTGATCGCCCCCGTCACGTGGGAGGACATCGATCCTCACGACAACGCCACGCAGATCCTGAACACCCTGATCACCAGGAGTGCCGCCATGGACGAGGGCTGGGGTCTGGTGAGCAACAACAAGTCCGGGCTCAGTCCGTATCAGACCTTGGTCGCCGCCTCGTTGTTGCAGGGCGAGGTGCAGCCCGACGACTACCCGAAGGTGGCGCGGGTGATCCTGAACCGGCTCGCCAAAGGCCAACGGCTGGAGTTCGATTCGACCGCCAACTACACCGCGAGCGTCGTCGACCTGAACCTGCACGACGATGCGCTCAAGGCGGATACGCCGTGGAACACCTATGTGCGCCAGGGCCTTCCGCCGACACCGATCGGCGCGGTGGCCGAGCCGTCGGTCGAGGCGATGGAGCAGCCCGCCGACGGTGACTGGCTGTACTTCGTGACCGTCGACTCCAAGGGGACGACGCTGTTCACCGACGATTTCGATCAGCATCGACGCAACATCGCCACCGCATGCCAGAACAAGTTCATCACGTGCCGATGACCGGTCCGCTCGGCGAGGCCGGCCGGCTGTTGGCGCGTCCACCGCTGTGCGCCCCGGTGGGCGGGCGCACAGCCCGTCGCGCCACGGTCCTCGGCTCCCCGGTGTCGCATTCGCGGTCCCCGGACCTGCACCTGGCCGCCTACGCCGCGCTGGGGCTGGGGGACTGGACCTACACGCGGCGTGAGTGCACCGCAGCGGATCTGCCGGGAGTCGTCGCCGCGGCACCGGCCGAGCAGGTCGGTTTCTCGGTCACCATGCCGGGAAAACTCGCCGCGCTCGCCGTCGCCGACGAGCGCACCGAGCGTGCGGTCCTGGTGGGGTCGGCCAACACCCTGGTGCGCACTGCGGGCGGCTGGCGTGCGGACTGCACCGACATCGACGGCATGACCGGCGCACTCGAGCACATCGGTGTCGACGCGAGCACCGTCGGCGGTGACCTGCCCGATACCGCAGTGCTCGTCGGGGCCGGGGGTACCGCATTGCCGACCGTTGCCGCGCTCGCCGCCGTCGGGATCGGCGAACTCACCGTCGTCGCCCGCAGTGCCCAGCGCGCCGCCGATGTGCTCACCCTGGCGCGCGATCTCGGGATGTCGGTGCAGCTGGCCGAGTTCGAGAGCACCGACGACCTGCACCGGCGGTGCCGTGACGCCGCGGTCACCGCCTCCACGGTCCCGGCGTCGGCGACCACGCCGGTGCTCGACGCCGTGTCGGGCTCCGCACGTCTGGTCGACGTCATCTACGACCCATGGCCCACCCCACTTGCGGCCGCGGTCCTGGCCGCGGGCGGTCGGGTGGTCGGTGGACTGGTGATGCTGCTGAACCAGGCGTTCAGTCAGGTCGAGCAGTTCACCGGACTGCCGGCACCGCGCACGGTGATGGCCGAGGTGTTCGCCGGAGCCGACGCGGCCTGCTGACGCGTCCACAGACTCGGGACCGTTCACAGCCGTAGGTCCCCGAGCCATCCGGCGACGCAGGACGCCGACGCCACCGATCACACTGGCGGCATGGTTGCGGCGGCGCTGGTGGTGATGATCTGGCTCGCGGTGATCGCCGAGTGCGACCGGCGCACCGCGCGGATCCCGAATCGGTTGCTGGTGCCGGGCGTGCTCGCGGTGCTCGTCGGCGGGCTGACTGTCCCGCACGTATTGATCGCGGCCCTGGCCGGGTCCGGTCCCTATCTGCTCGCCTTCGCCCGACGATGGTGCGGTGGCGCCGACGTCAAGCTCGGGTTCGTCCTCGGTGGACTCCTCGCGCACCCGCTCGCGGCGCTGCTGATGGTCGCGCTCGCCCAGGTGGGAGTACTGATCGGGCATCGGCGTGCCGGCCCGGTGCGGCGCCCGCACGGACCGACGCTGATCCTTGCCGCGGTCCTCGTCCTGGCGCTCGGCTGAGTCTCGCGCGCCGGTCGCCGGTGTCGGCGGCCGGGCCTCGTCAAGGCTGTTCGCGGGGCGTGTGGCCCGCATGGAACAATGGATTCTTGTGTTGCGCTGGATAACAGCCGGAGAGTCGCATGGCCCGGCACTCGTGGCGATCGTCGAGGGTATGGTCGCCGGAGTTGAGATCACCTCGTCGGATATCGCCGAACAGTTGGCTCGTCGTCGTCTCGGATACGGACGCGGGGCCCGGATGAAGTTCGAGGCCGACAAGGTGACGGTGATCGGCGGTCTGCGCCACGGTCTGTCGATGGGCGGGCCGATCGCGGTGGAGATCGGCAACACCGAATGGCCCAAATGGGAGACGGTGATGTCGGCCGATCCGGTCGATGCCGCCGAACTCGACGGCAGCGCGCGCAATGCGCCGCTCACGCGTCCGCGTCCCGGGCACGCCGACTACTCGGGGATGCTCAAGTACGGCTTCGACGACGCGCGGCCGGTGCTCGAGCGGGCCAGTGCCCGCGAGACCGCGGCCCGGGTCGCCGCGGGCACGGTCGCCCGGAACTTCCTGCGACAGGTGCTCGGGATCGACATCGTCTCGCACGTGATCTCCATCGGGGCGAGTGAGCCCTATGTCGGTCCGCCGCCCCGGATCACCGACCTCGAGGCGATCGACGCGAGCCCGGTCCGTGCCTTCGACTCCGACGCCGAGGCGGCGATGATCGCCGAGATCGAGGCGGCCAAGAAGGACGGCGACACCCTCGGTGGCGTGGTGGAGGTCGTGGCGACGAATGTGCCCGTGGGGCTCGGCTCACACGTGAGCGGGGAGACCCGTCTCGACGCCCGGCTCGCCGGTGCGCTCATGGGAATCCAGGCGATCAAGGGTGTCGAGGTCGGTGACGGTTTCGCTACCGCGCGCCGGCGTGGCAGCGCCGCACACGACGAGATGGTCCCCGGACCCGACGGCGTGCTGCGGTCGACCAACCGGGCCGGTGGCCTCGAGGGCGGCATGACCAATGGTGAGGACGTGCGGGTGCGGGTGGCGATGAAGCCGATCTCGACGGTGCCGCGCGCCCTGTCGACCATCGACATGAGCACCGGTGATCAGGCCAGCGCCATCCACCAGCGTTCGGATGTGTGCGCGGTGCCGGCGGCGGGTGTGGTGGCCGAAGCCATGGTCGCGCTGGTTCTCGCCCAGGCGGCGCTGGAGAAGTTCGGTGGCGATTCGGCCACCGAGACCGGTGAGAATCTGCGCGGCTACCTCAAGCACGTCGAGTCCCGGCCCCCGCGTTCATGACCGGCACACCACTGCCGGTGACCGGCGGCCCCGATCGTCCGGTCGCCGTGCTCGTCGGGTTCATGGGTGCCGGAAAGTCCACGGTCGGGCGGATACTCGCCGACAAGCTCGGCGTCGACTTCGTCGACACCGACGCCGAGATCGTGACGCGCACCGGCCAGAGCATCCCGGAGATCTTCACCGGGGCCGGGCCCACTCGGTTCCGGCAGATCGAATGCGACGTCGTCGCCGACGTTCTGGAGAACCACCGCGGCGTGGTGGCCCTCGGTGGGGGTGCGGTGACCACCGAAGCGGTCCGTGACGCGCTCGACGGTCACCGAGTCGTTCACCTGAAAATCGGTGCGGAGGAAGGCTTCTCGCGTGTCTCCGGATCGGATCGGCCGCTACTGGCCGCCGGTGATCCGGCCGCTCGCTACCGTGAACTGCTGACCGAACGCGCCGAGATCTACAGCGGCGTCGCGACCATCGAGGTCGACGCGGCCGACGGTGATGCGCAGGACGTCGCCGACGTCATCATCGCCGCGATCGCCCGCGAACTCGTACCCGAGAGGACCACATGAGCGACCCGACGACCACCGAGCCGGTACGTATCCGCGTCAACGCGGGGTCGCCCTACGACGTGATCATCGGCCGAGGGCTGCTCGGCGAACTCGCCGACGCCGCCGCCGGTGCCGATCGGATCGCGATTCTGTATCAGCCGACGCTCGCCCAGACCGCGGAACAGATCCGGGAATACCTGTCCGACAAGGGATTCGACGCACATCGTGTGGAGATCCCGGACGCCGAGGCCGGCAAGGATCTCGCGGTGGCCGCATTCTGCTGGGATGTGTGCGGCCGAATCGGGCTCAAACGCAACGACAAGATCATCTCGCTCGGTGGCGGCGCCGCGACCGACCTGGCCGGATTCGTCGCGGCCACCTGGATGCGGGGAATCGGGGTCATCCACGTCCCCACGACCCTGTTGGCGATGGTCGACGCCGCGGTCGGCGGCAAGACGGGCATCAACACCGATGCCGGTAAGAATCTGGTGGGGGCCTTCCACGAGCCCGATGCGGTGCTCATCGACATCGCGACCCTCGAGACGGTACCGGGCAACGAGGTGATCGCCGGTCTGGCGGAGGTCATCAAGACCGGATTCATCGCCGACCCGACGATCCTCGACATCATCGAGGCCGACCCGGTCGCGGCCACCGACCCGACCGCCGACGTCCTCCCCGAGCTCATCCGACGATCGGTGCAGGTCAAGGCCGACGTGGTATCCGCCGACCTCAAGGAGTCGTCGCTGCGGGAGATCCTGAATTACGGTCACACGCTCGGCCACGCCATCGAGCGTCGCGAACGGTACCGCTGGCGCCACGGCGCGGCGGTGTCGGTGGGACTGGTCTTCGCCGCCGAACTCGCGCGGCTGGCCGGTCGGCTCGATGACGCGACCGCCGATCGTCACGCGGCGATCCTGTCCCTCGTCGGATTGCCGACGACCTACGATGCCGACGCCCTCGGCGATCTCCTCACCACGATGGCGGGTGACAAGAAGAACCGCTCCGGCGTCATGCGTTTCGTCGTCCTGGACGGACTCGCCAAACCCGGACGCCTCGAGGGCCCCGACCCCTCCCTGGTCGCCGCCGCATACTCGGCGGTTGCCGCAGAAGCGGCGCCGGGCGGGGCGACCCTGCTCTGAGCTGGATGAATCCGGGCCGGATGAATCTGGGCCGGATGACGAGGGACGGCGTCGGTGTGTGAACAGTGTGTCGTCTCGCCCGTCTACTTCGGCGAACCGCTACCCGGGTGGACGCTGGCGCGCGCCCGGCTGGAATCGCCGGTGGCCGACTGGCGCCAGGGACAGTGGGGACTGATCCGCGCGGACGACCCGACTTTCGTGTGGTGGACCACCCCGACACCGAGTCCGACACGGGGTATGTCGGAGGACGAGGAAGACGCGTGGTGGGCCGAACGGTCTGGGGGGCACCAGGACCTCGCAGCGCAGGACCCCGAGGTCGAACGCGAACTCTGGGCCACCGACGAACGGTGCGCGGACTTCCTCTCCGCTTTCCGTGCGTGGTCGCCGAACGACGGCTTCGATCTGGTGACCGCCGCCGCCCACTGCGGCTACGAACGTGCTCGTGACGGAGTTTTCGAGATCTGGTTCTTCGACTACCTGGGTGACTATCTTCGCAGCGCGCCTGCAGAGGTCGATCCGTACGATGAGCGGCCCGATTTGGTGCGCGATCTGCCCTTCGAGGCCACTATCGGGCGGCACCCGTTGCCTGGCGAGCCGTTCTACCGACAGTGAGTCTCCGCACGCTGCCCGAGGACTGGGCGAGGTGTGTCAGACCCGCTCGATCTGCTCGGTTGGCTGCGCGTCGGGGTGCACCGACCAGTCGTCGTCGTGCGAGTTCTTGCGCTGATCGCGGCGCATCAGCCAGCGACCCACCGCGGCGCCGACGAACGCGGGGACGAAGATCAGGAGCGCGGTGAACGAGCCACCGGCGATCAGTTCGATCCACAGGCTGGCCTGGCCGATCCCGGCGAAGACGAAGCTGCCCAGGATCCAGGAGATGAGACCGGCGACGACACCGGCGAAGACGCCGGCCTTGAGCCAGCGGACGGTGAGGTCCTCGTAGTCGTCGGGGTCGGGGTTGGCCCGCGCGTCGGCGATGCCGTCGATACCGCCCCAGAGCAGGGACACCAGCACGACCACGGCGACCGCGATCGTCTTCCACACCGTGGAGTGCAGGGGAGCGTGGATGATGGCCAGTCCGAGCACCACTCGGGCCACGACGTGCACCGCGGTCATGACCACTCCGCGCAGCAACCAGGAAGAGAACATGCCGAACACGTTACTAGAGGGTTGGCGCATTCAGTGCTCTTGGACACAGTTCGCGGCTCGACGCAGGGCCCGTCTCGGCACGGACGGTCGGGCTCGAGGCCTTACCGTGAAGCCATGACCTTCACACATGACCATGCCGGTCGTCGTGACCGGCTGCGTGACCTGATCGGTGGTGGTGACCTCGCCGTCGACGCATTCCTGGTCGGTGATCTCACCAACGTGCGCTACCTGACCGGATTCACCGGCTCCAACGGTGCGGTGTTGATCTCGGCGTCGGGTCCGGCGGGCGATCGCATCTGCACCGACGGCCGCTATCTCACCCAGGTCGGTGAGCAGGCCGGTGATCTCGAACCCGTCATCGCCCGCGACTGCCCACCGGCTCTGCTCCGCGTCGCCGCCGACGCCGGGGCGCGACGGATCGGGTTCGAAGCCGACGCGCTCACGGTCGCCGCGCACCGGGCTCTGGGCGCGGACGCGCCGGACGGAGTCGAACTCGTCGGTCGGACCGGCCTGGTGCAGGGTTTGCGGGAGATCAAGGATGCCGGGGAGATCGCGCTGTTGCGGCGGGCCTGCCAGATCGGTGACGAGGCACTTGCCGCACTGATCGAAGGCGGGGGATTACGGGCGGGAGCCACCGAGCGAGAGGTCGCCCGCGCCCTGGAGTGGGAGATGTTCCGGCGCGGCGCGGACGCGGTGGCCTTCGAGACCATCGTCGCCGCAGGCGCCCACTCGGCGATTCCGCACCATCGCCCCACCCACGATGTGCTCGCCGACGGCGACTTCGTGAAGATCGACTTCGGCGCGGTGTTCGGCGGCTACCACTCCGACATGACCCGGACCTTCGTGCTCCGCCGCGCCGCGTCGTGGCAACGTGAGATCTACGAACTCGTCGCCACCGCGCAGGCCGCCGGTCGGGCGGCACTGCACCCGGGTGCCGACCTGCGCGGGGTGGACGCCGCGGCCCGGTCGGTCATCGCCGACGCCGGTCACGCGGAGAACTACGTGCACGGTCTCGGGCACGGAGTCGGCCTCGAGATCCATGAAGCGCCCGGAATCGGCAAGCTCGCAACGGGTACACTGCCTTGCGGCGCAGCGGTGACCGTGGAACCCGGGGTCTACCTCCCGGGCCGAGGTGGAGTCAGGATCGAGGACACCCTCGTCGTCACCGACGGCGAACCGGAGCTGCTGACCGCCAGCGACAAGACATTCACCGTCATCTGACGGTTCTCGACGTCAAGAAGGAAGAGACGACACATATGGCGACCACCGCCGATTTCAAGAACGGCCTCGTGCTCCGCATGGACGACCAGCTCTGGCAAATCCTGGAGTTCCAGCACGTCAAGCCCGGCAAGGGCCCGGCCTTCGTGCGCACCAAGATCAAGAACATCCTGTCGGGCAAGACCGTCGACAAGACCTTCAATGCCGGGGTCAAGGTGGAGACCGCGACCGTCGACCGTCGTGACATGACCTACCTCTACAACGACGGCACCGACTACGTCTTCATGGACGCCCAGGACTACGAGCAGTACTCGCTGGCACCGGCAACCGTCGGTGACGGCGCCCGGTTCCTGTTGGAGAACATGACCGTGCAGGTCTCGCTCAACGACGGCACCCCGCTGTTCGTCGAGCTGCCGGTCACCGTCGAGCTCGAGGTCACCCACACCGATCCGGGCCTGCAGGGCGACCGCTCCACCGGTGGCACCAAGCCCGCCACCATGGAGACCGGCGCCGAGATCGCGGTTCCGCTGTTCATCAACACCGGCGACAAACTGAAGGTCGACTCGCGCGACGGCAGTTACCTCGGCCGCGTCAACAACTAGCGAGATCCCCACACGTGAAGCAGCCCGGAACCCGACACAAGGCGCGTCGCCGCGCCATCGACCTGCTGTTCGAGGCGGAAGCCAAGGCCGTCAGCCCGGCCGAACTCGTCGCCGAACGGCGGGAGCTGGTCCGTACCGACGAGAGTGTCGGACAGATCCACCCCTACACCGCGCGGGTCATCGACGGTCTGGTGGTCGACCAGGCGCAGATCGATGCGGTCATTTCCTCGCACCTGAAGGGCTGGACCCTGGCCCGTCTGCCCGCGGTGGACCGGGCGATCCTGCGCCTGTCCACCTGGGAGTTGTTCAACGCCACCGACGTCGACCCGGTCGTCGTGGTCGACGAGGCGGTCGAACTCGCCAAGGAACTGTCCACCGACGATTCGCCCGCCTTCGTCAACGGGGTGCTGCAGACGATCGCCGACCTCGCCCCGCAGGTGCGGGCCGCGCAGGCGGCGGGTTCGGACCGCGACAACCACTGAGCCGGCCCGGCCGAGTCCACTGAGCGGCCGAGTCCACTGAGCCGATCCGGCCGAGTCCGGTTCGGCGCACACGATTCCGGCGTGTACTCTTGGCCGCGACAGACATCCTTTAACGATCCGTCCCGTGAGGCGGAGAAGGAGGTCGGCGTGGTCACGCCCACCGACGGTGCACCCTCAGGTAGACGAGTTCTCCTCGACGCCGGGGACGTCTCGCGGACCATTGCCCGCGTCGCACACCAGGTGATCGAGAAGAACGCTCTCGACGCCCCCGACGCCCCGCGCGTCATCATCATCGGGATTCCCACTCGCGGAACCACTCTCGCCGACCGGCTGGCCGCCAAGATCGGCGAGTTCGCCGGACGCGACATCCCCGTCGGCTACCTCGACATCACCTTGTATCGCGACGATCTGCGCGACAAACCCCACCGCCCCCTCGAACGGACGGTGGTACCGCCCGGCGGTGTCGACCACGCGATCGTGATCCTGGTCGACGACGTCCTCTACTCCGGTCGCACGGTGCGGGCCGCCCTCGACGCCCTGCGCGACCTCGGCCGCCCCGACGCGGTGCAGCTCGCCGTCCTCATCGACCGCGGCCACCGCGAATTGCCCTTGCGCGCAGACTATGTCGGCAAGAACATTCCGACCTCACGTGACGAGAGCGTCGCCGTGCACCTCGTCGAGCACGACGGACTCGACGAGGTCGTGTTGAGCGCGGCCGGCGCAGGGGAGCGCTGATGCGACACCTGCTGTCCACCGAGGACCTGTCGGCGGCCGAGGCCACCGAGTTGCTCGACGAGGCCGAACGCTTCGAGCAGGCACTCGCCGGACGTGAGGTCCGCAAACTGCCGACCCTGCGCGGGCGCACCGTCATGACGGTCTTCTACGAGAACTCCACCCGCACCCGGGTGTCCTTCGAGACCGCGGGCAAATGGATGAGCGCCGACGTGATCAACGTCTCGGCGTCGAGTTCCTCGGTCGGCAAGGGGGAGTCGCTGCGTGACACCGCGATGACCCTGCGCGCCATCGGAGCCGACGCGCTGATCGTCCGGCATCCGGCTTCGGGTGCGGCACAACAGATCGCGCAATGGACCGAGGGACGCGACGGCATCGGCCCGTCGGTGATCAACGCCGGTGACGGCATGCACGAACACCCCACGCAGGCGCTCCTCGATGCCCTGACGTTGCGTCAGCGACTCGGCTCACTGCAGGGTCGCCGCATCGCGATCGTCGGCGACGTCCTGCACTCCCGGGTGGCCCGCTCCAACGCGCATCTGCTCTCGACCCTCGGCGCGGAGGTGGTGCTGGTGGCGCCACCGACACTGCTGCCGGTGGGCGTCGACACCTGGCCGGTCACCGTGTCGAGCGACCTCGATGCCGAACTGCCGGCCGTCGATGCGGTGATGATGCTGCGCGTGCAGGCCGAACGCATGAACGGCGGTTTCTTCCCCAGCGCGCGCGAGTACTCGGTGCGTTACGGGCTCTCCGAGCGCCGCCTGGGACTGCTCGGTGACAAGGCGGTGATCCTGCATCCGGGACCGATGCTGCGCGGCATGGAGATCGGCTTCTCGGTCGCCGACGCCCCCGCGGCCACCGTCCTCGAACAGGTACGCAACGGAGTCCATGTGCGGATGGCGGTGTTGTTCCGCCTGCTCGTCGGGACCGAACAGTCAGGAGTATCGCAGTGAGCGCCCCGAGGAACATCGGAACTGTTGTCCTGCAACAGGTTCGGCCGTACGGCGAGGACACGGTCGACGTGGCCGTCGTCGACGGGGTGATCACCGAGATCGGGACGTCGGTGACGGTGCCCGACGGAGCCGAGCGCATCGACGGTGCCGGTGCGGTGCTGCTGCCGGGTTTCGTCGACCTGCACACCCACCTGCGGGAGCCGGGCCGGGAGGACACCGAGACCATCCGCACCGGCTCGCGGGCGGCGGCGCTCGGCGGGTACACGGCGGTGTTCGCCATGGCCAACACCGATCCCGTCGCCGACAACTCGACGATCACCGACAGCGTCTGGCGGATCGGGCGCGACGTGGGTCTGGTCGACGTCCACCCGGTCGGGGCGGTCACCGTCGGCCTGGGCGGTGAGCAACTCGCCGAGATGGGCATGATGGCGGCCGGCGTCGCGGGTGTGCGCATGTTCAGCGATGACGGCAAATGCGTCCACGACCCGCTGATCATGCGCCGCGCCCTCGAATACGCCACCGGACTCGGCGTGCTGATCGCCCAGCATGCCGAGGAGCCGCGACTGACCAAGGGTGCCGTCGCCCACGAGGGACCGAACGCGGCACGGCTGGGCTTGACCGGATGGCCGCGCGCCGCCGAGGAGTCGATCGTGGTGCGCGATGCGCTGCTGGCCCGCGACGCCGGGGCGCGGGTGCACATCTGTCACGCCTCCACCGAGGGCACCGTCGAGCTCGTGCGTTGGGCCAAGGAGCAGGGGATCTCCATCACCGCCGAGGTCACCCCGCACCACCTGCTGCTCACCGACGAGCGCCTGGCCACCTATGACGCGGTCAACAAGGTGAACCCGCCGCTGCGGGAGGCCCGCGACACCGCAGCGCTCGTGCAGGCGCTGGCCGAGGGCATCATCGACTGCGTGGCCACCGATCACGCGCCACACGCCTCGCAGGACAAATGCTGCGAATTCGCCCAGGCCAAGCCGGGCATGCTCGGGCTCGAGACGGCATTGCCGATCATCGTGGCGACCATGGTCGAACCCGGATTGCTGGACTGGCGCGGGGTCGCCCGGGTGATGAGCGAACGACCCGCGCAGATCGTCGGACTCACCGATCAGGGACGCCCCATCGCCGTCGGCGAACCGGCCAACCTGACCCTGGTCGACCCGTCCTCGCCCTGGGTGGTCCGCGGTGACGAGCTGGCCAGCCTGTCGTCGAACACGCCGTACGAGGAGATGACGATGCCCGCGCGGGTGAGCGCCACGCTGCTACGGGGTGTCGTCACTGCCCGGGACGGGCGGGCGAGCGCATGAGTGAGATCTTCCTCGACCTGATCATCGTGATCGTCGTGTTGGCCGCGTGGCTGGCGCTGGTGGCCCTGTTGCTGCGGGGCTGGCGCAATCGAGGCCGACGCCAGGCCGAGGCGATCGGCGAGATCCCGGGCTTCCCCGACGATCCGGGTGCTGCGCTCCTCGGCCCGGATTCCGGACTCTATCTCGGCGCCACACTCGCCCCGAGCTGGCAGAACCGGGTCGCCGTCGGCGATTTCGGCGATCGCGCCGCCGCCGACATCTCCGCGTTCACCGACGGTATCGGCATCGAGCGCGCCGGCGCCTCCACGATCTGGATTCCGCGGTCGTCGATCACCGCGATCCGGACCGAGAACGGCCATGCCGGAAAGGTGATGGGCCGCGGCGGTGTGCTGGTGATCCGGTGGACGCTGCCGTCGGGAACCGAGATCGACTCCGGCTTCCGCGCCGACGACAAGGCCGTCTACCCCCCGTGGATCGCCGAATTCTCCGCGGCACCGGCCGATTCCGAGACCCCGGCCCACACTGAGACATTGACCGATAGCGAACAGGGGAAAGATCAATGACCGCAGCGGTTCTGGTGCTCGAGAACGGTCAGGTGTTCTCCGGGCAGCCCTACGGAGCCACCGGCGAGACACTCGGTGAGGCCGTGTTCTGCACCGCGATGACCGGATATCAGGAGACGCTGACCGACCCGAGCTATCACCGCCAGATCGTGGTCGCGACCGCACCGCAGATCGGCAACACCGGTTGGAACCCCGAGGACGGCGAATCGACCGGCAGCGCCGGGAGCGACGGCATCGACGGTGACTCCGGCAAGATCTGGGTGGCCGGTTACGCGATCCGCAATCCCGCACGGCGCGTGTCGAATTGGCGGGCCACGACGAGCCTCGAGGAGGAACTCGTCCGCCAGGGTGTGGTCGGCATCGCGGGTATCGACACCCGCACCGTCGTGCGCGTGCTGCGTGATCACGGATCGATGCGGGCCGGGGTGTTCTCCGGTCCGGCGCTCGCCTCCACCGAGGAGATGCTCGGCCGCGTGCGCAGCCAGCCGTCGATGAAGGGCGCCGACCTCGCCGGGGAGGTGTCCACCGACCGGGGCTACCTCGTCGAGCCCGCGCAGCAGGCGCGACTGACCGTCGCCGCCATCGATCTGGGTATCAAGACCAACACCCCTCGGATGTTCGCCCAGCGCGGCGTGGCGGTGCACGTGTTGCCCTCCGACACGTCCTTCGCGGCCATCCGCGAACTCCGGCCCGACGGGGTGTTCTTGTCCAACGGTCCCGGCGACCCGGCGACCGCCGATGCCGCCGTCGCACTGACCCGCGAGGTCCTCGGAGCGGATCTGCCGCTGTTCGGGATCTGCTTCGGTAACCAGATCCTCGGACGAGCCCTGGGCCGCTCCACCTACAAGATGACCTTCGGGCACCGCGGGATCAACATCCCGGTCATCGACCACGCCACCGGCACGGTGTCGATCACCTCCCAGAACCACGGGTTCGCCCTCGAGGGGGAGGCCGGCGAGGAGTTCGACACCGATTTCGGCCGGGCCCGCGTCAGCCACACCTGCGCCAACGACGGAACCGTCGAGGGCGTCGAATTGCTCTCGGGCCGTGCGTTTTCGGTGCAATACCATCCCGAGGCCGCGGCCGGACCCCATGACGCCGCGTATCTCTTCGACAAATTCGTCACCCTGCTCGAGGGTGACCGCGCCAACGGAACGAGGGCCTGATGCCGCGCCGCACCGACCTGTCGCACGTCCTGGTGATCGGTTCCGGACCGATCGTCATCGGCCAGGCCTGCGAGTTCGACTACTCCGGCACCCAGGCGTGCCGCGTCCTCAAGGCCGAGGGCCTGCGGGTCAGCCTGGTGAACTCTAACCCGGCCACGATCATGACCGACCCGGAGTTCGCCGATGCCACCTACATCGAGCCGATCACCGCCGAATACGTCGAGAAGGTCATCGAGGCCGAACGCGACGCCGGGCATCCCATCGACGCCGTGCTGGCCACCCTCGGTGGTCAGACGGCGCTGAACACGGCTGTGGCACTGCATGATCGGGGTTCGCTGGAGAAATACGGCATCGAGCTCATCGGCGCCGACTTCGATGCCATCCAGCGCGGCGAGGACCGGCAGATGTTCAAGGACATCGTCGCCAAGGTCGGCGGCGAGAGCGCCCGCTCGGCCGTCTGCCACACCATGGCCGAGGTGCGCGAGACCGTCGCCGAACTCGGCTATCCGGTGGTGGTGCGGCCGTCGTTCACCATGGGCGGCCTCGGATCGGGCATGGCCTACGACGAGAACGACCTCGAGCGCATCGCCGGCGGTGGCCTGGCCGCATCGCCGACGGCGAATGTGCTCATCGAGGAGTCGATCCTCGGCTGGAAGGAATACGAGCTCGAGCTGATGCGTGACAACCGCGACAACGTGGTCGTCATCTGCTCCATCGAGAACGTCGACCCGGTCGGGGTGCACACCGGTGACTCGGTGACCGTGGCGCCGGCGATGACCCTCACCGACCGCGAATACCAGAAGATGCGCGACCTCTCGATCGCCATCCTGCGCGAGGTCGGCGTCGACACCGGCGGCTGCAACATCCAGTTCGCGCAGGACCCCGCCGACGGTCGTCTCGTCGTCATCGAGATGAATCCCCGTGTCTCGCGGTCCTCGGCGCTGGCCTCCAAGGCGACGGGATTCCCGATCGCCAAGATCGCCGCGAAACTCGCGATCGGGTACAGCCTCGACGAGATCACCAACGACATCACCAAGGAGACTCCGGCCTGCTTCGAGCCGACACTCGACTACGTCGTGGTCAAGGCTCCGCGGTTCGCGTTCGAGAAGTTCCCCGGCGCCGACGACACACTGACCACCACCATGAAGTCGGTGGGCGAGGCGATGAGTCTGGGCCGGTCGTTCGCCGAGGCGCTGGGCAAGGTGATGCGCTCGCTGGAGACCAAGGCGGCCGGATTCTGGACCGAGCCCAACCGGCCCGACCCGTCGACGGTGGACCTCGAGGCGCTCCTCGATCAGTTGCGCACCCCCAAGGACGGCCGGCTCTACGGCATCATGCTGGCCTTCGATGCCGGCGCCACCGTCGAGCAGTTGTACGAGGCCACCGCGATCGACCCGTGGTTCCTCGCCGAGATCGGCGGGATCGCGGCGCTGGGCACCGAGATCCGCGACGCCGGGCAGCTGACGGCGGAGTTGCTGCGCGAGGCCAAGTCGACCGGCTTCTCCGATCGCCAGATCGCGGCGCTGCGTTCGGATTTCGCCGACGAGGACGCGGTCCGCGCCTTCCGGCACGCCTCGGGTGTCCGCCCGGTCTACAAGACCGTCGACACGTGCGCGGCCGAATTCGAGGCCAAGACGCCCTATCACTATTCGACCTATGAGCTCGATCCGGCGGCGACCAGCGAGATCGCGCCGCAGCCCGATCGGCCCAAGGTCCTGATCCTGGGTTCGGGACCCAACCGCATCGGGCAGGGCATCGAATTCGACTACTCGTGCGTGCACGCCGCGCTCACGCTCAGCGAGGCCGGCTACGAGACGGTCATGGTCAACTGCAACCCGGAGACCGTCTCGACCGACTACGACACCGCCGATCGCCTGTACTTCGAGCCGTTGACCTTCGAGGACGTCCTCGAGGTGTTCCACGCCGAATCGGAGTCGGGCACCGTCGCCGGCGTTATCGTCCAGCTGGGCGGGCAGACCCCGCTGGGATTGGCCGACCGGCTCGAATCCGCGGGCGTCCCCATCGTCGGCACCAGCCCCGCGGCCATCGACCTCGCCGAGGACCGTGGCGAATTCGGCAAGGTGCTGACCGCCGCGGGACTGCCCGCGCCGGCGTTCGGGACGGCCACCAGCTTCGACGAGGCACGCGAGACCGCCGCCCGGATCGGCTACCCGGTCCTGGTGCGTCCCTCCTACGTGCTCGGCGGGCGCGGCATGGAGATCGTCTACGACGAGTCGTCCCTGGCCGACTACATCTCGCGCGCAACCGAATTGACCCCCGATCACCCGGTGCTGGTGGACCGGTTCCTCGAAGACGCGGTGGAGATCGACGTCGACGCGCTGTGCGACGGCACCGAGGTCTACATCGGCGGGATCATGGAGCACATCGAGGAGGCCGGGATCCACTCCGGCGACTCGGCGTGCGCGCTGCCGCCGATCACCCTCGGTCGCGCGGACCTGCAGATGGTGCGCGAGTCGACCGAGGCACTGGCCAAGGGGATCGGGGTGCGCGGACTGCTCAACGTCCAGTACGCGCTCAAGGACGACATCCTCTACGTGCTCGAGGCCAACCCCCGCGCGAGCCGCACGGTGCCGTTCGTCTCCAAGGCCACCGCGGTACCGCTGGCCAAGGCATGTGCCCGCGTCATGCTGGGCACCTCCATCGCCGAGCTGCGTGATCAGGGCATCCTCGCCGCCGACGGCGACGGTGGCCACGCCCCGGTGCACGCACCGATCGCGGTGAAGGAAGCGGTGTTGCCGTTCAACAGGTTCCGCCGCCACGACGGCACCGGGGTCGACTCGCTGCTCAGTCCGGAGATGAAGTCCACCGGTGAAGTGATGGGCATCGACGCCGATTTCGGGCGGGCCTTCGCCAAGTCGCAGACCGCCGCCTACGGCTCGCTGCCCACCGACGGCGCCGTCTTCGTGTCGGTGGCCAACAAGGACAAGCGGGCGCTGCTGTTCCCGGTCAAACACCTCGCCGACCTCGGATTCACCATCCTGGCCACCGAGGGAACCGCAGAGGTGTTGCGGCGCAACGGCATCGAGTCGCAGACGGTGCGCAAGCACTTCGAGGCACAGCCGGGGGAGCCGACCATCCTCGACGCCATCCGCGCCGGTGAGGTGGCGATGGTCATCAACACGCCCTACGGCCAGTCCGGCCCGCGGGTCGACGGCTACGAGATCCGCAGTGCCGCCGTGGCCGCCGGAATCCCGTGTATCACCACGGTGCAGGGTGCCAGCGCGGCGGTGCAGGGCATCGAGGCCGCGCGGGGCAACCAGATGGGTGTCGAGGCGCTGCAGCGGCGCCACGCGGCCCTGGTGAACGAGCCGGGCGGGACCGAGAAGTGACCGGATTCGGTCCCCGTTTCCGCACCGCCGTCACCGCACGGGGGCGGCTGTGCGCGGGGATCGACCCGCACGTCGAACTCCTCGAATCCTGGGGTCTCGGAGCCGACCCGGCCGGGCTGGACCGCTTCGCCGACATCTGTATCGAGGCGTTCGGGTCGGTGGCGGCGGTCGTCAAACCGCAGGTGGCGTTCTTCGAGCCGTTCGGCGCGGCCGGCCTGGCGACCCTCGAACGGGTCATCGCCGGATGTCGCGACGCCGGGGCGCTCGTGCTCGCCGACGCCAAACGCGGTGACATCGGATCGACGATGGCCGCCTACGCGCGAGCGTGGCTCGACGATTCGTCGCCGCTGGCCTCCGACGCGGTCACCGTCTCCCCGTACCTCGGATTCGGTTCCCTCGCACCGGCTCTCGACGCGGCACGCCCGGCCGGGCGGGGCGTGTTCGTCCTCGCCCGCACCTCCAACCCGGAGGGTGCGTCGGTGCAACTGGCCGATGCCGACGGGCGAACGGTGGGGCAGCGGATCGTCGACGCGGCCGCCGCGGTCAACACCGACGGCGCGGGCACGGTGGGCGTGGTGGTCGGTGCGACCCGTGCGCACGGCCTCGATCTCACCGCACTCGCCGGTCCCGTCCTGGCCCCGGGCCTCGGCGCCCAGGGCGCACGCGCCGAGGATCTCGGTTCGGTCTTCGCCGAGGCCGACCTCGACTGGCTGCTGCCGGCGAGTTCACGCGGGGTGCTGCGCGCCGGCCCCGACATCGGCGCGTTGCGCGCGTCGTTCGAGGCCGCGCGTGATGAGGTGGAATCAGCGCTGTCGTGAGGCCGGCGCCCGAGGAGGCCGCATGAACCGGACCATCAGCGTCGTGGTCGTCGACGATCACCCGTTCTTCCGGGACGGCCTGTCGCGAGGATTGTCGGCCAGCGGTCGCATCCGGGTGGTCGGGGAGGCCGGGGATGCGCGGTCGGGGATCGCCACGATCGGCGAACTGCAGCCCGACGTCGCCGTCGTCGACTACCAGATGCCCGGCATGACGGGTATCGATCTCGTCCACGCGGTGACCCGGGACGGAGTCTCCACCAGGGTGCTGCTGCTTTCGGCGGTCACCGATTCGGTGGTCGTGTTCGACGCGCTGCGCGAGGGTGCGGCGGGCTACATGTCGAAGGACGCCGACCGCGACGCCATCGTCGGAGCCGTCGAACGGGTCGCGCGCGGCGAGACGGTCGTGCCACCCGAGCTCGCCGCCGGTCTCGTCACCCAGATCCGGGCGCACGCCGCTCCCGGTGCACCGACACTCAGTGAGCGAGAAAGCCAGGTGCTCAACGGTTTCGCGCGAGGCCTGTCCATTCCGCAGATCGCCGCCGAGCTCTACATCGGTGCGTCGACCGTCAAGACCCACGCGGGCAACCTCTATCAGAAGCTCGGTGTCTCCGATCGTGCCGCCGCGGTCGCCGAGGGCATGCGGCAACACCTCATCGAATGAGTCGGGAACCTCTCGGGCGGTGGCGGCCACGCGGGTTTTCCGCACCGGGTCTCGGTGAGCCGGCACTCGACCGCATTCTCTACGAACACGCCCTGCTCGGGCTGCGTGTGCAGGTGGTGGTGCGGCTGACGCTGGCGGTGTTCATGACGCTTGTCGTCGCCCTCGATCCACCCGCGCACCTGTTGGTGCCGACCTGGGCGGTCGTCGGCGCCTACGTGGTGTGGGCGGTGGCCAGCATCGTGCCCGCACGACGTGCCGGCCGGCGGACGCTGTACTGGGCGTGGCTGGCGCTGTTGGTCGATCTGGTGGCCCTCACCACCGTCGCGTCCTTCGCCGCCGCCTCCGACGCGACCAGCTGGACCTCGGACGTGTTGCTCACGGGCTTCGCGCTGCTCCCGATGGCGGCGGCCACGCAGTTGCGTCCGGCGGTGTGTGCCGCGATCGCGGTGCCGACCGCGCTGGTGTTCTTCATCACCAGTGCGGCCGCACGTACGGCCAACGGCGAACCCTGGTCGTCGGTGCTGTTGCACACGATGGTGATCGCCGGCCTCGGGCTCGCCGCGGTGCTGCTCTCGCGGGTTGCGCGGTCACGGGTGCTCACCATCGCCGTGCTGGCCCGCGAACGGGCGCAGTTGCTCGAGGATGCGCTGCGCGTCGAGGCCCGCGAGCGGCAGGCACTGGCCGAGGCGTTGCACGACGGGGCCCTGCAGTACGTGCTCGGTGCGCGCGCCGAGATGGACGCGGTGCGCCGGGGCGATCCGGTGGCGATCGATCGGGTCGAGGTCGCCCTCGCCGAATCCGGCCGGTTGCTGCGATCGACGTTGACGGCACTGAACCCGGCGGTCCTCGAGCATCACGGGTTGGCGGTCGCGGTCACCGAACTCGCCCGGACGACGCAGGCATCGTCGGGGGTGACGGTGCTGGTCGACGCCGCGGCCTGGCCCGATGGGCCGACCCCGGTCGACCGGCTGCTGTTCGCGTCAGCCCGCGAACTGCTCATGAACGTGGTCAAACATGCCCGCGCACACCGGGTGGAGCTCACGCTCGAGCACACCGACGGGCAGGCGCGGCTGATCGTCGTGGACGACGGTGTCGGCGTCACCGACGACGACGTATCGGGCGAGCGACTCGACGCCCAGATGGCCACCGGCCACCTCGGGCTCGCCTCGCGTCGGGTTCGGCTGGCCGCCGCCGGCGGATCCCTGACGGTCCGGGCCCGCCCCGGCGGCGGGACCGTGGCGATCGCGACGGTCCCGACAGACCGCTGAGCCGATTCGCCGAGCCGGTCCTCCGTTTGCCGTTCGGGTCCCACGACACGCGCAACGTGCGGGGAATGTTCGGAGCAATTCGGCGTGACCACACCCGTCACACCAGTCCCAGAGTTGTCGCCGTGGGCAGAATCGGTCGTCGCCCGGCGATATCGCCGCATTCTGGTGTCGGCCTCGACACACCCCGCTCACCTGCGGTTATGGTCGCAACCATCCGGGTTGATGGGGTACGGTGATGCCCGATCGACCCGCCCACCGGCGGGCGGTCCGCGGGCAACCTACAGCACCGCCTACGCGGCGCTTGGCAGGGGTGGCCCTCGCAAATGCCTGCTCACGTGGGTACGGTCGCTTTCGCCGCACCAAATCGGTGAGTGCCGGTCGTGGCGATCCGTCGCAGCGACCCACCGCACCCGCTCACGAGCGGCCACACGCCACCGGGCACCACACGGTGCCGGTGCAGTCCAGATCGATAACGAAAGACGGAGGAACCCGTGGCGCTTCCCCAGTTGACAGACGAGCAGCGCGCCGCTGCGTTGGAGAAGGCTGCTGCCGCCCGCCGAGCGCGCGCCGAGCTCAAAGAGCGTCTCAAGCGTGGTGGCACCGACCTCAAGCAGGTGCTCAAGGATGCCGAAGATGACGAGATCTTGGGCAAGATGAAGGTCTCGGCCCTGCTCGAAGCCCTGCCGAAGGTCGGCAAGGTCAAGGCGCAGGAGATCATGAACGAGCTGGAGATCGCCCCGACGCGCCGCCTGCGCGGTCTCGGCGATCGTCAGCGCAAGGCGTTGCTCGAGAAGTTCAGCTCCTGACCGAGCACAACGAACACAGCAGCGTGATGGGCCAGCCCACACGTACGAGGGGCCGACTGGTGGTACTGGTCGGCCCCTCTGCTGTGGGCAAGTCGACGGTCGTCGGCAGGGTTCGGGAGCTGGTTCCCGACCTGTGGTTCAGTGTCTCGGCGACCACCCGCGATCCCCGCCCCGGCGAGGTCGACGGACGCGATTACCACTTCGTCTCCCGCGCCGACTTCGACCGCATGATCGCCGACGGCGAGTTGCTCGAGTGGGCTGAGATCCACGGCGGGCTGCAGCGCTCGGGCACACCGTTGCGCCCCGTGGAGCAGGCGCTGGAGTCCGGCGTGCCGGTTCTGCTCGAGGTCGATCTGGTCGGCGCCCGCAATGTGCGACGCCGACTTCCGGAGGCGGACCTGGTGTTCCTGGCTCCGCCGAGCTGGGACGAACTGGAGTCACGATTGCGTGGTCGCGGCACCGAAACGCCCGAGGCGATCGATGCCCGATTGGCCACCGCACGCACCGAGATGGCTGCTCAGGACGAGTTCGATCACGTCATCGTGAACTCCCGAGTCGACCGCGCCGCCGATGAATTGGTATCCTTGCTGGTCGGACCCGAATCAGCGGCGAGCTGACCGCCGCCGGCGACCATGTCGCCGGTTCCCGCCCAGATGCCAACCCCTCAGATTCCAACCCCGCAGACTTCCACCCCGACAGACTTTCCACCCCACAACTCCCAGGAGTTCGCGTGAGCACGCAGACCAACTTCGAGATGACCGAGATCGCCGACGCACCGGCCTACGACACCCCGCTGGGTATCACCAACCCCCCGATCGACGACCTCCTCGAGCGCGCGTCGTCGAAGTACGCGCTGGTCATCTACGCCGCCAAGCGCGCCCGGCAGATCAACGACTACTACAACCAGCTCGGCGACGGGATCCTCGAATACGTCGGCCCGCTCGTCGAGCCGGGTCTGCAGGAGAAGCCGCTGTCGATCGCGATGCGCGAGATCCACTCCGACCTGCTCGAGCACACCGAGGGCGAGTAAGAAGCCCCGCAGGTCCGCAGATGACCGCAGCGACGACCGGACCGGCAGCACGCGGCCGCAAGCGCATCCTGATCGGGGTGGGCGGTGGGATCGCCGCCTACAAGGTGTGTTCGCTCATCCGGCATTTCACCGAGGACGGCCACGACGTCCGGGTCGTGCCCACGCGCAACGCGTTGGAATTCGTCGGCGCCGCGACCTTCGAGGCGCTTTCCGGTAACCCGGTGAGCACCGAGGTCTTCGACGGCGTCGACGAGGTCGTGCACGTACGGCTCGGCCAGGGTGCCGACCTGGTGATCATCGCCCCGGCGACCGCTGATCTGCTCTCGCGTGCCGCGACCGGCCGTGCCGACGATCTGCTCACCGCCTCACTGCTGGTGACGACGTGCCCGGTGTTGTTCGTGCCGGCGATGCACACCGAGATGTGGCGCCACCGGGCCACCCAGGCCAACGTCGCGACGCTGCGGGAGCGCGGGAACATCGTCATGTCGCCGGCGTCGGGCCGGCTCACCGGAACCGACAGCGGACCCGGACGTCTGCCCGAGCCGCAGGAGATCGCCCTCATCGGTGAGCTGTTGCTCGACCGCGCAGACGCCCTGCCGCACGATCTCGTCGGGGTACGCGTACTGATCAGCGCCGGCGGCACCCGCGAGCCTCTCGATCCGGTCCGCTTCCTGGGTAACCACAGCTCCGGCAAACAAGGTTTCGCACTCGCCCGCGCGGCCGCACAGCGCGGCGCCGAGGTGACCGTGGTCGCCGGGTCGACCGCCGGGGCCGGCGAGCCCGCCGCCGTCGAGGTCGTCCCGATCGACAGCGCGCGCGAACTGGCCGCGGAGATGACCCGCCGCGCCGCCGACGCCGACGTCGTCATCATGGCAGCCGCGGTCGCCGACTTCCGGCCCGTGTCCACCGCGGAGTCCAAGATCAAGAAGGGTGACGCGGGGCCCGCTCCGGTCGAGTTGACCACCAACCCCGACATCCTGCGCGGACTCGTCGAGGCCCGTGACGCCGGATCCATCCCGGTCGAAACGGTGATCGTGGGTTTCGCCGCCGAGACCGGCGACGAGACGGGTGGGGTCCTCGACCACGGTCGCGCGAAACTCAAGCGCAAGGGGTGCGATCTGCTGGTGGTCAACGCCGTGGGCAACGGCAAGGCTTTCGGCACCGAGGACAACACCGGGTGGCTGCTGTCGGCGCACGGCGAGGAGACCGCACTGCCGATGGGGACCAAAACACTCATGGCGAGCCGGATCCTTGACGCGGTCCGCTCACTGGTGCCTGATGGATCGGGCACCGCAACGCCCGCCACGCACACGTCATGACCCCTGTGTAGTTTTGTCTACGATCACCGGCGACGTCCGTACGTCGCCGTCACGACCTCGAGAGGATCCGATGTCCAGCTCTGCGTCCCGCCTTTTCACCAGCGAGTCCGTCACCGAGGGACACCCGGACAAGATCTGTGACGCGATCAGCGACTCGATCCTCGACGCCATCCTCGATCAGGACCCCAAGGCCCGCGTCGCGGTGGAGACCCTGGTCACCACCGGGCAGGTACACGTCGCCGGTGAGGTGACGACCAGCGCCTACGTCGACATCCCGGGCATCGTCCGCGGCAAGATCCTCGACATCGGCTACGACTCGTCGACCAAGGGCTTCGACGGCGCGTCGTGCGGTGTGAACGTGGCCATCGGCGCGCAGTCGCCGGACATCGCCGGCGGCGTGTTCAACTCCCACGAGAACCGCAGCGGCATCTCCGAGGACGAGATCGACGCCCAGGGCGCGGGCGACCAGGGCTTGATGTTCGGTTACGCCACCAACGAGACCCCCGAGTACATGCCGGTGCCCATCGCGCTGGCTCATCGCCTGTCGCGCCGCCTGACCGAGGTCCGCAAGTCCGGTGCGCTGCCGTATCTGCGTCCGGACGGCAAGACCCAGGTCACCATCGAATACGACGGTGACACGCCGGTCCGTCTCGACACGGTCGTGCTCTCCACCCAGCACGCCGCCGACATCGACCTGGACAACATGCTCACCCCCGACATCCAGAGCCAGGTCGTCGACCCGGTTCTGGCCGAACTCGATCTGCCGGGTCTGACCACCGACGGTTACCGGCTGCTGGTGAACCCGACCGGCAAGTTCGTCCTCGGTGGGCCGATGGGCGACGCCGGGCTGACCGGCCGCAAGATCATCGTCGACACCTACGGCGGTATGGCCCGTCACGGTGGTGGCGCCTTCTCCGGCAAGGATCCGTCGAAGGTCGACCGCAGCGCCGCCTACGCGATGCGTTGGGTCGCCAAGAACGCGATCGCCGCGGGCCTGGCCGACCGCGTCGAGGTGCAGGTCGCCTACGCCATCGGCCGCGCCGCACCGGTGGGCTTGTTCGTCGAGACCTTCGGCACCGAGAAGACCGACCCGGTGGTCATCCGGCGAGCGATCTCCGAGACGTTCGACCTGCGTCCGCTGGCGATCATCCGCGACCTGGATCTGCTGCGACCGATCTACGGTCCGACCGCCGCCTACGGCCACTTCGGACGCACCGACGTCGACCTCCCGTGGGAGCGCACCGACCGCGCCGAGAAGCTCCGCGCGGCCGCCGGACTGTAGTCCCCGCATTGGCGGCCGGTGGTGAGCGCGCCGGGGCCCGTGAGCGTGCACACACCGCACCCATCGCCCGTGTCCTGCCGATGCTGGGGCTCGCCCACCTCGACCGGCCCTTCGACTATCTGATCGACACCGAGCAGGACGGCGACGCGGTACCGGGTGTGCGGGTGCGGGTCCGCTTCGCCGGGCGGCTCGTCGACGGGTTCCTGTTGGAGCGGATCGACGGATCCGATCATGAGGGCCGCCTGGGCTGGATCGAACGGATCGTGTCCGCGGAGCCGGTGCTCTCCGCCGAGATCGCCCACGTGTGTCGCGCCGTCGCCGACCGGTACGCGGGCACGATGTCCGATGTCCTGCGTCTGGCCGTGCCCCCACGCCACGCCCGCACCGAGGCGCAACCGACCCCGACGCCGAGTACGGAGGTGGTCGCGCCCGACCGCAGCGCCTGGCAGGCCTATCGCACCGGCGCGGCGTTCCTGGAGTCGTTGGCGTCGTCGAATCCGCGCGCGGTATGGCAGGCCACCCCGGGAGAGAGCTGGCCGCATCGGCTCGCCGATCTCGCCGCGCTGACCGCCGCCGCCGGTCGTGGCGTGGTCATCGTCGTTCCCGACCAACGCGACCTCGATCGCCTCTCGGCGGCCTGCGAGCCGCTGTTGGGCGATCGCTGCGTCACCCTCGCCGCCGGTCTGGGGCCGACCGCCCGCTACCGGCGGTGGCTGGCGGTACGGCGCGGAGGAGCCGACGTCGTCCTCGGTACGCGCAGCGCGATCTTCGCGCCGGTGCACGATCTCGGGCTGATCGTGGTCTGGGACGACGGTGACGACAGCCTCAACGAACCGCGCGCACCATATCCGCATCCCCGGGAGGTCGCGGTGCTGCGCGCCCATCACGAGCAGGCCGGGCTGGTGATCGGCGGCTACGCGCGCACCGCCGAGGCACAGGCGCTCGTCGCGTCGGGCTGGGCGCACGATCTCGTCGCCGACCGCGCCGTCATCCGCGAACGCGGCGCGGCGATCGAGGCCATCAACGACGAGGACGTCCGCGTCGCGCGGGATCCGTTGGCGCACACCGCACGTATCCCGGCGGTCGCCTTCGATGCCGCGCGGCGCGCGCTGGCCGCCGACGCACCGGTGCTGTTCAGTGTCCCGCGGCGCGGCTACATCCCGTCGCTGGCCTGTGCCCGCTGCCGCGAACACGCCCGCTGCCGGGCATGCCACGGACCGTTGCAGATGGACGCCCACGGATCGTTGTCCTGCCGGTGGTGTGGGCGTCCCGAGACCAACTTCCGATGCCCGGAGTGCGGCGGCACCCGTGTGCGCGCCCTCACCGTCGGCGCCCGACGGACCGCGGAAGAACTCGGCCGGGCCTTCGCCGGCGTGCCGGTCGTCACCAGCGGAGGGACCGGCGTCGTCGACGAGGTGGAGCCGGGCCCGCGCGTGGTGGTGGCCACACCGGGGGCCGAGCCGGTGGCGCCGGGCGGTTACGGGGCAGCGGTCATCCTCGACACCTGGGCTCAGCTCGACCGCGCCGATCTGCGCGCCGAAGAAGATGCCGTGCGCCGGTGGATGGCCGTCGGCGCGCTGGTCCGGGCCCGGCGACAGGGCGGGACGATGGTCATCGTCGCCGACTCGACGCTGCATCCGGTACAAGCCCTGATCCGTTGGGACCCGGTCGGTTTCGCCGAGACCGAACTCGGGCGTCGCGTCGAGCTCGGCTTCCCGCCCGCGGTCACGATGGCCTCGATCGACGGTCCGGCCGAGCTGGTCACCGGTTTCGTCGACCAGATCGAGTTGCCCGACGGCGCCGACACCTTGGGCCCGGTCCCGCTGCCCGACGGTGTCCGTCCGCCCGCGGGCAGCGCCGACTGGGACCGGCCGGGCGGGCACGGCGCTCCCGACGAGATCGAACGGGTGCTGATCCGCACCGACCGCCGCGAAGGTCGCCGGCTGGCCGAGGCCCTGCGCGCCGCGCACATCCGGCGCAACGCGCAACGCGAGACCGGACCGATCCGGGTCCAGATCGATCCGCCTACGATCGGATGAACGCCGCGCACGTCGTGCGTGGGTCGAGATGGTCGAGCGAGTGGAGGAAACCGGCGTGAGAATCGTGTTCGCAGGAACACCGGAGGTCGCGGTGCCGTCGCTGCGACGGCTCATCGAGGGTTCCGAGCACGACGTCGTCGGAGTCATCTCCCGTCCGGATGCGGTCTCGGGACGCGGCCGCAAGGTGCACCGGGCGCCAGTCGCCGAACTCGCCGACACCCACGGCATCCCGGTCATCACCCCACGACGTCTCGGTGAACCCGAGGTCGCCGAGACGCTGCAGGGCTGGGCGCCCGACGCCGGGGCGGTCGTGGCCTACGGCGGGCTCGTGCCGCCGCCCCTGCTCGAGCTGCCCACCCACGGCTGGATCAACCTGCATTTCTCGGTGCTGCCCGCATGGCGGGGAGCGGCGCCGGTCCAGGCGGCGATCGCCGCCGGTGATGCCACCACCGGAGCCAGCACGTTCCGGCTCGAGAAGGGCCTCGACACCGGCCCGGTCTACGGGGTGCTGACCGAGGCCATCCGCGACACCGACACCAGCGGTGAACTCCTCGACCGTCTCGCCGACGCCGGCGCGGGTCTGCTCGTCGACACGTTGTCGGGCATCGAGGCGGGTGCGCTGACCCCGGTTCCGCAGCCGGCCGACGGCGTCAGCCATGCCCCGAAGGTCGAGGTCGACGACGCCCGGGTGCGGTGGGAACTGCCCGCGCACATCGTCGATCGCCGTATCCGCGCGCACACCCCGGCGCCGGGCGCCTGGACCACCCACGGTGACCTTCGGCTCAAACTCGGGCCGGTCACGATCGCGGATTCGGCTGCACCCGGGAACTTGGCGCCGGGTGAGGTATACGTGACGAAGAAAGTCGTGTTCGTCGGGACGGGCACCACCCCGGTCCGTCTGGGCCCGGTGCAGGCACCCGGCAAGAAACCGATGCCCGCAACCGACTGGGCGCGGGGCGCCCGCCTCGACGAGGGGAGCGTGCTCGGATGAGCAGACCACGCGGAGACCGCAACGGATCCAGCCGCGGCGGGACCGACCGGGGCAACCATCGTTCCGGTCCGGGACGCGGCTCCCGCAACGACCCGAAGGTGCGGGACAAGGCGGTCGATCCGGTCCGCGAGACCGCCCGCGACGTGTTGCGTGCGGTCCGTGAGCGCGACGCCTACGCCAACCTGGTGCTGCCGAAGATGTTGCGGGAGCGCCACATCAGCGGTCGTGACGCCGCACTGGCCACCGAACTGACCTACGGTTCCGCACGCGCGCAGGGCATCCTCGACGCGGTCATCGCCGCCGCCGCGAACCGCCCGGTCGACGAGATCGACGGCAAGCTGCTCGACGTGCTCCGGCTGGGCACCTACCAGCTGCTGCGCACCCGGGTCGGTGCCCACGCGGCCGTCGACACCTCGGTGGACCTGGTCCGTTCCGAAGCCGGCATCGGCCCCGCCGGATTCGTGAACGCGGTGCTGCGCAAGGTCTCCCAGCGCGACGAGGAGCTGTGGGTCGACCAGCTCGCCCCGTCCATGGCCGACGACCTGATCGGTCACCTGGCCTTCCGGTATGCGCATCCCCGGTGGATCGCGGAGGTATTCTACGACGCCCTCGGCGGGTCGTTCGGACAATTGCAGGCCGCGCTCGCCGCCGACGACGAGCGGCCGCCGGTGCACCTCGTCGCGCGGCCGGGTTTCATCACGGCCGAGGAACTCGCGCTGACCAGCGGGGGAGAGATCGGCAGATACTCGCCGTATTGCGTCTACCTGCCCGGCGGCGATCCCGGTGACGTGGAGGCGATCCGGCAGGGCTACGCCGGCGTACAGGACGAGGGCAGCCAGTTGGTGGCGCGGGCGGTGACCGTGGCCGACATCGGCACCGACGGCGGTCGGTGGCTCGACATGTGTGCCGGGCCCGGCGGCAAGGCCGCCCTGATCGGCGCGCTCGCCGACATCGACAACGCGCACCTCGACGCCATCGAGGTCAGCGAGCATCGCGCCGACCTCATCCGTGGTGTGGTGCGCGATCTCCCGGTCGACGTCCACGTGGCCGATGCGCGCGATGTCACCGCCCACACCGGACTCGCGCCCGGCTTCGACCGGATTCTGCTCGACGCCCCGTGTACCGGCCTGGGATCGTTGCGCCGCCGACCCGAGGCGCGGTGGCGCAGGCAGCCGACCGACGTTCCCGAACTCGTTGCGCTGCAACGAGAATTGCTGATCGAGGCGCTGCGGCTGGTTCGTCCCGGCGGGGTGGTGCTGTACTCCACGTGTTCCCCGCATCCGGCGGAGACCACCGACCTGGTGTCGGGGGTGCTCGAATCGGTCACGGCCGCACGCCAACTCGATGCGCGGCCGCTCGTCGGCGCCATCGAGCTCGGCGAGGGTCCGCACGTGCAGCTGTGGCCACACATCCATGGCACCGACGCGATGTTCCTCGCCGCGCTGACACGCGACTGAGACGCGCGGACCGAGGAGCAGGCGGGACAGATCAGACGGCGACGTCCTCGGCCGTCGCCGACCGCCACACCTCGACGGCGTCGGTGACCGGCAGCCCGAGTGCGTCGCAGATGGCCACCACGGTGCCGAAGCTGGGAGTGGCGATCCGGCCCACCTCGATCTTGCGCAGTGTTTCCGGGGAGATACCCGCATCTCGCGCAATCGTTTCCGGGTCGCGTCCGGCGCGGGCGCCGCGGAGCAGAGCGCCGAGCCGGCGGCCGGCCGCGACTTGTTCGGGGGTCAATGGAACGCGCACCATGGCAGCCATCCTAGCCGGTATTACTGTACCGAACCATGATAGCCTCGATTGGTATAAAAATACCGGTGCGGTTCCCCCTGATGTGACCCGAAGTGGAGTGCAATGATCGAACTGAAGTCCCCGGCCGAGATCGACAAGATCGCGGTCACCAGCCGCTTCGTCGCCGAAGTTCTGCACGAGCTCGGCGGGCGGGCCCGGCCCGGCGTGAACCTGCTCGACCTCGAGGCGCACGCCCGTACGATGCTCGACGCGCGGGGTGCCCGGTCGTGCTACTGGGACTACGCGCCCTCGTTCGGTCGTGGCCCCTTCCGCAACGTGATCTGCCTGTCGGTGAATGACGCTGTGCTCCATGGTCTTCCACACGACCGCGTCCTCACCGACGGGGACGTGTTGACCATGGACCTCGCGGTGTCGATCGACGGATGGGTCGCCGATGCGGCGGTGACCACCCAGGTCGGCACCGCCGACGACGAGGTGAGCGCGCTCATCGATTCGACGCGCCGTGCGCTGGCCGCGGGAATCGAGAAAGCGGTGCCGAAGGGCCGTCTCGGTGACATCTCCGCTGCCATCGGCGCGGTCGCGCACGCCGACGGCTACCGCGTGAACACCGACTTCGGCGGACACGGCCTGGGACGAACCATGCACGAGGATCCGCACATCGCCAACACCGGGCGCGCCGGCCGCGGCATGCGACTCAAGGCGGGGATGGTGCTCGCCCTCGAACCGTGGTGGGGTCTGGGTACCGACGAACTCGTCGTCGACCCCGACGGATGGACCCTGCGTCTGGCCGACGGACGCGTCGGAGCCCACACCGAACACACCGTGGCGATCACCGACGACGGACCACGCATCCTCACCGTGGTGTGACCGATCCGGGGTCGTGACCGATCGGGGGAGTCACCGGTCCGGCACCAGGGTGCCCTGGTGATACAGCGCCACCCAGTGCCCACCGTCGTCGTGCTCACCGTCGTCGCGCTCACTGTCGTCGTGCCCACCCTCGTGGCGCCAGATGGTCGCCCGGCGCGACACCCGATCGTCCTGGTGCAGCGTGTAGGTGACCAGATGGGTGTCGGGGGCGATGCTGCGCACCGCGAAATCCTCGACGCGCTAAGTCTCTTCGCGGTCGGTGGAGGCTGTGGTGGAGGAGGCGGTGGCATGACGTCGGAGGAGTACCGACCACACGTACTCGCGGTCGTAGCGGCTGCCCGAGGCACCGACCTCCGAGAAGTCCACATCGGTCATCCGGTCGAATTCGGCGCGGGAGAAGCCGCGCTCCCAGCGGTGGAAGATCGGTTCGCGCCGCCACAGGGCCTCGGCGGCTCCACCGATGTCTACGCCCGGGAACCCGCCGATGCCGTTGCTCGAGACCTCACCGTCCATGGTGTCGAGTGTCGCACCGGCGGTGATCGACCGGCGCCAAACCCGACTTCGTCGGTGCCGGTCGGCCGCGTAAGTTGTCTGCCATGAGTTCCCCGATTGCCCCGATGATCGCCCCGTCGATCCTCTCGGCCGACTTCGCCAACCTCGCCGCCGAGGCCGACGCGGTCTCCGGACCGGGACCCTCGCGCGCCGACTGGTTGCACGTGGACGTGATGGACGCCCACTTCGTCCCCAATCTCACCCTCGGGCTGCCGGTCGTGGAGAGCCTGCTCAAGGCCACCGACATCCCGCTCGACTGTCACCTGATGATCGACGATCCCGGTCGCTGGGCCCCGCCGTACGCCGAGGCCGGTGCCTACAACGTCACCTTCCACGCCGAGGCGACCGACGACCCGATCGCCGTCGCCAAGGACATCCGGGCCGCGGGCGGAAAAGCCGGCCTCGCCCTCAAGCCGGGCACCCCGCTCGAGCCGTACCTGGAGATCCTGCGTGACTTCGACACCCTGCTCGTGATGAGCGTCGAACCGGGTTTCGGCGGCCAGAAGTTCATGCCCGAGGTACTCGACAAGGTGCGCGAGATCCGCACGATCGTCGACGCCGGTGAGTTGCGGCTGCTCGTGGAGATCGACGGGGGCATCCACGACGGGACGATCGCGGAGGCCGCCGAGGCCGGCGTCGATTGCTTCGTCGCCGGGTCCGCGGTCTACGGTCCCGCCGACGCCGGTGCCGCCGTCGCGGCGTTGCGTGAGAAGGCAACGGCCGCACGGGCTCACGCACACTGACGTCCATGATCCCCGACGAGGCGGTCCTGATCGCCGCGATGCGTGAGGCCGTCGCCGAGTCGCGGGCGGCACTCGGTGGGGTCTCGCCGAATCCGGCGGTCGGCGCCGTGTTGCTGATGCCGGACGGTACCGAGATCGCGCGCGGTCACACCCAGCCGCCGGGCGGTGCGCACGCCGAGATCGAGGCGCTGCGCCGCGCCGGGGATGCGGCGCGAGGCGCGACCGCGGTGGTCACCCTCGAGCCGTGCAATCACACCGGACGCACCGGTCCGTGCGCACAGGCGCTGATCGAGGCGGGTGTGGCCCGGGTGGTCTACGCTGTCGGGGATCCCAATCCGACCGCGGCGGGTGGCGCGGAGCGGCTGCGCGCGGCGGGGATCGAGGTGATCGCCGGCGTCGGTGCCCTCGACGCGCGGTCGGGGCCGTTGCGCGGCTGGCTGTTTCGCCAACGGTTCGGACGTCCGCTGGTCACCGCGAAGGTCGCGTCCACCCTCGACGGCCGCACCGCCGCACCGGACGGCACGAGCCAGTGGATCACCGGGCCGCAGGCGCGTGCCCGGGCGCATCGGCAGCGCGCCGAACTCGACGCGATCATCGTCGGCACCGGGACCGTCGTCGCCGACGACCCCGCGCTGACCGCGCGGCTGCCCGACGGCACGCTGCACGCACACCAACCCATCCGGGTTGCCATGGGAGAGCGCGAGATTCCCGACGATGCCCGGATTCGTGACAGCACGGTGGGCGGTTTCCGGCATGTCCGCACCCATGATCCGGTCGAGGTGCTCGCGGCGCTGCACGAGGCGACATGGGTGCTGGTGGAGGGCGGTCCGGGGATCATCGGAGCGTTCCTCGACGCGGACTTGGTCGACGAGGTCGACAGCTATGTGGCGCCGAAGATCCTGGGCGCCGGGCCGTCGGCGGTCGAACGGACCGCGACGATCACGCTCGCCGACGCGACCGAACTACATCTGGCCGGCGTCGAACAACTCGGTGACGACGTCCTGATCCGGAGTGTGTCCGACCGGTTACTGCCGTGAGAGCTTGCGGGCGCCGTTGCGGCCCAGAATCCAGCCCGCGAGCAGGCCGCCGAGCGCGACGATGGTGAGGATCAGCCACTGCCACGAGCTGATGGAGAACATCAGGAAGCGCACCTGCACGTGCTGGGTGTTCTGGGCGATGAAGATGATCGCGACGATCACCAGGATCAGCGGGAGCCAAAAGCGTTTCAGGAGTCCGAGGACCATGTCGCCGGGTGTTCTGGCTGCGGGTCCGGCGGACGTCCGCGTCGACTTGTCGGCCATGCTGGCGTCGCCTTTCGCCTTCTACCGGGTCCGAGAATCGGACTCGGGTGTGGTGAATCCTAGCGCAGCGGCGCTCGCCGCCGGGCGGCAATGGGACTCGCCTCCCCGCGTAAGTGGACCGCCGTACTGGTTGGGTCCGCGACCTCGTGCTAGCGTCGATACGTACGTTCTCGGGGCGGGGTGAAACTCCCCACCGGCGGTGATGGTGTGGCACAGGCGACACCGAGCCCGCGAGCGCCCGTCCACCCGGACGGGGACAGCAGATTCCGGTGTGAATCCGGAGCCGACGGTCATAGTCCGGATGCGAGAGAACAAGACGGCCCTACACCGTCCTGTCTGCTCCGAGCGAGCTCGACAGGAGGTAGAAGGTGTTCACAGGCATCGTCGAGGAGCTGGGCACCATCGTCGGGCGAGATGATCTCGCCGACGCGGCCCGACTCACCATTCGTGGCCCACGGGTCACCTCCGACGCCGGCTTCGGCGATTCGATCGCGGTCAACGGCGTGTGTCTGACGGTCGTCGAGTTCGACGACCAGCAGTTCACGGTGGATGTGATGGCCGAAACCCTCCGCCGCAGTTCGCTTGATCGACTCGGACCGGGCAGCTCGGTCAACCTCGAACGCGCCATGCGCGCCGACGGCCGGTTCGGCGGTCACATCGTGCAGGGGCACGTGGACGGCACCGGCACCGTCGTGGCGATCACCCCCTCCCAGAATTGGACGGTCGTACGCATCGGCGTCGATCCGCGTCTGAGTCGCTATCTCGTGGAGAAGGGCTCGATCACCGTTGACGGTGTCTCGCTGACCGTCTCGGCGATCGGCGCCGGGAGCGAAGCGAGCGGGCCGGGTGATATCGGCGCCGGGAGCGAAGCGAGCGGGCCGGGTGACATCGGCGCCGGGAGCGACGGCGACTGGTTCGAGATCTCGTTGATCCCCACCACTTTGCAGGAGACCAACCTGGGGTCGGCGTCGGTCGGCGCGGTGGTCAATCTCGAGATCGACGTCCTCGCCAAATACGTCGAACGACTCCAGGCGACCCGCGCCGAGACGACCCGAACCCCGAAAACGTCCGGCGCGACGTCCGGCACAGCAGAGGTGAAGTGATGAGCGAGACCGTCAGCGACGAGACCGTGAATGAATCGGCAAGTGCGGCAGTGCATCTGGATACCGTCGAGCGGGCGATCGCCGACATCGCGGCCGGCCGGGCCGTCGTGGTGGTCGACGACGAGGATCGCGAGAACGAGGGCGATCTGATCTTCGCCGCGGAAAAGGCCACCCCCGAGCTCGTGGCGTTCATGGTGCGCTACACCTCGGGATACCTGTGTGTGCCGCTGGCCGGTGACGACTGTGATCGGCTGGGACTCCCGCCGATGTATTCGATGAACCAGGACAAGCACGGCACCGCCTACACGGTCACCGTCGACGCGCGGGAGGGCATCGGCACCGGGATCAGCGCCTCGGATCGGGCGACGACGATGCGGTTGCTCGCCGACCCGGCGAGCACCGCCGGGGATTTCACCCGTCCGGGCCATGTGGTTCCGTTGCGCGCCAAGGAGGGTGGCGTGCTGCGCCGGCCCGGGCACACCGAGGCGGCCGTGGATCTCGCCCGGCTGGCCGGTCTCGCGCCGGCGGGCGTGATCTGTGAGGTGGTGTCGCAGAAGGACGTCGGGTCGATGGCCCAGACCGACGAGCTGCGCATCTTCGCCGACGAGCACGATCTCGCGTTGATCTCGATCGCCGACCTGATCGCGTGGCGACGCCGTCACGAGAAGCATGTGGTCCGCGTCGCCGATGCCCGCATCCCCACCCGGCACGGGGATTTCCGCGCCGTCGGATACACCAGCATCCACGACGACGTCGAGCACGTGGCACTGGTGATGGGTGATCTCGCCGGAGCCGACGGCAGCGGCAGTGATGTGCTGGTGCGGGTGCATTCCGAATGCCTCACCGGCGACGTCTTCGGTTCGTTGCGCTGCGATTGCGGTCCGCAGCTCGATGCCGCGATGGAGATGGTCGCCGCCGAGGGACGCGGTGTGGTGCTCTACATGCGCGGCCACGAGGGGCGCGGCATCGGTCTGCTGCACAAGTTGCAGGCCTACCAGTTGCAGGACGCGGGGTCGGACACCGTCGATGCGAATCTGCAGCTCGGTCTGCCCGCCGATTCCCGCGACTACGGTCTGGGCGCCCAGATCCTCGTCGACCTCGGGGTCACCTCGATGCGCCTGCTCACCAACAATCCGGCCAAGCGGGTGGGACTCGACGGGTACGGGTTGCATATCGTGGAGCGCGTGCCGATGCCGGTGCGGGCGAACAAGGAGAATCTGCGGTATCTACGGACCAAGCGTGACCGGATGGGTCACGACCTCGACGGTCTGGAGAACTGGGACGGTCCGGACAACTGGGATCCGCACGGCACACTGGATTCGGCGGCCGGAGACAGCGGACCGGCATGAGCAGCTCACCGGCACGAGCTGCGGATCTGTGAGAGCGGAGGACCTCTATGAGCGGACACGGTGAACCCACCCTCGAGTTGGGGGATGCGGGCAAACTGCGCCTGGCGATCGTCTCGTCGCAGTGGCACGCGACGATCTGTCGGGCACTGCTCGACGGTGCGGTGCGGGCCGCGGCCGAGCACGGGGTCGACGATCCGACCATCGTTCAGGTGGCCGGCGCCATCGAACTGCCGGTGATCGTGCAGGCGTTGGCGCGTACCCACGATGCGGTGGTCGCGCTCGGCGTGGTCATCAAGGGGGAGACCCCGCACTTCGACTACGTCTGTGACGCGGTCACCGCGGGCCTGACCCGGGTGTCGCTGGACGAGTCGACCCCGGTGGGAAACGGGGTGCTCACCACGTTCACCGAGGAGCAGGCCCTGGATCGGGCCGGATTGCCGGAGTCCAAGGAGGACAAGGGCGCTCAGGCCACGACGGCGGCGCTGGCCTCGGCCCTGACCCTGCGCGCGCTGAGTCGCGGCGAGGCCTATCCCGGGTCGGTGACGACGGCCGCGGCGTCGTGAGCGAGGCGCGACCGGAGTCCGCGGTGTCCGATGCGTCGACGTCCGAGTGGGACATGGAGTACCGGTCGCGGCGCCTTCGGCTGATCGGCATCGTCGCCGCGACGGTGGTGGTGGTCATCCACGTCACCTTCGGTCTGCTGCTGACCATCTCCAACACCGGTCCGGACAACATCGGGTGGTCCGATCAGGCCGCGCTCATCTGTATCGGCCTCGTCGAGGCGTGCGCCATCATGTTGCTCGCCCGGCCCCGCCTGCGGGTCGGCGCGCGGGGGGTGTCGGTGCGCAATCTGGCCACCGAGCGGCTCTTCGACTGGGATCAGGTACGTGGACTGAACTACCCGGACAAGGGTTTCGGCGGTCAGCTCGAGCTTCCCGCCGACGAGCACGTCCCGGTGCTGGCGATCCAGGCCGGTGACGGTGCCCGCGCGATCGAGGCGATGGAACGCTACCGGGAGATCGAGCAGCTCTACCGTCGCGGCTGAGTGGGGGACGCGCGATGATCGATCTCGACGCCATGGGGCAGACCGCACTCGGGGTGGCCTATGTCCGCGCCTACGAGTCGCTGCGTCGTGATGCGCTGTTCACCGACCCGTTGGCCGTTGCATTGTTCGAATCCGCCGTCATCGATCCCGACGGCACCCTGCGGCCGATGCCGCCGGTCACCGACGCCGCGGGCCGCGAACGTCGCGGCATGTACCACTGGATCGTCGCCCGCACCCTGTTCCTCGACGACCTGTTCGGATCGGCCGCGCGCGACGGGATCGAGCAGTTCGTCATCCTGGGGTCCGGACTCGACGCGCGGGCCTTCCGACTGGACCTGGGGCCCGCGGCGGTGGTCTACGAGCTGGACCGCCCGCCGGTGGTCGAGGTCAAGGAAGCTCTCGTCGCCGAGCACGGGTTGCTCGCCACCACCGGACGCCGGGTCGTACAGGCGGATCTGATCACCGACTGGTTGCCCACCCTGATCGAGGCCGGTCTGCGCACCGACGAGCCGACATGCTGGCTCGCCGAAGGACTCCTGGTCTATCTGGAACCGGAGATCGCGCGGCGGGTGATCGACACCATCGGGGCGGCGTCGGCACCCGGATCACGGGTCGGCGTCACGGTCCGCTCCACCCGTCGCGCGAGTACCGATGGCCCCTTCGCGCAGGTGGCCGCGCTCTGGCACGAGGATCCGGGCATCGCCGGGCGCTTCGCCGACACCGGATGGACGTGTGAGCTCACCGACACCGTCTCGGTGCTCGCCGCGGCGGGGCGAGCCATCGATGCCGAGCTCGCGGGGCCGGGGACCGTCGACGACGGTTCGCCACGGCCGTCGGCGAGTCTGCTCGCCGGCCGGTACGCATCCCGATCCGTCGGCCGCGCCGACTAGCCTGGAACACGTGGCCGACCCGAGTACCTACCGTCCCCCGCCCGGGACGATCCCCACCGATCCGGGGGTCTACAAGTTCCGTGATTCCCACGGCCGCGTCATCTATGTGGGCAAGGCCAAGAACCTGCGCTCGCGTCTGACGTCGTACTTCGCCGACATCGCCTCGCTGCATCCGCGTACTCGTCAGATGGTGACCACCGCGGCGTCGGTGGAGTGGACGGTCGTCGGCACCGAGGTCGAGGCGCTGCAGCTGGAATACAACTGGATCAAGGAGTTCGATCCCCGGTTCAACGTCCGTTATCGCGATGACAAGAGTTACCCGATGCTGGCGGTCACCCTCAACGAGGAGTATCCGCGGCTGTTCGTCTATCGCGGGCCGCGGCGTCGTGGCGTGCGCTATTTCGGTCCGTATTCGCACGCGTGGGCCATCCGGGAGACCGTCGACCTGCTGACCCGGGTGTTCCCGGCCCGTACCTGCTCGGCCGGGGTGTTCAAGCGGCACGGGCAGATCGACCGGCCGTGTCTACTCGGCTACATCGACAAGTGTTCGGCGCCGTGCATCGGCCGGGTCAGCGCCATCGAACACCGCGAGATCGTCAACGATTTCTGTGACTTCCTGGCCGGCCGTACCGACCAGATGATCAAGCGTCTCGAGCGTGAGATGGCCTCGGCCGCAGAAGCACTCGACTTCGAACGGGCGGCGCGTCTGCGTGACGACGTGGGGGCGATGCGGCGCGCGTTGGAGAAGCAGGCGGTGGTCCTCGGCGACGGCACCGACGCCGATGTCATCGCGATGGTCGGCGACGAACTCGAGGTGTCGGTGCAGATCTTCCACGTCCGTGACGGACGGGTGCGCGGTGAGCGCGGGTGGGTCGTGGAGAAATCCGACGACGACGACATCGGCGAGCAGGTCGGGCAGTTCCTCACACAGTTCTACGGCGCCCAGGCCGATCTCGACGCGACCGTCGAGGTCGGCGAGGACCGCGAACGCGGTGAGTCGGTGCCGCGTGAGGTCCTCGTCCCCGCGCTTCCCGCCGAGCACGAGGAACTGACCGAGTTCCTGTCCGATCTGCGCGGCAGCCGCGTCAGTCTGCGGGTCCCGCAGCGCGGCGACAAGAAGGCGTTGTTCGAGACGGTCGCCCGCAACGCCGGAGAAGCGTTGACGCAGCACAAGTTACGCCGTGCCGGTGACCTGACGACGCGGTCGGCGGCGCTGACCGAGTTGCAGGAGGGCCTCGGACTCGACCAGGCCCCGCTGCGGATAGAGTGCGTCGACATCTCGCACGTGCAGGGCACCGACGTGGTGGCCTCGCTCGTCGTCTTCGAGGACGGCTTGCCCCGCAAGTCCGATTATCGGCACTATTCGATCCGCGAGGCGGCCGGCGACGGCCGCTCCGACGACGTCGGCTCGATCGCCGAGGTGACCCGCCGACGTTTCCTGCGCCATCGTGCCGATCAGGCCGACGGCGTCGCCGCCCAGGTGGCGGCGCAGGTGGCCGCCGACCCCGACTCCAAGAAGACGCGACGATTCGCCTATCCGCCGAATCTGTTCGTCGTCGACGGTGGTGCGCCGCAGGTGCATGCCGCGGCGACCGTTCTCGACGAGCTCGGCGTCACCGACGTGGCGGTGATCGGTCTGGCCAAGCGACTCGAGGAGATCTGGGTGCCCGGTGATGACGAACCGGTGATCCTGCCCCGCTCCAGCGAGGCGCTGTTCCTGCTGCAGCGGGTGCGCGACGAGGCGCACCGTTTCGCGATCACCTTCCACCGCAGCAAACGCAGCAAACGCATGACCGAGTCGGTACTCGACGGCGTTCCCGGGCTCGGACGCTCCCGGCGCACCGCGCTGGTCACCCACTTCGGCTCCGTCGCCAAGTTGCGGGAGGCCACCGTCGACGACATCGCCGCGGTCCCGGGCATCGGCCCGGGGACCGCCCGGGTGGTGCACGACGCGCTGGCCGCCGACACGCCACAGGTCACCGGCGATTCGGTGGCCGGACCGGCCGAGACCCCTCACGATGTGACGGCGGGATGGACATGAGCACGAGCGGAGGCACGGACATGACCGACAGCGATCCCGCGCACGGGGCACCGGGACGAGGCGCCTCCGGTGTGAGCACCGACGGACTCGTCGTCCTGTTCGTCGCGGGCATGTCCGGCGCCGGCCGCTCCACGGTCGCCAACGTGCTCGAGGACGACGGGTGGTACGTCGCCGACAACGTGCCGCCCGCGCTGATCTCGACGATGGTCGACCTCGTCGCCGACAGCGATCCGCCGATCCTGCGGCTGGCCATGGTGTTACGCGCGTCCGACGAGAACCTCGGCGAGCAATTGCGCACGCTGCGCGCACAACTCGCGGCCACCGGCACCCAGACGCGACTGCTGTTCCTCGACGCCAGCGATCAGGTGCTGGTCCGCCGCTTCGAGCAGGTCCGCCGTCGCCATCCGCTACAGGGCAGCGAAACCCTGGTCGAGGGGATCGCTCGGGAACGGGTGATCCTCGCGCCCCTCAAGGATTCCGCCGACCTCGTCGTGGAGACCTCGACGCTGACCGTCGCCAAACTGCGTGAGGTGGTGGAGGATTCGTATCCGCACGACGCGAGTTCGCGGCTCAGCGTCGCCGTGCAGTCCTTCGGATTCAAGTACGGGCTACCGATCGACTCCGATCTCGTCGCCGATGTCCGCTTCTTGCCGAATCCATATTGGGTGGCCGATCTGCGGGAACTCAACGGTCGCGACGCGCCGGTGCGGGAGTATGTCCTCGGCCAGGACGACGCCGGGCGCTTCGTCGATCTCTACACCGAACTGATCGGTGTCGTCGGCAAGGGCTATCTGCGAGAAGGCAAGCGCTACATGACCGTCAGCATCGGATGCACCGGCGGCAAGCACCGCAGCGTCGCGATCTCCGAGGAGTTGGCGCGTCGCCTGCGCGTCGCGGCCGACGAGGCGGGCGCCGCGCGTTACGACGTGCGGGTCATGCACCGGGATCTGGGGCGCGAATGAGTGCCATGCGAATCGCCGCGCTCGGCGGCGGCCACGGTTTGTATGCGACGCTCACCGCGATGCGCTATCTGAGCCCGCACGTGACGGCTGTCGTGACCGTCGCCGACGACGGCGGGTCGTCGGGCCGGTTGCGTTCGGAACTCGGGGTGATCCCACCGGGTGATCTGCGAATGGCGATGGCGGCGTTGATGTGTGCGCCCGCAGCCCTCGACGGTCTGGCCGGTCGTCCCGACCCGGAGGCCGACCGGCGGCACCATGAGTTGTGGGCGGAGACCTTGCAACACCGGTTCGGTGGCTACGGTGCGCTCGCCGGACATCCGGTGGGCAACCTGCTGCTGGCCGGGCTGACCGAGGTCCTCGGCGACCCGGTGGCCGCCCTCGACGAGATGATGCGTGTGTTCGACGTCGACGGCCGGGTGCTGCCGATGTCGTCGGTCCCGTTGGAGATCGAGGCCGACGTCTCCGGGCTGGAATCCGATCCGCGTATCTCTCGGGTCATCCGCGGTCAGGTGGCCGTGGCGACCACCCCCGGTAAGGTGCGTCGGGTGCGGCTCCTGCCCTCGGAGCCCCCGGTGTGTGAGCCGGTGATCACCGCCATCGACGAGGCCGATCTCGTGGTCCTCGGTCCGGGCTCGTGGTTCTCCAGTGTCATCCCGCACGTCCTGGTGCCCGACCTGCTGGAGGCGTTGCAGCGCAGCACTTCTCGCAAGGTGCTGATCGTGAACCTGGCGCCGGAGCCGGGGGAGACCCCGGGGTTCTCGGTGGAGCGGCACCTGCATGTGCTGCACGCCCACGCCGACACGTTCGCGATCGATCATGTGGTGGTCGACGAGTCATCGGTACCCGCCGGACGAGAGCGCGATCACCTCGAGCGGGCCGCCGGGATGTTCGGCGCGACCCTGGAGATCGGCGACCTCGCCGTTCCCGGGCGCCACGTCCACGACCCGGCGAAAGTGGCCGGCCTGATCAAGCAACTGTGTTCGCGTGAACCGACCCGTTAGGCTGGCTCAACGTGGTTGCGCGGGCAGGGGAGGCCAGGGCGCGCCCTGGGAATGCAGACATGGGGTCCGCGGATGACAGGAGGACCCGGCGATGACAGGAGGACAGGGACCGGTGGCGATGACCGCGGCGGTGAAGGACGAATTGAGTCGGCTCGCCGTGACGCAGGTGAGTCCGCGCAAGGCCGAGGTGTCGGCGCTTCTGCGGTTCGCGGGAGGCCTGCACATCGTGGCCGGACGCGTGATCGTCGAGGCCGAGGTCGACATGGGCAACGTGGCGCGACGTCTGCGCCGGGAGATCCACGACCTGTACGGATACACCTCCGAGGTCCATGTCCTGCGCGGCGGCGGACTGCGCAAGTCGGCGCGCTACATCGTGCGGGTCACCGCCGACGGTGAGGGCCTCGCCCGGCAGACCGGCCTGCTCGATCTGCGCGGCCGACCCGTCCGCGGGCTGCCCGCGCAGGTCGTCGGCGGCAGTGTCGCCGACGCCGAGGCCGCCTGGCGCGGTGCGTTCCTGGCGCACGGGTCACTGACCGAGCCCGGCCGGTCCTCGGCGCTGGAGGTCAGCTGCCCCGGTCCGGAGTCGGCGCTGGCACTCGTCGGGGCGGCCCGGCGACTGGGGGTGTCGGCGAAGGCCCGCGAGGTGCGCGGCGCCGACCGCGTCGTCATCCGCGACGGTGAGGCGATCGGCGCACTGCTGACACGGATGGGCGCACACGACACGCGCCTGGTCTGGGAGGAACGCCGGATGCGCCGGGAGGTACGGGCGACGGCCAACCGCCTCGCCAATTTCGACGACGCGAACCTGCGACGCTCGGCGCGCGCCGCGGTCGCGGCCGCCGCCCGGGTGGAGCGCGCACTGGAGATCCTCGGCGACGAGGTCCCCGACCACCTCGCCGCAGCCGGGCATCTGCGCATCACCCACCGGCAGGCCTCGCTGGAGGAACTCGGCCAGCTCGCCGATCCACCGATGACCAAGGACGCCGTCGCCGGCCGGATCCGCCGACTGCTGTCGACCGCGGACAAGAAGGCGCATGCCGAGGGCATCCCCGACACCGAGTCGGCGGTCACCTCGGATCTGCTCGACGACGCCTGATCGACGGTTGCCGACCCGATCGTTCGGTCGGCGGTACGGGTGTGCCAGTGCACCCGTCGCGCTGCCCACGATCAGGCGTCCTACTAGGCTGGACCCGACGCCGGTTGGCCATGAGCCGATCGGCCACCAGGAGCGGTGCGGGCAGATGACCCCGTGCCGAGACAATTGCTAAGGAGCACACCAGTGACTGTTCGGGTAGGCGTCAACGGATTCGGCCGGATCGGCCGCAACTTCTTCCGCGCCGTCGAAGCACAAAAAGCATTGGGCACCACCGACATCGAGATCGTCGCCGTCAACGATCTGACCGACAACGCCACCCTGGCACACCTGCTGAAGTTCGATTCGATCCTGGGCCGCCTGCCGCAGGAGGTTTCCCTCGACGGCGATTTCATCGTCGTCGGCGACCAGCGCATCAAGGCCCTCGAGGTCAAGGAAGGCCCGGCGGCGCTGCCGTGGGGCGACCTCGGCGTCGACGTCGTCGTCGAATCCACCGGTATCTTCACCGCCGCGGAGAAGGCCAAGGGCCACCTCGACGCCGGCGCCAAGAAGGTCATCATCTCCGCACCGGCCTCCGGTGAGGACATCACCATCGTGATGGGTGTCAACGACGACAAGTACGACGGCAGCCAGAACATCATCTCCAACGCCTCGTGCACCACCAACTGCCTCGGCCCGTTCGCGAAGGTGCTCAACGACGAGTTCGGCATCGTCTCGGGTCTGATGACCACCGTGCACGCCTACACCCAGGACCAGAACCTGCAGGACGGCCCGCACAAGGATCTTCGTCGCGCCCGCGCCGCGGCCATCAACGTGGTGCCCACCTCGACCGGCGCGGCCAAGGCCATCGGCCTGGTCCTGCCCGAACTCAAGGGCAAGCTCGACGGTTACGCGCTGCGCGTGCCGATCCCGACCGGTTCGGTCACCGACCTCACCGCGATCCTGGAGAAGTCCGCGACCGCCGACGAGATCAACGCCGCGATGAAGGCCGCCGCCGAGGGTCCGCTCAAGGGCATCCTCAAGTACTACGACGCGCCGATCGTCTCCAGCGACATCGTCACCGACCCGCACAGCTCGCTGTTCGACGCCGGGCTGACCAAGGTCATCGGCAACCAGGTCAAGGCCGTCTCCTGGTACGACAACGAGTGGGGCTACTCCAACCGCCTCGTCGACCTGTCCGGCCTGGTCGGCAAGTCTCTCTGACCGACCGGTCGCTGACGAACCCAACCGTTACGGAGCAATGCTGCAATGGGTGTACCCACTCTGAAAGACCTTCTCGACGAAGGCGTTTCGGGTCGCGGTGTGTTGGTTCGATCGGATTTCAACGTCCCGCTCGACGGGTCGACGATCACCGATCCGGGCCGAATCCTCGCCTCCCTGCCGACGCTGAACGCGCTCATCGACGCCGGTGCCAAGGTGATCATCACCGCGCATCTGGGCCGCCCCAAGGGCGAGCCGGATCCGAAGTACTCACTGGCGCCGGTCGCCGAGCGTCTCGGCCAGGAGCTGGGCCGCAACGTCCAGCTCGCCGGTGATGTCGTCGGCTCCGACGCGCTCGCGCGTGCCGAGGGACTCACCGACGGTGATGTCCTGCTGCTGGAGAACGTGCGGTTCGATCCGCGCGAGACGTCCAAGGACGAGTCCGAGCGTGAGGCGCTGGCCAAGGCCTTCGTCGAACTCGTCGGTCCCGACGGCGCCTTCGTCTCCGACGGGTTCGGGGTGGTGCACCGCAAGCAGGCCTCGGTGTACGACGTCGCCAAGCTGCTCCCGCACTACGCGGGTGAGCTGGTGGCGGCCGAGGTCAAGGTGCTCTCGGCACTCACCGAGGACCCGGAGCGGCCCTACGCCGTGGTGTTGGGCGGCTCGAAGGTGTCCGACAAGCTCGGCGTGATCGAGGCGCTGGCACCGAAGGTCGACACGCTGGTCATCGGTGGCGGTATGGCATTCACGTTCCTGGCCGCCCAGGGTCATGGCGTGGGCACCTCGCTGCTCCAGGAAGACCAGATCGAGGTCTGCAAGGACCTGCTGGAGCGATTCGGCGACGTCATCCGGCTGCCTGCGGACGTGGTGGTGGCCGACAAGTTCGCCGCCGACGCGCAGTCGCAGACGGTCTCGGCCGACGCCATCCCCGACGGATGGATGGGTCTGGACATCGGACCGGAGTCGGTGCAGCGCTTCGCCGCCCTGCTCTCGGGTGCCAAGACGATCTTCTGGAACGGGCCGTCGGGCGTGTTCGAGTTCGAGAAGTTCGCCGCGGGCACCAAGGGCGTCGCCGAGGCGATCGCCGGCGCCACCAAGGCCGGTGCGTTCACCGTCGTGGGCGGCGGCGACTCCGCGGCCGCGGTCCGCACGCTCGGGCTGCCGGACGACGACTTCTCGCACATCTCGACCGGCGGCGGTGCGTCGTTGGAATACCTGGAGGGCAAGGAATTGCCGGGACTGAAGGTGCTGGAGTCATGAGCGGATCCCGCAAGCCCCTCATCGCGGGCAACTGGAAGATGAACCTCAATCATCTCGAGGCCATCGCCCTGGTGCAGAAGATCGCATTTGCCTTGCCCGCGAAGTACTTCGAGAAGGTCGACGTGACGGTGATCCCGCCGTTCACCGACATCCGCTCGGTGCAGACGGTCATCGACGGCGACAAGCTGCTGTTGACCTACGGTGCCCAGGATCTGTCGGCGCACGATTCCGGTGCCTATACCGGCGAGATCAGCGGCGCGTTCCTCGCCAAGCTCGGGTGCACCTTCGTCGTCGTCGGGCATTCGGAGCGACGCACGATGCACGCCGAGACCGACGAGGTGGTGCTCGCCAAGACCAAGGCGGCACTGAAGCACGGTCTGACGCCGATCGTCTGCATCGGTGAGGGACTCGACATCCGCGAGTCCGGGGAGCACGTCGCCTACAACGTCGCGCAGTTGAAGGGTTCGTTGGCGGGACTGTCGGCCGAGGACATCGCGAAGGTCGTCATCGCCTACGAGCCCGTCTGGGCGATCGGTACCGGTCGGGTGGCCAGTGCGGCCGACGCGCAGGAGGTCTGCGCGGCGGTGCGTGCCACGCTCGCCGAGATCGCCGATGCGTCGACCGCCGCCTCGGTGCGGGTGCTCTACGGCGGATCGGTGAACGCCAAGAACGTCGGCGACATCGTCGGGCAGACCGACGTCGACGGGGCACTGGTCGGCGGCGCCTCGCTGAAGGCCGACGAGTTCTCCACGTTGTCGGCGATCGCCGCGGGCGGCCCCCTGCCCTGAGCGCCCGTTCGGACGCGTACACTGGTCGAGCCGGTTGCATTCCTCGTGAAGTGACCGGCTCGACCATGTCGTCGGGCCCCTGGCCGGACGCGACTCGATTCCAACCGACAAGGATCTGCCTGACGTGCTCGAAACAGTTCTGGACATCGGCCTGATCATCACCAGTGTGCTGCTGGTGATCCTGGTTCTGCTGCACCGGGGTAAGGGCGGTGGCCTGTCGTCGCTCTTCGGTGGCGGTGTGCAATCGAGTCTGTCCGGCTCGAGCGTCGTCGAGCGCAACCTCGACCGGTTGACGATCTTCGTCGGGTTGGTATGGTTCATCTTCATCATCGGTATCGGCGTCGACATCAAGCTGTCCGCCTGACCTGACACGTTTTTCCCTCGACCCGATGCGGCCACGGCCGCATCGGGTCGTGTGCTTTCTGTGTACCGGACTTTCTGTGCACCCGAGATGCCCACCCGAGATGCCACCGTCACGCACAGCCGCAATACTGGGGCCATGACCTCTCCTTCGCGCGGTGCCCCGGACTGGCGTCCTTCCATCTCGATCGTCGACCACATCGTCGTCGACGACGAGGGCCGCACCCTCACCGAACCGCTTCGTGAGGACATCCGGTTACTCGGCGGCATCCTCGGTGACATGGTGCGCGAACATTCCGGGTCGGAGGTCTTCGACCTCGTCGAATCGGCGCGGGTCGCGGCATTCAAGATCAGGCGGGCCGAGATCGATCGCGACGAGCTGGCCGACCTCTTCGTCGATCTCGACATCGCGGTCGCCATGCCGATCATCCGTGCGTTCAGCAATTTCGCGCTGTTGGCCAACCTGGCCGAGGACATCCACCGTGAACGCCGACGCATGATCCATGTGCGTGCCGGCGATCCGCCACAGGACAGCAGCCTGGACGCCACATACGCCAAACTGGCCGAGGCCGGTCTCGGTGATGACGAGGTGGGCGATGCGCTCGCCGACGCGACGGTGGTGCCGGTGATCACGGCCCATCCCACGGAGACCCGTCGGCGGTCGGTGTTCGAGGCGCAGAACCGGATCACCGAACTGATGCGATACCGGTCGCGGACCGAGCTGACCCCCGCCGAGGAGGCCGCGGTCACCGAGGGAATCCGGAGGCAGATCCTGACGCTGTGGCAGACCGCGTTGATCCGCCTCGAGCGGCTGACCATCCAGGACGAGATCCGTTCGGGTCTGCGCTATTACGACGCGTCGTTCTTCGAGATCGTGCCCAAGATCAACACCTCGGTGCGGGCCGCATTGCGGTCGGCGTATCCGAACGCGGGCCTGGCCGACGAGCCGATGCTGCGGATGGGTTCGTGGATCGGCGGTGACCGCGACGGCAACCCGTTTGTCACGGACGAGATCGTGGAGATGGCAACGACTCTCGCGGCGCGCACCGCGATCGGCAATCATTTGTCGGAGCTCGAGGCGCTCGCGCAGGAACTGAGCATGTCGACCCGACTGATGACGACCTCCGACGCGGTCTACGAACTAGCCGGGGTGCCCCGCGAGGACGCGGCCGCCGACGAGCCGTTCCGTCTGGCGTTGCGCCACATTCGTTCTCGGTTGGTGGCCACCGCGACCGGGCTGTTCGGTGAGGAGGTGATGAAGACCTCGGATCTGTTCCTGCTCGACGGTGCCGACGCCTACTCGACCGCCGACGAACTGCTCGCCGACCTCGACGTCATCGATTCCGGACTCCGCGCCGCCAACGACGACATCATCGCCGACGACAGGCTACTGCGGCTGCGGGAGTCGGTGCGCACCTTCGGTTTCCACCTGTCCGGGCTGGACATGCGGCAGAACTCCGACATGCACGAGGACGTCATCGCCGAACTGCTGGCGTGGGCCGGCGTGCACCCGGACTACCGATCGCTGGACGAGGCCGAGCGGGTCGAGATCCTGACGAGTGAACTCGCCGCCCGGCGCCCGCTCACCCGGCCCGATGCCGAGTTGTCCGAGTTGGCAACCAAGGAACTCAACATCGTCCGTGCGGCCGCCGCTGCGGTGGCGCGGTTCGGACCGCAGTCGGTGCCCAACTACATCATCAGCATGTGTACCTCGGTCAGCGACATGCTCGAGCCCATGATCCTGCTGAAAGAAGCCGGGCTGATCGACATCGACGGCGACACCGGGAAACTCACCTCGACGGTTCGGATCGTCCCACTGTTCGAGACCATCGAGGATCTGCAGCAGGGCGCCGAAACCCTGTTGGCCGCCTTGGACATCCCGCTGTACCGCGACCTCGTCGACGGGCAGTCGGGCATGCAGGAGGTCATGCTCGGCTATTCCGATTCCAACAAGGACGGCGGCTACATGGCCGCGAACTGGGCGCTCTATCGCGGTGAACTCGATCTGGTCGAGGCCGCGGCCAAGGCCGGAATCCGGTTGCGGCTCTTCCACGGTCGTGGTGGCACCGTCGGCCGTGGTGGGGGACCGAGCTACGACGCCATCCTGGCCCAGCCGCCGGGGGCGGTCCAAGGGTCGCTGCGCATCACCGAGCAAGGTGAGATCATCGCCGCGAAGTATGCCGAACCCGTCAGCGCGGAACGCAATCTGGAGACGTTGCTCGCTGCGACCATCGAGTCGTCGCTGCTCGACGTCGAGGGGCTCGGAGATGTATCCGAGGACGCCTACACCACTCTCGATGAGATCGCGGCGCTGGCCCGTTCGGCCTACAGCGCATTGGTGCACGAGACACCGGGGTTCGTGGAGTACTTCACGACGTCGACGCCGCTGTCGGAGATCGGCGCACTCAACATCGGCAGCCGTCCTGCGTCGCGTAAGCAGACCGAGAAGATCTCCGATCTGCGGGCAATCCCGTGGGTGCTGTCGTGGACACAATCCCGGGTGATGCTGCCGGGTTGGTACGGCACCGGCGCCGCGTTCGAGCAGTGGGTCGGCGACGACCCCGATCGTCTGGCCACCCTGCAGCGGTACTACGAGAAGTGGCCGTTCTTCCGCACAGTCATGTCCAACATGGCGCAGGTGCTCGCCAAGTCGGACATGGGGCTCGCACATCGGTACGCCCAGCTCGTCCCCGATGAGCAGTTGCGCGACACCGTCTTCGGGATGATCGTCGACGAGCACGAACGCACCATCGCGATGTATTCGAAGATCACCGGCACCAACGATCTGCTCGCCGACAACGCGGCGCTCAAACGGTCGGTGTACAACCGCTTCCCGTACCTCGAGCCGCTGAATCTGCTGCAGGTCGAGCTTCTGCGTCGCTTCCGCGCCGGTGACGATTCAGCCCGAATCCGCCGCGGTATCCAGCTGACGATGAACGGTTTGGCGACCGCACTGCGCAACAGCGGATAGGTCCTCGGTCGAGGTGCTTTCCCTGGTGGTCGAAGTGCCTTCCCCCGATGGTCGAGGTGCTTTTTCCTGGTGGTCGAGGTGCGACGAGCGCAAGCGAGGAGCCTCGAGACCCGGTGAGCCACAGCTGGTTCCACCCCACAGCAAACACCCCGTCACCGCGGGAAAGTAACGATGACCTGGCCCGTCCGTCGACTCCGCCACTCCACCCGCCGATCGGTGTACAACGTCGGTACCCACTCCGCGAGATGCTTCCGCTGGTGATCGGCCCGACACAACGGGATCAGATCACCAAGCACCGTCCACCCTCCGGCCTCGGGGTCGGCATGGTTGAAGGGTCGCCAGTGATCAAGGTCGCACAGGTGCGACGGCATCCCGCAGTACGGGTATCGGCACCAGGCATCGTTGCCCAACACCTCAGCGCGCAACGCAGCGCTGGGTGCATACGTCAATGCCCGAGAGGGTGGCACGGTGTGACCACCGTGTCCGGTCGGATCCGCGGGCGGTGCTTGCGGTCGGTCGGAGACCTGCGGGATCAACGGCCCAGCAGTACGGGCAGATTCTGGGTAGTGGATTGTTTTCGCTATCTCGGCGAGGGTGGTGGCGTAGTCGGGGTCGATGGACCCGTACCCCTGTAACCGGGGCACCAGCACACCGTCGGGGTCAGTGACCACTGTCAGTACGGGTGCGCCGGGTACCACCAGGGCCCGTCCGAACGCCACCGGCAGCTCATCCGGCGTCGGCTCATCCAGGGGGTCGGGGACCTCGGGTTCGACGACCGGCTCCACCAACTCAACCAACTCGACTTCGGGAGCATCGGCGTCGGCGGGTTCGGGTAGCAGGTCGTCCCACGCTTGTGCGTCTGCAGCGTCGGCGGGTGTTTCCGCCGACTCGTCGCGGGCAGCACCGCCTTTCGCGCAATTCGCTTGTCCGCATTCGCAGGTGAGGTGGGCTCCGGGGACGCCGGTGATCTCCCCGAGTGCGATCACCCGCAGTGACCCGACGCGACGCGGGTCCTTACGGCAGGTGCGTTCATCGATGAGGGCATTGATCTGGGTTGTGAGGAACACCCCGTAATGCGCGGGCACCACCGCATCCAGAGTGGAGTGTCCAGCGACGTCGGGGGTGATGGTCACGTTTCCCACCAGATCGGTGATGGTGTCGCGGTCCTCGATCACGCTGTCGGGGTTCATCGAGATCAGCGCAGCGTCGAGTTGTTGGGATAGCACCGGGTCGGTGGTGGCCCGGGACCCGTAATCCAGGACGATCTCCTCGAACGTCATCTCCTTGTTGTCACCGGACTCGTCACCGTCGGTGCTGTCGGTGCTGTCGGTGTCGGTGGCGTCGATGTCTCCGCCACGTTGGGCGGCGCGCGCCATGATCGAGGCCCGATTCGTCGAGAGTTCCCCGTTCAGGTAGGCGGCACGGATGAGTGGGAACTTCTCCAACAGGTCCGCCAGTGCTATCCAGTTGCCGGCTTTGCTGCGGGAGACCTTGAACTGCAACGACACTTCGGCGCGGCCGAGTCTCTCGGCATGTTCGATCACCGACCCCCACACACCGGTCTCGGGTCGACCGGCGAGATGCTCACGAAACACCCGCTCCGCCAGCGTGGCAGCGGCCAGGACTGTCCGGGCCTCGTACTTGCGCGATTGACGCAACAACTCCGGGCCGGTCTCGGTGAGCTCATCCCGTGGCATGGCTGCGATTGCGGCAGCATCGGCATCCGGATCGGTGAACGTCAACACACTCGACACCCGAATAGCCCCCTCCCGCGATCGGTGATCCAACCTATGGGCACAAGTGTACGAAGGGGTACCGACAAAACCGGCGCGGCGATCGCGCGGCTCGAGAAATCTGTGGACAAGTCGTCGAGTGGGTAGTGGATGTGGTTGCGATGCTTGTCATCTTGCCAGGGTCTCGAGGCTCGCCGCACGCGGCTCACACCTCGACCACCGGGAAGGAACGGTCAAGCATCGGGAGATCCGTTCCGATGGTCGAGGTTGGTCGAGGTGCCGAGGAGCGATAGCGACGAGCCTCGAGACCCCGCTCGCCGACAGGCGTCCGCACCACCCGCCGAGCTGGAACCAGCTTCGCTGCAAGCGGTCTCGAGGCTCGCCGCACGCGGCTCGCACCTCGACCATCGGGGGGCGGGTCGACCATCGGTCAGGAAGCGGCGGTCGCTCGTTCCGATGGTCGAGGTGCCGAGGAGCGCCAGCGACGAGCCTCGAGACCCCGCTCGCCGACAGGTGTCCGCACCACCCGTCGAGCCGAACCAGCACCGGCGCAGGCGGTCTCGAGGCTCGCTGCACGCGGCTGGCACCTCGACCACCGGGGGGAAGGGAGCGAGCGTCGGGTGACGGAAGCGCTCGACCATCGGGGGGAAGGGGCAAGCTTCGGTCAGGGAATGCGCCGTCGTTCTACTCAGGACCTTCCATCCGATGGTCGAGGTGCCGAGGAGCGCCAGCGACGAGCCTCGAGACCCCGCTCGCCGACAGGTGTCCGCACCACCCGTCGAGCCGAACCAGCACCGGCGCAAGCGGTCTCGAGGTTCGCCGCATGCGGCTCGCACCTCGACCACCGGGGAAGGGGCGGACATCGGATGGCGTAAACGTCGCTCCAGCCCTGACGGGTTCAGGCGTCGGGGAGAGTGGAGGCCGCGGCGTGGTCGAGGAACCAGACGGTCTCCTCGGTGCCGTGGGCTCCGGCGCAGGGCCAGTCGGCAGGATCGGCGCCGGCGTGAGCTGCGGCGACCGCTTGGGCTTTGTCCTCACCGGCGACGAGAAACCACACAGCCTTGCTGCGGTTGACCACCGGCAGCGTGAGGGTGATCCGCCGCGGCGGTGGTTTGGGGGAGTCCTCCACGGCGACAACGGTCTTCTGCGTCTCGGCGGTGGCGGCAGTGTGCGGGAACAGGGAGTTGATGTGTCCCTCACCGCCCATGCCGAGCAGGTGGAGATCGAAATGCGGAGACATGTCGGCTCCCGCGTTCGCCAACAGCGTGGCGGCGTAATCGCCTGCCGCGGCGACGATGTCGTCGCCGAACTCCCCGTCCGACGGTGCCATCGGATGTACCCGAGCCGGATCGACCGGCACATGGTCGAGCAGCGCGTCCCGGGCCTGTCCGTAGTTGCGTTCCGGATCGTCGGTCGGGACGAATCGGTCGTCGCCCCAATAGATGTCGACCTTGGACCAGTCGATACCACCGCTGTCGGCGGCGAGGGACGCCAGAATCGCGATGCCGTTGCTACCGCCGGTCAGCACCACCGACGCAACCCCGCGTGCGCGCTGTGCGGCACCGATCAGATCGACGAACCGCCGCGCGGCGGTGTCGACCAGGGTCTGCTTGTCGTCGAAAACCAGTGTCTCGGTGGTCATGCCGGTTGTCCTTGCTGGCTGAGTTCGACGGCGCCACGAAGTGCCTGCTCGAAGACCTCGTCGGTGTCGAGGCGGCGCAGCTCCTCGGCGAGATACACGGGTAGATCACGGTTGGTCATGGCGACCCGACCATCGGGCTTGCCGGGCACCGAGATCACCGCGTTGCCGTTCTGATCGATCGACAGGACCGTAGCGCCGTGGTCGCGCAGCAGGCGGACCTCGAAACTCCCGATCGACCGCGTGGTGGGTACGCCGAGCGCCGAATACAGCCATCCCGCAAGCAATTCGATGCCCGGCGACTGGGCCGGCCCGGTGACCACCACCGACTGGATCGGTGTGTGCGGCGGGCGATCGATCGCCGACGCGAGCAGCGCACGCCAATGGGTGATCTGGGTCCACGCGAGATCGGAGTCGCCGGGGGAGTAGGTCGCCAGCCTGCGCTCGAGAACACTCTCGGGATGAGCGGACTTGCTGGCGTCGAGGATGCGTCGGCGACCGATCCGGCCCATCGGGTCGGCGGACGGATCCTCCGGTGCCGCGCCCGGCCACCAGACCACGATCGGGCAGTCCGGCAGCAGGAACGGCGTCACGACGCTGTGCGGCTGATCGGCGAGTGGCCCGGACATCGACAGGATCACCACCTCCGATGCGCCCGCGTCACCGCCCACCCTGATCTGCGCGTTGAGCAGCGACTCGCCCTTTCGGGAGCCGCACGCCAGCACGATGACCCGGCTGGGGTGTTCGCTGCTGGCGCCGATTGCCGCTTCCACGGCCGCCTCGGTGGGTTCGCCGTGTTCGGCCACCACGACGAGGGTCAGCACGCGGCCGAGGCTGATCGCACCACCGGACTCGCGGATCTCGACTATCTTCTTGGCGACGTCGTTGGTCGAGGTCTCGGGCATCTCGATGATCATCGGGGTCCTCTCACATCGGTCGTCACGGTCGGCGCCACGCGCGGCCGGTCCGGGCCATCATGTCGTCAGCCGACTTCGGGCCCCACGTCCCGGCTTCGTACGTGTCGGGCTTACCCGACTCCGCCCAGTTCTCGAGGACGGGATCGAGGATCTCCCAAGCCAATTCGACCTCGTCGTTCACCGGGAACAACGACGGCTCACCGAGTAGCACGTCGAGGATGAGGCGTTCGTAGGCCTCCGGTGATGCCTCGGTGAAGGCCGTGCCGTAGCTGAAGTCCATGTTGACGTCGCGGACCTCCATGCTCGACGCCGGCACCTTGGACCCGAAACGCAGTGTGATGCCCTCGTCGGGCTGCACCCGGATCACCAGTGCATTCTGCGACAGCTCCTCGGTCATGGTCTTGTCGAACGGTAGGTGCGGCGCCCGCTTGAAGACCAAGGCGATCTCGGTCACCCGGCGGCCCAACCGCTTTCCGGTCCGCAGGTAGAACGGCACACCGGCCCAGCGACGCGAGTCGACCTCCAGGGCGATCGCCGCATAGGTCTCGGTGGTCGAGTCGGCCGCGAAGCCCTCCTCGTCCTTCAAGCCGGGGACCTTCTCGCTGCCCTGCCAGCCCGGGCCGTATTGACCGCGGGCGGTGTTCTCCTCGATCGGCAGGATGTTGCGGGTCGCCGACAGTACCTTGATCTTCTCGGCCTGTAATTGCTTGGGCTCGAAGGAGATCGGCTCCTCCATGGCCACCAGTGCCATCAGCTGCAGCAGGTGGTTCTGGATGACGTCGCGGGCCGCGCCGATCCCGTCGTAGTAGCCGGCGCGTCCACCGAGGCCGATGTCCTCGGCCATGGTGATCTGCACGTGGTCGACGTAGTGCGAACTCCACAACGGATCGAACAGCTGATTGGCGAACCGCAACGCCAGGATGTTCTGGACCGTCTCCTTGCCCAGATAGTGGTCGATGCGGAACACCGACGACTCCGGGAAGACGGCGTTCACAATGCCGTTGAGCTCTTTCGCCGACTGCAGATCATGGCCGAACGGCTTCTCGATGACCACCCGACGCCAGTGGTCATCGCGTTCGTCGGCCAGACCGCTGCGCTGCAACTGCTCACACACCGTCGGGAAGGCCTTCGGCGGAATCGACAGGTAGAACGCATGATTGCCGTCGGTTCCGCGCTTGTTGTCGAGATCGGCCAGCGTCGACTTGAGCCGGGCGAACGCCTTGTCGTCGTCGAACGACCCCTGCACGAAGCGGAATCCCTCGGCGAGCCGCTCCCAGACCTCCTCACGGAACCCGGTGCGGGCATGCTGACGGACCGCGTCGTGCACCACCGTCGCGAAATCCTCGTCGTCCCAATCACGCCGGGCGAAGCCGACGAGAGCGAACGACGGTGGCAGCAAACCACGATTGGCCAGGTCGTAGACCGCGGGCATCAACTTCTTGCGCGCGAGATCACCGGTCACGCCGAAGATGATCAGACTGCACGGGCCGGCGATGCGCGGCAGCCGCTTGTCACGTGGATCCCGAAGTGGGTTACGCCATTTCGCGGAACCGCCGGTAGGCACGTGTTCAAGCCTTCTTCGCGGCGTCGAGTTGCTCGGCGGTGGCCGCGAGCAATTCGTTCCAGGCCTCCTCGAACTTGCTGACGCCCTCGTCCTCGAGGACGACGAAGACATCGTCGAGGTCGACGCCGAGGCCGGCGACCTTGTCGAAGACCTCCTGCGAAGCTGCCGAGGTACCGATGATCGAGTCGGTGTTGACCCAGCCGTGGTCGGCGAAGGCCTCCATCGTCTTGCCCGGCATGGTGTTGACGGTGTTCGGCGCGACGAGCTCGCTGACGTAGAGGGTGTCGGGGTAGTCGGCGTTCTTGGTGCCGGTCGAGGCCCACAGCGGCCGTTGGGGATTGGCGCCCTTGTCGACCAAACCGTGGAAGCGTGACTCGACCTCGAAGATCTCCTGGTAGGCGGCGTAGGCCAACCGGGCGTTGGCCAGCGCCGACTTGCCCTTCAACGCGGTCGCCTCGGGTGTACCGATGGCGTCGAGACGCTTGTCGATCTCGGTGTCCACGCGGGAGACGAAGAACGAGGCGACCGAGTGGATCGTCGAGAGATCGTGACCGGCTTGCGCGGCGGCCTCGATGCCCGACAGGTAGGCGTCCATCACGCCCTGGTAGCGCTCGACGGAGAAGATCAGGGTGACGTTGACGCTGATGCCCTCGGCGAGTACCCGGGTGATCGCCGGCAGCCCGGCCTTGGTGGCGGGAATCTTGATCAGCAGGTTCGGGCGATCGACGATCTTCCACAGTTCGATGGCTTGGGCCACCGTCTTGTCGGTGTCGTGGGCGAGTCGGGGATCGACCTCGATCGACACCCGACCGTCGACACCGTGCGACTCGGTGAACACCGGTGCGAGGACGTCGCACGCGTTGCGGACGTCGTCGGTGGTGACGGTGCGGATGGTGGCATCGACGTCGGCGCCACGGGCGGCGAGCTCGTTGACCTGCTCGTCGTAGGCGTTGCCCTTCGACAGCGCGGCCTGGAAGATCGACGGGTTGGTGGTCACGCCGACCACCGAGCGGGTGTCGATGAACTCCTGCAGACCTCCCGAGGAGATCAGGTCGCGGGACAGGTCATCCAGCCACACCGATACACCGGCGGCGGACAATTCGGCGAGCTTGGCGTTCTGGGTCACGGTTCTCTCCTTGCGTGCATCGCGTGGTGTCCTTGTGGGGCACGCGATTTCGGTGTGTTCGGTTGTGGTGGAAGGCGTTCGGGCGCGGGTTCAGGCGCCGACGACGCGCTGCGCGGCGGTGGCCACGGCGTCGGCGGTGATGCCGAATTTCTCGTAGAGCACCTTGTAGTCGGCCGAGGCACCGAAGTGCTCGAGGGAGATGATCTCCCCGGTGTCGCCGACGACCTGGTACCACGGCATGGCGATGCCGGCCTCGACGGAGACGCGCGGCACCGACGGCGGAAGCACCGAATTGCGGTATTCCGCGTCCTGCTCGAAGAACCACTCGAAGCACGGCATGGACACCACACGTGCGCGGATACCCTTGTCGGCCAAGGTCTTCTGTGCCTCCACGGCGAGCTGGACCTCCGAGCCGGTACCGATCAGCACGACCTGCGGCTCGCCGTCGGCCTCCGACAGCACGTACGCACCGGCGGCGACACCCTCGTACGAGGTGCCCTCCAGGACCGGCACGCCCTGACGGGTCAGGCACAGGCCGACCGGATGGTCACGCCGGGTGAGTAGGTGGCGCCAGGCGTGGGCGGTCTCGTTGGCATCGGCCGGACGGACCACATCGAGGTTCGGGATGGTGCGCAGCGCCGCGAGGTGCTCGACCGGCTGGTGGGTCGGACCGTCCTCGCCGAGACCGATCGAGTCGTGGGTCCAGACGTAGATCGGGTCGATCGCCATCAGCGACGCCAACCGGACCGCGGGCCGCATGTAGTCGGCGAACTGCAGGAAGGTACCGCCGTAGGCGCGGGTGGGGCCGTGCAGCACGATCCCGGACAGAATCGAGCCCATGGCGTGCTCGCGGATACCGAAGTGCAGGGTGCGGCCGTAGGGGTTGGCCGTCCAGGTCTTGGTGCTGATCGACGACGGTCCGAACGAGTCGACATCGTCCATCGTCGTGTTGTTCGAGCCCGCGAGATCGGCTGAGCCACCCCACAATTCGGGCAGGATCGGTCCGAGCGCGGAGAGGACCTTGCCCGAGGCGGCGCGGGTGGCCAGCGCTTTGCTGCCCGGCTCCCAGCTCGGCAACACGTCGGTCCAGCCGTCGGGGAGTTCGTGCGACCACAGGCGGTCGAAGAGCGCCTTGCGCTCGGGGTTGGCCGCGGCCCAGGCGTCGAAGTCCTTCTGCCACTGCGCGTGTGCGGCGGCGCCGCGCTCGGTGAGCGCGCGGGTGTGGGCGATGACCTCGTCGGAGACCTCGAAGTTCTTGTCGGGATCGAAGCCGAGGACCTTCTTGGTGGCGGCGACCTCGTCGGCGCCCAGCGCGGACCCGTGGATTGCGCCGGTGTTCATCTTGTCCGGGGCGGGGTACCCGATGATGGTGCGCAGCACGATCAGCGACGGCTTGTCGGTGACCTGCTTGGCCGTCTCGATCGCGGCCTCGATCGCGGTGACGTTCTCGCCGCCGGAGACATGCTGCACATGCCACCCGTAGGCCTCGTAGCGGGCGGCGGTGTCCTCGGTCAGCGCGATCTGGGTGTCGTCCTCGATCGAGATGTGATTCTTGTCGTAGAAGACGATCAGGTTGCCGAGTTCCTGCGCGCCGGCCAGCGACGACGCCTCGGAGGTGACGCCCTCCTCGATGTCACCGTCGGAGGCGATCACGTAGATGTGATGGTCGAACGGGCTGGCACCGGCCGCGGCGTCCGGATCGAACAGGCCGCGCTCGTAGCGTGCGGCGTAGGCCATGCCGACCGCCGAGGCCAGTCCCTGCCCGAGTGGACCGGTGGTGATCTCGACGCCACGCGTGTGATGCAGCTCCGGGTGACCGGGGGTCTTCGATCCCCAGGTGCGCAGGTCCTCGATGTCGGACAGCTCCAGTCCGAAGCCACCCAGATAGAGCTGGATGTACTGGGTGAGGCTGGAATGCCCGCACGACAACACGAACCGGTCGCGACCGACCCAATGGGTGTCGGTCGGATCGTGGCGCATCACCCGCTGATACAGCAGGTAGGCCAACGGGGCCAGGCTCATCGCGGTGCCCGGATGGCCACTCCCACACTTCTGGACCGCATCCGCGGCGAGGACCCGAACGGTGTCCACGGCGCGCGAATCGACCTCGGTCCACCACTCGGGGTGGGCCGCAGCGGTGAGTTCGCGGATCTCGTCTGTGTCTGCCACTGTTCTGCAGTCTCCTGTACCTATCGGGGTGCGTGCGCTCGCCGCAGCGGGGATTCGAGCAGCGGGGATTCGAGGGTCGACGCCACGCCGGACGGAACGCGAGCCGTCACATGTGGTGGACGTCGGAGGGGCCTCACTGCTCCCAGAGTAATCGGCCACCGCCCGCCCATGCCCGGCAACCTTGTCTGCGGCGCGCGTCGCGGCGCGTGCTGGGGCTCGCGGCCTGCTCGGCGCACGCAATTCTTCGATCGGGTGGGGCAGCGTCTACCATGCTGTGTAGTAGCCGTGGCGCGCTGTTCGAGAGCCGGTCAACTGCCCTGAGCGCGTCCTTCGGGCAGGTAGGAGTGGACGTGAGGATTGGGGAACGTGTGAGCGGAGAAGGCACCGCTCCCGGCGGATCCACCTCCGCTCGGCACACCCAGTCCCGTGAGTCCGGCGTCGCAGAGCCGACCGACGGCGTCGTCGAGGACACCGGCGCGACGTGGCCGCAGCGCATCCGGGCCACCGTTCTGGCCTACATCGCGCTCACCAAGCCGCGCGTCATCGAACTGCTCCTCGTCGCCACGATCCCGGTCATGCTGCAGGCCAACCGCGGCCACGTCGACATCGCGGTCATCCTGTTCACCCTGCTCGGCGGCTGGCTCGGAGCCGGCAGTGCGAACACGCTGAACATGGTCGCCGACGCCGACATCGACAAGAAGATGCGGCGCACCGCGCGCCGGCCGCTGGCCCGTAAAGCGGTCGCCACACGCAGTGCGCTGATCTTCGGGATCGTGTTGTGGGTGGCGTCGTTCCTGGTGCTGTTCTTCGCCGCGAACCTGCTCAGCGCCCTGTTGGTGACGGCGACCATCGGCTTCTACGTCGGCGTCTACACGATGATCCTCAAGCGGCGTACCTGGCAGAACGTCGTATGGGGTGGGGCCGCGGGCTGCATGCCGACCCTGGTCGGCTGGGCGGCGGTGACCGGCAGCCTGAGTTGGCAGCCGGTGGTGCTGTTCCTGGTCATCTTTTTCTGGACGCCACCGCACACCTGGGCGCTGGCCATGCGGTATCGCGAGGACTACAAGGCGGCCGGCGTGCCGATGCTCCCGGTGATCGCCTCCGACGAGCACGTGACCCGGCAGATGCTCTTCTATACGTGGGCCACGGTGCTCGCGTCACTGGCGCTGATCCCGGCGGCGAGTTGGATCTACGCGGCGGTCGCTGTGCTGGCCGGCGCCTGGTTCCTCAGCCGGGTCCACAAGCTCTACCGCGACACCCGGCAGGGTGCCGAGGTGACGCCGCTCAAGATCTTCCTGCAGTCCAACGAGTACCTGGCGATCCTGTTCTGCGGACTGGCGATCGACGCCGTCGTGAACCTCCCGGTCATCACGCACGTCTTCTAGATCGCCGAGGTAATTCGTCAGTTCGGCACGAGAACCGACGTTCCGGTGGTACGCCGGCCCTCGAGATCGGCGTGAGCCTGTTCGGCATCGGCGAGACGGTACCGCTGACCGACGCGCACCTCGACGCCGTCGGCGAGTGCTCCGAGATACTCCGATGCGCGCCAAGCCAATTCGTCGCGATCGGCGATGAAATGCGCCAGGGTCGGTCGGGTCACCGACAACGAGCCCGCGCTGTTGAGACGCTGCAGATCGAACGGTGGCACCGGGCCGCTGGCCGCGCCGAAGAGGACCACGAATCCGCGGATGCCGGTCGCTGCCACCGACTGGTCGAAGGTGTCGGCGCCCACCCCGTCATAGGTGACCCGCACCCCGTCGCCGTCAGTGAGACCTCGTACCTGCTCGACGAGGTCGTCGCCGTAGCGGAGCACGTGGTCGGCGCCGGCCGCGGCCGACAGTTCGGCCTTCTCGTCCGAGGACACCGTTGTGATGACCCGCAGACCCTTGCGCTTGGCCAGCTGGGTGAGGATCAGTCCAATGCCGCCGGCGCCTGCGTGCAGCAGGATCGCGTCGCCCTCGGCGGGATGCGCGCTGCCGTCGAGCAGATAGTGCGCAGTCAGCCCACGCAACAACGAACTCCCGGCGACCTCGTCGGAGACACCGTCGGGGATCGGCACCGCGCGAGTGGCACGGACCGCCACGAGCTCGCCGTAGCTGGCCGGGGCGTCGCACCAGCAGACACGGGTGCCGACATCGAGATCGGAGACCTCCGAGCCGACCGCCACGATCTCGCCGGCGCCCTCGGTGCCGGGCACGTACGGCGGATGTGAGGGGTACAAGCCTCGGCGCAGGTAGGTGTCGATGAAGTTGACGCCGACGGCGGTGACGCGAACGAGAACCTCGTCGGGCGCGGGGATCGGGTCGTCGACCGTCCCATAGCTCAAGACATCCGGACCGCCGTGTCGAGTGACCTGAATTGCGCGCATGAGTCGTTTCTACACCCCGGCCGAGACGTCGGAATCATCACGGTTTCTCGGCGGCTCCGGTGACCGGGGGTTCCACCGACCACGGGAAATCGATCCACTTGGCGGTGGTGCGCCAGCAGTAGTCGGGCGTGGTGATCGTGTGCGGCTTTTGGTAGATCACCGCGTTGCGGACCTCGGCGACGCGGCCCTGATGTTCGCAGAAGTCGTCGACGAGGGCGAGGGTCTTGCCGGAGTCGGCGACATCGTCGACGACGAGCACCTTCTGATCGTGCAGTCCACTGCTCTCCAGCAGTGACGGCAGCATCACCGGTTCGGCCAGGGTCTCGCCGATGCCGGTGTAGAAGGCCACGTTCAGCGAGATCATCAGCTTGCAGTCGAGCGCATAGGCGATCGCGCCGGCCGGGATGAGGCCTCCGCGGGCGATGCCCAGGATGATGTCGGGGACGAAGCCGTCGTCGGCGATCTGCTGGGCGAGGTCGCGGCATGCCCGGCCGTTCATCTCCCAGGTCAGCTTTTCGCGCTCGTCGGGAGCCGGCGGGGTCGTGGCGGAGGCGTTCATGGCAATGACTCTGCCAAGTTTCGGGCGGCGGCACATGTCGAGCGCGTTGGTGGCACGTGTCTACCCGGCGGCCCCACCTCGGTATGCTCGATGACCATGAGCGAGCAGCCCGCAGCCGAGAACTCCGAGACCCCTGCCGACGCCCCGACCGTGTCGGTACCACGTGACGTGGTGTCCTCGATCGAGAAGTTCGTCAGCCGGGAAGGCGGGTCGGCGAAAGCCGTCTTGCAGCCGATCGGCGCGGCCGGCGTGCGGATCACGCTCGTGGGCGAGCAGGGGGGCATCCTCGGTGATCGCGTGGTCGCCGACCTCGCGACCGCCACAGCGGTCGTGGATGCGGTGGCCGGCGTCGAGACCGCCGAGTGGGACCGCGATCTGACGTCGTCGACGACCGTCGAGCCGTCGCACTATCGCAAGATGGCCGGCTGGGTCGCCGGACAAAAGCACTTTCCCAAGCCGCGTAATCAAGCCATTCTCTGAGCCGGTATCCCGGGACTGGAAGCCGGGGTGACCGGGGATTCAGCCGGTTTCCTCGGGCTCGACCGGGTCCGACCCGGCGAAGACACTGCACTCCGGGCACCGGGTCAACAGGTCGTGCCGACATTCCAGGACATGGACGAGGAACGACTCCGCGTCCGCCAATCGACGGCGCTGCACCCGGATCTCGTCGATCCGTCGATCGATGATCTGGCGGCGCTCGGCTGCGCCGCGATCGAGCACGACGCGTATTTCTCGCAAGCTCATTCCGACGTGCTGGCACGCGCGTAGTACGTGTAGACGGCTCACGTGCTCGGCGCTGTACTCGCGATGCCCGGCCGGGGTGCGGTCGGGCACGACGACGCCCATGTCATCCCAGTGACGCAGGACATGTACTTCGACGCCTACCAGTGCGGCCGCCTCGGCGATGCGCATCACCACATCATGCCTTGACCTCAGGTCGACCTGAGGTCCTACGGTTCGGGAATGCCTGTCACAGCCGATGCATTGCCCACGCCCGCCATCGTCGAGATCGACGGCGCCGCCATCGCGACCTATGTCCTCGAGCCCCCTCGGAGCCGGCGGGAAGGCCCCGATGTGGTGTGCATGCACGGTACTCCGTGGTCGGCGGAGGTGTGGTGGCCGGTGGCCCGGCGATTGGCCGATCGTCACCGTGTCTTCCTGTGGGACATGCCCGGCTACGGTCGGTCAACCAAGAGCCCGGAGGTGCCGGTTGATCTGATCGCGCAACGGCAACGCTTCGCCGAACTCGTGCGTATCTGGAACCCGTCCCGCCCCCACGTACTCGCGCACGACATCGGCGGGGCGGTTGCGCTCGGCGCGCATTTGTTCAACGAAGTCGCGATGAGCAGTCTTTACCTGCTCGACGCGGTGACGCTGCGCCCATGGGGCTCTGCGTTCTTCGCGCTGGTGGGCAAGCACGCCGAGGATTTCCAACAACTTCCCGCGGATCTGCACGAGGCGCTCGTGCATCGCTACATCGCCGGTGCCGCCGTCGTCGATCTGTCGCACGACACAGTGCGCGGGCTGGTCGAACCGTGGCTCGGTGAGGTGGGTCAAGCTGCGTTCTATCGACAGGTCGCGCAGCTGTCGGAGGATCACACCGAACCGATCTGTGCGCGACTGGCGGACGTCACATGTCGGGTCGAGATCGGCTGGGGAGTGAACGATCCGTGGTTGCCGGTCGAACAGGCCGGCCGCCTTCGAGACGCGTTGCCCGGCGATGTCGTCGTCACGCTGCTCGACGGCGTCGGGCACCTTGCACCCCTGGAACGCACAGAGGAACTCATCGGGCACATTCGGCGCTGGCTCGTGCGGTGAGGTCGCGTGGGCCTCCAGCGCCCTCAGGTGAGGGGTACCGGGTCTCCAGATGGGCTGTCCGACAACCGGAACCACAGCACCAACCAGGTGGCTCCGATCAGCAGCAGCCCGCTGCCCAGCATGTGCAGCAGCACCAGCAGGATCGGCAGGTCGGTGAAGTACTGCACCATGCCGATGATCCCCTGCAGGACCAGCAGCCCCGCGTAGGTGAGGGCCGCCCGGGATTGCGGCATCCGCATGACCCGCGTGATGACCACGATCGCGATTGCCAAACCGATGAGGACGAAGACCGAGTCGGCGTGGAGCTGCGTCGTCTGCGACGGGGTCAGGCCGTTGCGGTGGGCATGGACGTCGCCGGCGTGCGGGCCGGAACCGGTGACGACGGTGCCGAGATAGATCGCGATCCACGTCACCGCGTACACGAGCCACGCCATGATCAGGCCGACGCGTGCGGCGATACCCGCCACCGCGGACTCCCGTGGATACGGGCTGGTGCGGAACACGAGCACCGTGGCTCCCGACACCAACAGCATCGACAGCAGGAAGTGCAGGGAGACCACCCACGGGTTCAGGTCGGTCAGGACGGTGATGCCGCCGACGACACCCTGAAAGGGAATGCCCAGCGCGAGCAGGACCACCAGGACACGGTTGCGGCGCTGCGACGACGCCTGACGCCACACCGCGACGACCGCGGCGATCGCGATGATGGTGAGTACCCAGGTGAGCATGCGGTTACCGAATTCGATGGCCGCGTGATAGCCCATCGCCTCATGCGGGACGAACGAGCCGTCGGTGCACTGCGGCCAGGTGGGACACCCCAACCCGGAGCCGGTCAGGCGGACGGCACCGCCCGTGACGACGATGCCCACATTGGCGACCAGCAGAGCGATCGCCCAGCGATGGACGAAACGGATCGTCGGGCGGCCGAAGCCGGGGACACGGGCCAGGCCGGAGCGCGTCGTCGCCACGGGCGCGGGCCGGTCGGCTGCCGCGGGGGTCTTCTCTGAAGTCGTCATCGGGGTCCCGCAATCGTGAGGGCTGTTGGGGGAGTGGGCAGGTGGGTCGGTGTCACTCGAATCGGAACCACCTGACCGCGAGGGCGCCGCTGACCGCCGCCCACGCCAGCAGCACCACGATGCCGACGACATCGACGCTGCCGTGTGTGGCCTGCTCGAGGGCTTCGGTGAGCGCACCGGAGGGCACACATCGGGCCACCCACCACACGGCGTCGGGGATCCGTGACTGCATCACGACCACGCTGCCGATGCCGACCATCGCGAACCACAGCAGATTGGCGAGAGCGAGCACCACCTCGGCCTTCAGCGTGCCGCCCAGGAGAAGGCCCATCGCCGAGAAGGCGGCGGTACCCAGGGCGATCACGAGTGCGCCGATCGCCAGTCCGCCGAGGCCGGGACGCCAGCCGAAGCCGGCGCCGATGGCGCCGATGATCACCGACTGCAACACCACCACGGCCACCACCGCCAGCGACTTGCCGACGATGATGCCCCACCGCGGAATCGGGGTCGCCCCAAGGCGTTTGAGTGCTCCGTAGCGCCGGTCGAAGCCGACGGCGATGGCCTGCCCGGTGAATGCCGTCGACATCACCGCGACGGTCATGATGGCCGGGACGAAGGTCGCCGCGCGTTCGGCGGTGCTCGATCCGAGGTCGGTGTCGAGGGGAAGCAGGCACAATCCGATCAACAACGTGATCGGGATGAACATGGTGAGGAGTAGTTGTTCGCCGTTGCGCAACAACAGCCGAAGTTCGAGACGGGTCTGCGCCGCGAGCATCGCCACGAGCGGCGCCGCCCCGCCACGTGGGGTGAAGGTGCCCGGCGGGAAACGCACCGGGCCCGCGGTCGATCCCACGGTTGTCGAATCGGTCATCGCAACGCCCTGCCGGTCAGATCCAGGAATACGTCTTCGAGGCTGCGTGTCTCCACGCGCAGATCGGTCGCGAGCACATTGATCTTGGCGCACCACGCGGTGACCGTCGCCAATACCTGTGGGGTCATCGACCCGACGACCAGATAGCTGCCGGGCGCGGTCTCCGAGCACACATACCCCTCGGGCAGCGCCAGCGTCAGCAACGCCAGGTCGAGTCCGCGCGGAGCGCTGAACCGCAGTTCGTTCTCGGCACCACGGCTGGTGAGATCGGCGGGCGTACCGGCCGCGACCACCCGACCGCTGTCGATGATGACGACGTGATCGGCGAGGTGCTCGGCTTCGTCCATCAGGTGGGTGGTCAGCAGCACCGACACCCCGTCGCCGCGCAGGCGGTCGATGATCTCCCACACGACGAGCCTGGCGTGCGCGTCGAGACCTGCGGTCGGCTCGTCGAGGAACACCAGTTCGGGGCGCCCGACGATGGCGCACGCCAACGACAACCGCTGCTGTTGGCCACCGGAGAGGCGGCGAAACGGTGTGCGGGCGGCATCGCGCAGACCCAGCGCGTCGAGCAGCCAGTCCGGGTCGATCGGGTCGGCGCAATACGACGCGCACAGCCGCAGCATCTCCTCGGCGCGCGCGCCGGGGTAGGCGCCGCCACCCTGCAGCATCACCCCGACGCGCCGGCGTAGTTGATCGTTGTCGTGCCGGGGATCGAGGCCGAGCACGGTGACCGTTCCCGCGTCGGGGCTCAAGAAGCCCTCACAGATCTCGACCGTGGTGGTCTTGCCCGCGCCGTTGGGGCCGAGGAGCGCGAGGATCGACCCTGCGGGGAGTTCCAGATCGAGACCGTCGACCGCGGTCCGGTCGCCGAAGCGTTTGACCAGTCCGCAGACCTGAAGGGCGGGGGCATCGACGCCGATGACTGTCCGCGCTTCGGGGGACGGGCCGGCGAGGTGACGGTCCGTCATCGGATCGTCGCTCGACGGCGAGGAGGTCGCGCTGCGCACACTGGTCAGACTATGCCTTCGTGCGCACAGGTAAAAAACCGTCGACCCCGTGCACTCGCATCGGCGTGAACGCCGTCGATCACGCCGCGGTGTCGGTGTGTTCGGGGGTCGGGTGCTTCGACCAGCGCCGTCTCGGACGCCATCGGGGCCAGTCCTCGAAGAACAGTGCCGTCATCACCGCGACCATGATCACACCGGCCAGCAACCCCTGGGCGAGGACCACGCCGCTGGTATTCGAGCTGGTGGGCATCACGACGATCGCGATGATGGCCGAGACGGTGATGGTCGCGATACGGAACCACGGCCGGGTCGCCCAGGCCGCGAGCGGGATGACCGCCCAGAGCAGATACCAGGCCTGGACGAAGGGGAAGAAGACGACGACCGTCGCCATCGACACACCCAACGCACCCAACGGGTGCAGGCGTCCGGCCAACGTCGCGAGCATCCAGCGGACGACGAAGACCGCGGCGATGATCTGTCCGAGGGGACGGACGACGTCGAGGATCGCTTGGGTCTGGTCGCCGAGGCCGAGGAAGACCCCGACCCGCCCGGCCGACACCGACAGCAACGTCGGCATCGACATCCACGACCGCACGACTGCTCCGGTCGACAGTGTCGAGGTCCAGCCGAAGCCGAGGCCGGTGCCCACGCAGATGACCACCATCACGACGGCGAGCACGGCACCGAGCAGGCCCGCGGAGGCGGCCAACGCCCACACCGTGGCGCGTGATCTCGCCCACCACTGGCGAATCGGTGCCCCACGCAACGCGGGCAGGCATGCACCCCACCGTTGGGCCAATGCGATCCCCACGAACCCGAGCGCGAGGACGGAGGTGAACTTCACCAGTGAGCTGGTCGCGATCACGGCTGCTCCGGCGAGCAACAGCCACCCCGCACCGGTCGGACGCCACGATCCGGGCGTCCGGAGCCGCTGCGCACCGTAGATCGCGCGGAAGCACAACTCGATGCCGACCAGCATCAGTCCGAGCATGAGGGCTTCGTTGTGGATGCCGCCCACCAAATGCAGGATGACCAGCGGGTTCATCGCCCCCAACCACAATGCGGCGACCGGCGAGACCCCGCAGCGCCGGGCCAGCCGCGGCAGCGCCCACACGATCAACGCCAGACCGACCAGCGCAACGAGTCGGTGCAGGAAGATCGCCGCGGTGATGTTGTCGCCGGTCACCGCGGTGATGCCCTTGCCGATCCAGATGAAGAACGGTCCGTACGGCGCCGGTGTGTCACGCCACAGGTTGGGCACCGATCTGGTGAGGACGTTGCCCACGCCGAGTCCGTGCAGCGGGCTGACCGTGTAGGGGTCCATCCCGCGGTAGGCGATCGCCGATTGCGCGAGATAGGAGTAGATGTCCTTGCTGAGCAGGGGAGGCGCGACGATGATCGGCGCGATCCACAGCAGAAGGGTGCGATCGGCCTGCTGGCGGGTCATCCGGCGCGCCGGACTGCGGCCGTGCAGGACCTCGACGCTGAAACGTCCGACCGCGAACCGCCCGATCAAAAGCCATGCGACGACGAGCATGATGGTGCCGCCGATCGACAGGGTCAGCGCGGTGCTCCACATGCGCGACGGCAGTGACAGCACGCGCATCCCGGCCACCGGGTTCTGGAGTACCGGGATCTGCCCGGTGCCCAGCGACCCGACGAGCATCAGGATGGTGCCGGTGGCCCCGAACAACTTGATGCGCAGTAGGCGGCGGTTCTCGGCGGCGTCGAGGGGACCCACCTCGTGTTCGGGGTCGTGGAGTTTGGCCACGGTGATGCCGTAATCGCCGCGGCGATCGGGATCGCGCCTGGTCCGCCGTGCTGGTGCGCTCAACCCGACGTAGTCCAGGGTTCGGCGCAGCACCGAGGCCTCTGACGCGGGTGATTCCGACACACGACGACTGTAGTGGGTGACCGGCCGCGATCGCGTCGGGGCGGGGCGCGCGAGGTCGGCGCTAAGGGCACCCTTGCTGGCACGAGGGAATCAATTACGTCACACTCGTGTTGTGAAAACCATGCGCGGTGATGTTGTGCGGGGCGAAACCGTGCCCGACGCCGCCCATCATGGTGTCCACGCCGATGGGCAGACGCGGGCTGCGGTCATCTCCCTGCTCGTGGAGGACGGGCCGTTGACGGCAGGAGAGATCGCCGACCGGCTCGGGATCAGCGCTGCCGGAATCCGTCGTCATCTCGACGCGCTCACCGCGGCGGGCGATGTCGAGGAAGCATCCCCGGCGTTCGGCCAGCGAGGCGGTCGGGGACGTCCGGCGAAGTGGTTCCAGCTGACCGCGGTCGGCCGGGGCAAGCTCCGCCACGCCTACGACGATCTCGCCGGCGCGGCGATGCGCAAGCTGCGTGACCTCGGCGGTTCCGGAGCGGTCGCGGACTTCGCCCGCGAACGGGTGGAACGCATCGTCGACGGCATCGATCCCGCGACCGATCCGTCCACGGTTGCCGGGACCGTCACCGAGATCGCCGAGGCACTGACCAGTGCCGGATACGCCGCGAACACCCGGCAGGTCGGCGCAGGTATGCAGATCTGTCAGCACCACTGCCCGGTGGCACACGTGGCCACCGAGTTCCCCGAGTTGTGCGAAGCGGAGACCGCGGTATTCACTGAGCTGCTCGGCACGCACGTGCAGCGACTGGCGACCATCGCCAACGGCGACTGCGCGTGCACCACCCATGTTCCGCTCCCGCATCCCGATCCACCCCCGGATGCCACCGAACAGTCGGATCCCGAAGAGCACCAACTGGATCCCGAAGAACATCAGCCGGATCCCGAAGAACATCAGCCGGATCCCGAAGAACAGCAGCACCGCACGACCCCGACGAGTGATGCACAGCCCGCATCCGCTCGACACCCCCAGAGTCGAAAGGCTTCGCGATGACAGTCACCGATCCCACGGTCACCACCGCCGGCGAGTCCACCCCGGTCGGTAAGGCGGCGCCGCTCACGCAGGAAGAGACCATCGCGTCGTTGGGCACGTACGGCTACGGCTGGGCCGACTCCGACGTCGCGGGCGCCAGCGCCCAGCGTGGTCTGTCCCCGGCGGTCGTCGCCGACATCTCGGGCAAGAAGTCCGAGCCGCAGTGGATGCTCGATCAGCGTCTCAAGGCGCTCAAGATCTTCGATCGCAAGCCGATGCCGCACTGGGGTGCCGAACTCGACGGCATCGACTTCGACAACATCAAGTACTTCGTGCGTTCGACCGAGAAGCAGGCCACCTCGTGGGAGGAACTGCCCGAGGACATCAAGAACACCTACGACAGGCTCGGCATCCCCGAGGCGGAGAAGCAGCGGCTCGTCGCCGGCGTGGCCGCGCAGTACGAGTCCGAGGTGGTCTATCACCAGATCCGGGAGGATCTCGAGGCGCAGGGCGTCATCTTCCTCGACACCGACACCGGTCTCAAGGAGCACCCGGAGCTCTTCCAGGAGTACTTCGGGTCGGTCATCCCGGCCGGTGACAACAAGTTCTCCGCGCTGAACACCGCGGTGTGGTCGGGCGGCTCGTTCATCTACGTCCCGCCGGGTGTGCACGTCGACATCCCGCTGCAGGCCTATTTCCGGATCAACACCGAGAACATGGGCCAGTTCGAGCGGACGCTGATCATCGTCGACGAGGGTGCCTACGTGCACTACGTCGAGGGGTGCACCGCACCGATCTACAAGACCGACTCGCTGCACTCCGCTGTCGTCGAGATCATCGTCAAGAAGGGTGGTCGGTGCCGCTACACGACCATCCAGAACTGGTCGAACAACGTCTACAACCTGGTCACCAAGCGCGCCAAGGCCGAGGCCGGCGCCACCATGGAGTGGATCGACGGCAACATCGGGTCCAAGGTGACCATGAAGTACCCGGCCGTGTGGCTCACCGGTGAGCACGCCAAGGGCGAGGTGCTCTCGGTCGCTTTCGCCGGCGAGGGGCAACATCAGGACACCGGCTCCAAGATGGTGCATCTCGCGCCCAACACCTCGAGCAACATCGTCTCCAAGTCGGTCGCGCGTGGCGGTGGCCGCGCCTCCTACCGCGGTCTGATCAAGATCAACAACGGCGCGCACGGCAGCCGGTCGACGGTGAAATGCGATGCGCTGCTTGTCGATACCATTTCGCGCAGCGACACCTACCCGTATGTCGACATCCGCGAGGACGATGTCACGATGGGGCACGAGGCGACCGTGTCGAAGGTCAGCGACGATCAGCTGTTCTACCTGATGAGTCGCGGACTGACCGAGGACGAGGCGATGGCCATGGTGGTCCGCGGCTTCGTCGAGCCGATCGCCAAAGAACTCCCGATGGAGTACGCGCTCGAATTGAACCGTCTCATCGAACTCCAGATGGAAGGAGCCGTCGGCTGATGGCCGATCCGACATTGCCGGTGGTCTCCGCCGGACCGGTCAACAAAGGCGAGCAGTTCACGTCGTTCGACGTCAACGCCTTCGAGGTACCCAGCCCGCGCGAGGAGGCGTGGCGGTTCACCCCGTTCCGCCGCCTACGCGGTCTGCATGACGGCACCGCCGAGCGCACCGCGGAGGCGACCGTGACGGTCAGTGGCGCGGGCGACGGGGTCACCGTCGACAGCGTCGGGCGCGTCGACGAGCGTCTCGGCCAGGGTGGCGTTCCCTTCGATCGCATTGCCGCGCAAGCATATTCGTCGTTCACCGAGGCCACCGTGGTGACGGTCGGACGAGAGGTCGAGCTCGGCGAGCCGGTCACCATCGAGGTCACCGGACCCGGCGAGGGTCAGACGGCGTTCGGTCACCTGCAGATTCGCCTCGAACCGTTCGCGCGTGCCGTCGTCGTCCTCGATCAGAAGGGCAGCGGCACGTACGCGGAGAACGTCGAGTTCGTCGTCGGTGACTCCGCCGCACTGACGGTCGTCAACGTCCACGACTGGGCCGACGACGCCGTGCACGTGGCCGCCCACCACCTACGGGTGGGACGTGACGCCACGGTTCGCCATTTCGCGATCAGCCTCGGCGGCAACCTCGTTCGCCTGTCGCCGGTGGTGCACTACGACGCACCCGGCGGCGACGTCGAATTGTGGGGTCTGTACTTCGCCGACGCCGGCCAACACCTCGAACAGCGTCTGCTCGTCGATCACAGCCAGCCCAACTGCCGCTCCAACGTGGTGTACAAGGGTGCGCTGCAAGGCGATGCGACCGACCGTGCGCGCGAGGCACACACCGTGTGGATCGGTGACGTGCTGATCCGCCCCGAGGCCGAGGGCACCGACACCTTCGAGTTGAACCGCAACCTGGTGCTCACCGACGGCGCACGCGCCGACTCGGTGCCGAACCTGGAGATCGAGACCGGCGAGATCGTCGGCGCCGGACACGCCAGTGCCACCGGCCGATTCGACGACGAGCAACTGTTCTATCTGCAGGCCCGCGGCATCCCCGAGGATCAGGCCCGACGGCTGGTCATCCGCGGATTCTTCGGCGAGATCATCGCCAAGATCGCGGTTCCCGAGCTCCGCGAACGACTCGAGGCGGCCGTCGAGGCCGAACTCGAGATCGCCGGCGCCTGACCGGCCGACGCAGAAGCCTCGCACCGGACATCAGCCCACACGCACCCACAGACACCCATCAAGGAATCAATCGTGAGCACACTGGAAATCCGTGACCTGCACGTCGACGTCGCCCAGAGCGATGCCGACGCCGAACCCATCCACATCCTCAAGGGTGTCGATCTGACCGTGAGCTCGGGCGAGACGCACGCGATCATGGGGCCCAACGGATCCGGCAAGTCGACGCTGTCCTACGCCATCGCCGGGCACCCGAAGTACCAGGTGACCCAGGGTTCGATCACCCTCGACGGTGAGGACGTCCTGGAGATGAGTGTCGACGAACGCGCGCGCGCCGGACTGTTCCTGGCGATGCAGTACCCCGTCGAGGTGCCCGGCGTGTCGATGTCGAACTTCCTGCGAACCGCGGCGACCGCGGTGCGCGGTGAGGCACCCAAGCTGCGCCACTGGGTCAAGGAGACCAAGGAGGCGATGACCGCCCTCGAGATCGACCCGTCCTTCGCCGAACGCAGTGTCAACGAGGGCTTCTCCGGTGGCGAGAAGAAGCGCCACGAGATCCTGCAGCTCGACCTGCTCAAGCCGAAGATCGCGATCCTCGACGAGACCGACTCCGGCCTCGACGTCGACGCGTTGCGTGTGGTCAGCGAAGGCGTGAACCGCTACAAGGAGGCCGAGAACGGTGGCATCCTGCTGATCACGCACTACACCCGAATCCTGCGCTACATCAAGCCCGATCACGTCCACGTGTTCGTCGGCGGCCGCATCGTCGAATCCGCGGGCCCGGAACTCGCCGACGAACTCGAGGACAACGGCTACGTACGTTTCACCTCGGCGGCCGCGAGCCGCTGACCCGGTGCACGACGCCGGGTCTGTGAAAGGAGCACTCGTGACTCTCTCCGCAGACGCCGTCGAGACCGGGACCACCGGCCTCGACATCGCCGCAGTGCGTGCGGATTTCCCCATCCTGGCGCGCACCGTCCGCGACGACAAACCGCTGGTGTACCTCGACTCCGGGGCCACCTCGCAACGGCCACTGCAGGTTCTCGACGCCGAGCGTGAGTTCCTGACGACCCGCAACGCCGCGGTCCACCGCGGTGCGCACCAGCTCGCCGAGGAGGCGACCGACGCCTACGAGGCGGCACGGGAGACCATTGCCGGTTTCGTCGGCGCCGCACCCGACGAGATCGTGTTCACCAAGAACGCCACCGAGGCACTGAATCTGGTGACCTACACCCTCGGCGACGACCGCAGCGCAGCGATCCTGGGTGGCCGCGCACTCGGTGAGGGTGACTCCGTCGTCGTCACCGAGCTCGAGCACCACGCGAATCTCGTTCCCTGGCAAGAACTCTGCCGACGCACCGGTGCCACCCTGAAGTGGTACGGGGTCACCGGCGGGGATTCGGCCGATGCAGGCCGGATCGATCTGGACTCGCTGGACCTCGACGAGTCCGTCAAGGTGGTGGCGTTCACCCATCAGTCCAACGTGACCGGTGCGGTCGCCGACGTCGCTGAACTGGTGCGCCGGGCGCGTGCGGTGGGCGCGCTGGTGGTCCTCGACGCCTGCCAGTCGGTGCCGCACATGCCGGTCGACTTCACCGCACTCGACGTCGATTTCGCGGCCTTCTCCGGGCACAAGATGTTCGGACCGTCCGGTGTCGGTGTGCTCTACGGCAAGCAGGCGCTGCTGAATGCGTTGCCGCCCTTCCTGACCGGTGGTTCGATGATCGAGACCGTGTCGATGGAGGTGTCGACGTACGCGCCCGCGCCGCAACGGTTCGAGGCCGGGGTGCCGATGACCTCGCAGGTCGTCGGACTCGGCGCGGCGGTCGACTATCTCCGGCTGCTGGGCATGAACGCTGTTGCCGCACACGAGCACTCACTGGTCGAGCGAGCGCTGTCGCAGCTCGGCGAGATCGGTGGCCTGCGCATCATCGGTCCGACCACCACCACAGACCGCGGGGGAGCGGTGTCGTTCGTCGTCGACGGAATCCACGCCCACGATCTCGGGCAGATCCTCGACGACGAGGGAGTCGCCATTCGTGTCGGTCACCACTGCGCGTGGCCGCTGCACAAGCGGTTCGGTGTCGCCGCAACCGCACGCGCGTCGTTCGCCGCATACAACACCCTCGACGAGGTCGATGCGCTCGCCGCAGCGATCCGCAAGGCGCAGAACTTCTTCGGGGTGAACGCCTGATGCGCATGGAGCAGATGTATCAGGACGTGATCCTCGATCACTACAAACATCCGCACGGCCGTGGTCTGCGCGAGCCATTCGGCGCCGAGGTCGCCCACGTCAATCCGACCTGCGGGGACGAGGTGACCCTGCGGGTCGCCCTGAGCGACGACGGCACCACCGTCGCCGACGTCTCCTACGACGGGCAGGGCTGTTCGATCTCGCAGGCCTCGACATCGGTGCTCTACGACCAGATCGTCGGGTTGCCGGTCGAGCAGGCGTTGGCGACCGTCGACTCGTTCTCCACGATGATGACCTCGCGTGGCAAGGACGACGGCGACGAGGACGTCATCGGCGACGGCATTGCCTTTGCCGGGGTGAGCAAGTATCCGGCGCGGGTCAAGTGCGCCCTCCTGGGATGGCTGGCGTTCAAGGACGCGTTGGCACGATCGGTCGAGGCACTCGAATCGCAACCAGCATCGCAAGGAGCGGAGACAGCATGAGCATCAATCCCGACGCGGCCGACGTCGACACCACAGCCGGTGTCCCGGCGCCGACCGGCCCGAGTACGTCGCTGCCGCAGTACGACGACGTCGAAGAGGCCATGCGCGATGTTGTCGACCCCGAACTGGGGATCAACGTCGTCGATCTCGGACTCGTCTACGGCATCGAGATCACCGACGATGCCGTCGCGAAACTCGACATGACGCTGACCTCGGCGGCCTGCCCGCTCACCGATGTGATCGAGGATCAGACCCGCGGGGCACTGGTCAACAGCGGACTGTGCACCGAGGTCGAGATCAACTGGGTCTGGCTGCCGCCGTGGGGCCCGGACAAGATCACCGACGACGGCCGCGAGCAACTGCGCGCCCTCGGGTTCACCGTCTAGCGGCCGGTGACCGGACCGGACGGCGGCGACCCCGCATCCACCGGACCCGAGGGACACTTCCGACGGGTACGGCGGTGGCGTCCGCAGCGTCACGAGTCACGGGTCGAGAAGATGATCCGCGAGGCGACCGAGCGTGGCGAGTTCGACAATCTGCCCGGAATGGGTAAGCCGCTCAACCTGTCCGGACTCGACGACCCCGATTGGTGGGCCAAGCAGAAGATCCGCGACGAAGACCTCGACTCGACCGCACTGCTGCCACCCACCCTGCAACTGCGCAAGGAGCGCGACACCTTCCCGGAGTCGTTGCGCGGCATCTCCGACGAAGGTTTGGTCCGCACGATCCTGACCGACTTCAACACCCGGGTGAAGCAGGACCGGTTGCGTCCGAGCGTCGGCCCGGCCTCACATCTGGTGTGCCGCACCGTCGACGTCGAGGAGATGGTGCAACGCTGGCGGTTGTCGCGACACAGCTGACCGGCCAAAACCGTTTGCCCCCACCGATAGTGTGGTCGGCGTGTTGATGACCGTGGAAGTACGTGGCGGGCCGGCGAGCCCGGCGACCGATGTCGGCTACCTGCTGCACAAGCATCCCGATCGGGTCCAGCGATTCCCGACCAGCCAGGGCGTGGCCACCGTCTTCTACCCGATCGCCGACGACGACCGGTGCCGGATCGCCATGCACGTCGACGGCACCGGGATCCGTCCGACGCGCGATTCCGGGACATCGCGATACGTCACCGCCGCGCCGTACGAGGCGTCCACCCGCATCGTGGTCGCACTGGGCAAGGTGTTCGGTGACGCACTGGCCGGACGCTGCCACCAGCGGCCCGAGTTGGTCGACCGAACATGGGATCTCACCATCCGCGCCGCCGCGGTCCCGTGCGCCGGTGGCCCCGACAACCCCAGAGCCACCGACACCCTGAGTGCCGAGGATCTCTTCGAACCACTCGGCTGGACCGTCGAGATGACACGCGAGGCGCTGGTGCCGGCGGAGTGGGGCAGTTCCGACCACGGGGTGCTCACCGTGCGCGGATCGTTTCGCGTCGTCGACGCCCTGCGGCATCTCGCCGTTCTCGTCCCGGTTCTCGCCCGCGACAAGCACTACTTCGTCGACGACGCCGAGATAGAGAAGTTGGTGCGGCTCGGTGACTCGTGGCTGCCCGCCCACCCCCACGCCGCGGCCATCACCCGCGCGTATCTGAAGAACCTGCCGGGCCTTGCCGAGCGGGCGATCATCATGGTGTCCGGAGCGGATGCGCCGGCCGCAGGCGTCACAGATACACGGAAACGTCTGTCGCACAACAGGACAGAGGAGGTTGTCGGTCTCCTGTCGGCATCCGGCGCACGTTCTGTCCTCGATGTCGGTTGCGGGGAGGGGCGACTGTTGGCCGAACTGGCGGCACGCACCCCGATCCCGCGACTCGCCGGAGTCGACGTCTCGGCGGATGCACTGCACCGTGCGGCGCGACGGTTGGAGCTCGTACGGCAGGTCGAGCTCTGGCAATCGTCGCTGATGTATGCCGATCCACGCTGCTCCGGATACGACGCCGTGGTGCTGATGGAGGTCATCGAGCACATCGACCGCGGGCGGCTGCCGGTGGCGATGGCCTCGGTGTTCGACGACATGGCACCGGCCACCGTCGTCGTGACCACGCCCAATCGAGAGTTCAATGCCCGTTACGGGTTGGCCGCCGGCGAATTGCGTCACCCCGACCACCGTTTCGAGTTCGACCGCACCGAGTTCGCCGACTGGTGCGCCGCGGTCTCCTCGGAGTTCGCCTACACCCATGTTCGTGGCGGAATCGGTGACCGGGATGTCGAGGCGGGGTCGCCGACCCAGTACGCCGTGTTCACCCGCACCGATCGCACACCGTCGCCGGAAGGGGTGAAACGATGACCGTCCTCGAAATCCCCGACCTGTGCCTGGTGGTCATGGTGGGAGTGTCCGGATCCGGCAAGTCCACCTTCGTTCGCCGTCACTTCGACACCACTGAGGTGCTGTCGTCGGATGCCTTGCGCGCCATGGTCGCCGACGACCCCACCGATCAGTCGGCCACCGCCGATGCCTTCGCGGTGCTCTCCGACGTCGCCGGACGGCGTCTGCGCCGTGGCCTGTTGACCGTGGTCGACGCGACCTCGCTGCGTCCGGAGGATCGTCGGGTGTTGCTCGACCTCGCACGCGAGGCAGACGTCTTCGCGGTCGCGATCCTCCTCGACGTCCCGCGCGGCGAACTCACCAGGAGAGCGTCGGTCACCGGCACCGACGAGGGTGTTCTCGCACGGCAGTACAACCTGCTCCGCAACAGCCGAAAAGTGCTGCGCAAGGAAGGGTTCCGGTACGTCCATCATCTCGACGGAGTCGCCGGGATCGACGCCGTCCAGGTCGTCCGAACCCGCCTGTACCACGACAAGCGCGATCTGCACGGGCCGTTCGACATCATCGGCGACGTCCACGGATGTGCCACCGAACTCGTCGACCTGCTGCGCGCCCTCGAGTGGGTGGTCGAGGTGGGTGACGACGGCCGCGTCCGCGGCGTCCCCGAACACCCGCAGGGCCGTACGGCGGTCTTCGTCGGCGATCTCGTCGACCGTGGTCCGGACAGTCCACAGGTCATCGCGGTGGTCCGGGCGATGGTCGATGCCGGCCGCGCACTCTGCGTGCGCGGCAATCACGAGGAGAAGCTGGTGCGGTTGCTCCGCGCCGGAGCGGGCACCGGGCGCGGGGCAGGTGGTGCGGAGATCCGCGCGCGACACGGTGCCGATCTGACGCTGGCGCAGCTCGCACAGACGACCGACGAGTTCCGCTTGGAGGCAACAGAATTCCTCGACGGTCTGATCACCCAGCTCGTGCTCGACGACGGACGACTCGTCGTCGCGCACGCAGGGCTCGCCGAGCGCTATCACGGACGCACATCGGGGCGGGTTCGCAGCGCGGCGCTCTACGGTGAGACCACCGGTGAGACCGACCGCTGGGGTTTTCCGGTGCGGATCGACTGGGCCCGGGACTATCGCGGGCAGGCGCAGGTCGTGTACGGACACACCCCGGTGCCGCAGGCGGCGTGGGTCAACAACACGATCTGCATCGACACCGGATGCGTGTTCGGCGGCGCGTTGACCGCGTTGCGCTACCCGGAGCGGGAGGTCGTGTCGGTGCCGGCGCGGGCGACGTACTTCGACGCCGGTCGTCCGCTCGGCTACGGGCACAGCGCAGCCGACGACCGCGTGCGCGCACGGCTGCACCGTGCCGATGTCCTCGGAAAGCGCTCCATCCGAACCGGATACGGGCCACCGGTGTCGATTCGTGCCGAGAACGCGGCGGCCGCTCTCGAGGTGATGTCGCGATACTCCGTCGACCCACGATGGTTGCGCTACCTGCCGCCGACGATGAGTCCGATCGGCTCGGATCGTGACGATCTCCTGGAGAGTCCCGGCGCCGCGTTCACGTTCTTCCGTGAGCAGGGCATCTCGACCGTGATGTGCGAGGAGAAGCACATGGGGTCGCGCGCGATCATGGTGCTCACCGCCGACGAGGACACCGCGTTGCGTTGTTTCGGGGTGCGCGGTGGCAGCGGCGCCATGTACACGCGCACCGGTCGGCCCTTCTTCGACGGCTCCGACGAGCACGCGCTCCTGGCGCGGGCACGCACCGCGGTGGCGGAGTTGTTCGACCGGCTGGACGCGACATGGCTGATCCTCGACGCCGAACTGCTGCCGTGGAACATCAAGGGCGAGAGTCTGGTTCGGGAGGAGTTCGCGGAGGTCGCCGCGGCCGGCCGAGCCGAGACCGAGATGTTGCACGACGAACTATCCCGCGCACTGGCCCGCGGTCTGTCGGTGGACGCCGAGCTCGATGCCCTCGGGCGTCGCCGAGCCGACCTCGGCGCGTTCACCGACGCCTACGCGGGCCATGTGCACCCGGGCGCCGGAATCGACGACGTTCGTATCGCGCCATTCGAGGTGCTGGCCTGCGGGGGTGGCTCGGCGGGGGAGATGACACTCGAGTCTCGTTCGCACGCATGGCATCTTGACACCATCGCGACACTGGTCGACGCCGACGACGGACTGTTCACCCGAACCCGCCACCGCGTCGTCGACGTCGATGACCGGCGCTCGTGTGCGGCTGCGGAGCAGTGGTGGGCGGATCTGACATCGGCGGGTGGCGAGGGGATGGTCGTCAAACCGTACGCCAATGCGGTGCGCGACAATGCTGGACGCGTGCCGCCGGCCGGGGTCAAGGTCCGCGGCCGCGAGTACCTGCGGATCGTCTATGGGCCGTCGTACCTCGATGACCTGGCGCGCTTGCGGTCTCGCGATCTGCGGCACAAGCGGTCGATGGCAGCGCGTGAATATCGGCTGGGCCGTGAGGCCCTCGCCCGTCACGTGGCTGGGGCTCCGCTCTGGCAGGTGCACGAGTGCGTCTTCGGGGTGCTGGCGCTGGAATCCGAGCCCGTCGACACCCGCCTGTGAGCACTCACATCATGTGTTCGGGATGGACGTGGGTGGGCATCAACTGCAGCATCGACATCCGAAACGCCATCTCGCGGCGGTTGTCGACGAGTTCGGAATACAGGTCGGTGAGGGCGGCGTCGCCGAGATTGTGCGGCCCCACCACGCGATAACAGGAAGGGTTGAAGCTGCCGAACCACAACTGGATGAACAGCTTCGGGTTGGTGAGCATCATCCGCATCGGGATCAGGCACCCGATCTCACGCGCGAGCGCGTCGAGGTAGAGCACCTGGGACGGGATCGCTTCGGTGTGCCGAGGGCTCAACGCCGTCCAGTACTCCTCCCACTCCTTCTCACGCCCGATGCGTTCGTCGATGTCGGCGGGCGGGGTGAGTGCGCCGCTGAGCACCCGGGCGAAGTAGCGTGCCTGCATCTCCGCGCACACCGGGATCCCGCCGGAGAACGGACGCACGAAGCCGATGAAGGCCACCGTGCCCTGATGCTCCGGATGCAGGAAGTGCTTGTACAGGTTGCGCACGTTGCCGTCCTTGACCTGGAGGTCGCCGATCGACAACGACTCCTTGGTGAAACCGGTACACAGCACCACCGTGTCGTACTCGGCGGAGGTGCCGTCGCCGAAGGTGATCGTGGTGCCCTCCGAGTGAGAGAGCCCGCGGTCGTTGAGTGTCACCCGGCCGCTCACCAGGTGCGGGATGAAACTGACGTTCTTGCAGAAGATGGTGCGTTGTGCCCAGCTGCCATCGGGATGGGACCGTCGATTCCACGTCCGGATCAGTTCGAAATTCGCGTCGTCGTGCACGGTGCCCACGTCGAGTTTGGGCGGGAACATCGGCTCGCCCATCGGATTCAGTGCGGACTTCGGTCGGCGGCGGGCGGGAACGAGTCGTTCGCTCGCCACCCGGACCGCGCCGAGCGCCGTCGTCACCACCCCGAAGACGACCGAGAACGCGAGGAACACGGCCTTGGCGATCGTGCTCGTTCCCCAGAACGTGTCGAGGACGAACGGCTCGTCGCTCGAGCGGCGCAGCATCTCGTGATGATGAGACCGGACGGTTCCGTGGTCGGTGGTGCGGTCGCCGTTCATGATTCGGGGCAGCAGGTAGTTGTAGGAGCGGATCGACAGCGTCGCCTCGGCGGCGACGTCGCCCACCTCGCGCACGATGTCGGCACCGGACTCGGCGAGCCCGACGATCAGGACGCGCTTGCCGCGGAAACGTTCGTTGTTGCGGTACTCGCTGGAGTGCACGATCTCTCCGGTGAATCCCTCGAGCTCGGCGATGTCGCGATTCGGTGTGGCAAACGGCCCCGAGCACACCGCGACCGCGTCGAACCTCTCGGCACGGACGGCTCCCGCGGCGTCTCCGCCGTCGCGCACATCGACCCGCCACGTCGCGCCGTCACGGGTGACATCGACGACCTCATGACCGGCACGGATGTGCTCGAACAGACTGAAACGCTCGGCGTATCCCTTCAGGTAGTCGAAATATTGCGCGCGCGAATAGAACTCGCGCTCACCACGACTACCGTCGCTGACGTGGGGATGATCGGAGTAGGCCATCAGCTTCATCGAGATGGTCAGCATCAGGTTGTCGTAGGCCTTCATCTGCTCGGCATCCGCACCATCGGCGTCGCGCAGCCAGATTCCGCCGACATACGGGTTCTTCTCGAAACAGACCACCTCATGGCCCTCGTCGAGGAGTTGTTTGATGGTCGTGAGACCGCACGGACCGGCGCCGACCACGCAGACCTTCATGGGATGTCCTTCGAGATGCGAGTCGGGGCACTGCCGCCGACACCCGGCACCGGATTGGTGTTAGGCGAGGCTAACATTAGTTATCGGGCGCCCTCAATCCGCACCCGCAACACGGGACCAAGGTCCCGCGGAATCGGCGACGAGCTCTCCGTGGCGCCGATCAGGCGCGGCCGCGCATCGTTCGTCGGACCAGGGTCGTGCGGGTGGGTTGATCGAGGGCCGCGAACACCCGGCGCATCGCGGCGAGGGTGCCCGTGAGGTCGGTGCGTTCGCTCAGGTAGCTGCGCTGTGACTCGAGCGGCAACGCGAGAAAGGCGTCGAAGAACCGAACCGTCTGCACGGGGTCGAGACCCAGCAGGACGGCGGCCCCGCGCAGGCGCAGACGCCACACCTGCCGTGCTCGCCACGGCCACAACACCTCCGAGGTGTCCTCGTCATCGGCGACCGCCCGTGCCGCGGTATCGGCCCAACGCAGCGCGGTCGCCACACCGTATCCGGTGGTCGGGTTCACGAATCCGCCTGCGGCGCCGAATCTCAGCGGCTCCAGACGCCACGGGGTGGGCGAGGCGATGAGTACCGGGAAGGACACCCGCTCCCGGTGCCGTGCCCCCTCGCCGGTGATGCCGTGGCCGGCCAGGCGGGTGGTGAGGCGGTCGGCGAGTTCGGCGACCGGCAGCGCCGGGCGGCCGATCAGGCAGGTCTCCTCGAGAAGGATCGCGTCGTCGCCGACGGGTACGGCGTAGAGGAACGACGGCGCCGCTCCGCGGGGGCTCCACGGCGGACCTTCTCGCGGCGCTCGCCAGTCCATGAGGACCGCCTCGGCGCCGTCGAGGACCGGCGCCGCCTCGTCGCGGCCGACCACGATGCCGAACGCGGTCTGGCGCGGGGCCGCCCGGGCCGACGGGCCGTCGGCTGCCGCGCCACGACAATCGAACACCGTCGCGCCCCGATGAACCTTGCCGTCGTCGGTGATCACCCGGTCGGCGGCGACGTGGCGCGTTCGTGCCTCGACGACGTCGACACCGTCGAGGTGCAGGCGTCGCTGCAGCCCGACCGTGTCGAAGACGCTGTAACCGCGCGGGATGTGACGCCGGTGGATCGCATGGGCGGCCACCGACGCCGTCCGCGCTGCGATCACCGAGTCGTCGAGCCAGGCCGGTAGCTCGTCGGTCCACGCTGCATACGTTGCCGTCCAGCGTCGTTCGACGCGCGAGTCGATGAGCGTCACCGGTACGCCGTGATGGGCGAGCCGATGGGCCAGCGCCCGACCGGCAGGTCCCGCACCGACGACGATTGCCGTCCGGCCTCTCATCTCAGCCCCCTCACCCCGGCACCCTCACTCCCCGGGCCCGCGCCGCGTCATTCACACAGCACCGGTGGCCAGGAGGCCACCGTCGATCCGCAGGGTCTCGCCGGTGATCCACGACGAGCCGTCGCCGGCCAGGAACGCCGCTGCGGCGGCGATGTCTTCGGTTTCCCCGAGGCGACCGAGCGGGTACCGCGCGATCGCCTTGGCCTCGTTGTCACCGCTGATGAGCACATCGGCGAACTTGGTCCGGACGATGGCGGGGGCGATGGCGTTGACCCGGATCCCGGACGGTCCGAGCTCCCAGGCGAGTTCCTCGGTCAGCCGGATCAATGCGGCCTTGGATGCGCCGTAGGCGGCGATCACGCCGGTCGACCGCAGGCCGGCCACCGACGCCACGTTGATCACCGCGCCGCCGTGCTCGGCCATGCCCGCCCGATAGGCCTCCTGGACGAAGCCCAGCGCGGCAACCACGTTGGTGTCGAACGTCTTTCGGACGGCGTCGAGATCGGCGTCCATCAGCGGTCCCGCGGTCGGTGCGATGCCGGTGTTGTTGACCAGGATGTGGATTCCTCCGTTCGACACGGCCGCCGCGACGGCCTCCGTCCGATGCGCGGGGTCTCCGGTGTTGCCGGGCACCGCGGTGACCCGCGCATCGGCGACGGAGGTGCGAATCTGCCGGGCGGCGTCCTCGAGGGCGTCGGGCTTGCGGCCGGTGATGACGACCGCGGCTCCGCGGCGGGCCAGTTCGGTGGCGATGCCCAGTCCGATTCCCCGGCTGGAGCCGGTGACGAGGGCGGAGCGACCCGTGAGGTCGGGTGCGGGAAATGAAGTGGTGGCGGTCACAGGAGTCACCTTATCGACTTCGGGTCGGCAGCCGTCTGTGTGGCACCGCCGGCACCTGGGAATTTGCTTAGGCTATCCTCATCACGAAGTCTGGGCAAGGTTGGGAGAGGGGCGCATGAGGGTGAGGCCGACCGTCGGCGTCGTGATCCCTGTGTACCGGTGCGCGCCCTATGTTCGCGGCTGCCTCGAATCGGTTCTGGCGCAGACCTTTCCCGTCGACCAGATCGTACTCGTCGATGACCGGGGCGGCGACGACTCGGTTGCGCTGGCCCAGCGGGTACTGGCCGAGCACGAGCGCCCGCATACGCTCATTCGCCAACCCCGCAACGGCGGCCTGGGGCGGGCCCGCAACACCGGCCTGGCACAACTGGACACCGATCTCGTCTGGTTCCTCGACAGCGACGATCAGGCCGACCCCGACTTCGTGGAGCGCCTCGTCGACGCGATCGAGCGGCATGACGCGGCATTCGCCGTCACCCGTACCCGGCGCGTCGACGTCGACGGCAACGTCCTGCAGATCGACGAGGCGCCGCCACCGGCCGAGGTGCTCACCGGAGAGCACTATGCCCGCGAGATCCTCCGCGGCCGCGCGAAGGCGTACGCCTGTACCAAGATGTTCCGCCGCGAGATCCTCGGAACCCACCCGTGGGCACAGGATCAGGCCTACGAAGATGTCGCGACCAGTGTGCGGCTGGCATTGTCGGTGGACCGGGTGGCCACCGTGACCGAGCCGCTGTATCGCTATCTGTATCGGGAGGGCTCGTTGTCGACGGCCCTGAGTCCCTCGACGCTCGACCTCTTCCGCGTCGAAGCCGATGTGCGAGAGCTGATCTGCGGCGCCGACCGCGGGGTGGACTGGGCCCGCGACTTCGTGGGCTTCCGCTACCGCGAGGTGCTGACGTCGGTGGCCCACGTCGCGATGCGGTCGGCGCATCACGGCCGGGCCGAACCGCCGTTGTATCGCACGGCGATCCGTCGGGTCCGCGCCGACATCACCCTGCACGATCTGCCGGCCCTGTGGGCCGGACGCCATCTGCGCGAGGCGAGGTTCGCGGTGCTGATGAAGTTCGTGCCCGGCTTCTACTCGGCGGTGTTGCGATGGCGCTGACCGGGCGGGCGGACCCGCCGCTGGTGACGGTTCTGATGCCGGTGTACAACGCCGCCGACCACATCGAGGTGGCCGCGCGGTCGATTCTCGAGCAGTGCGTCGACGATCTGGAACTCCTGGTGATCGACGACGGCTCCACCGACGGCAGCGCCGAGGTGTTGCGCGCACTCGACGAACCACGCATACGTGTGGTGGGACAACCGAATTCGGGACTCGTGGCCGCCTTGAACCGTGGTCTCGACGAGGCCCGCGGCAGGTATCTGGCGCGTATGGATGCCGATGACATCTCGGCCCCCGGTCGGTTGCGTTCGCAACTACGGTGGTTCCGCCGGCATCCCGACGGGATCGCCTGCGGCACCGACTACGAGATGTTCGGATCGATGACCGGCCGCGTGCGGATGCCGCGCTCGGACAGGGCGTGCCGTCAGCGGCTGCTGCTGGCCGGAAGTCTGTGCGGCGCTTCGGTGATGATGCGCCGTGACGTCGTGACGGAGGCCGCTCTGCGGTTCGATCCGCAGTTCACCCACGCCGAGGATTACGAGTTCTACGCACGGCTCTCGGCGTTCGGACGGATCGGCAACGTCGCGTCGGTGGGCTATCGGTACCGAATTCATCCGTCACAGGTGAGCAACCGGCACAGTGCCGAGCAGCGGGAGGCGCACCTGGCGATCGCGGCGGCGCACGCGCACCGCACCGGTGTGCGTGCCCTGCCGGATCACGTCGTCGGCGACCTGCTGTGGCCCGAGGGCGCCGGGGTGCTGCGGACCGCGGTGATCACCTCGGCGGCCGCAGCGCGGGCATTCCGGCGGAAACCGGGTGTCCAGACGGCCCGTTTCTGTTCGCGTCGCGTCATCGAGGCGACGCTGGCTGCCCGACGTCGGTGACAACGGCGCCGAAGCCGCCGGGCGTCGCGACCCGCGGATCGTCCTCGCCGTCGGTGCGAGAAGTGTCCGACGGTGCGTCGTGCAGCATCGTGCGCACCCCGACGATCAGCGGCCGGGCCACCACCGCGAGGGTGATCACCGCCGCGAGCAGCGAGGCCACCGCGACGCCGAGTAGCCCGAGCGGATCGAGCAGCACCCACGCACCCCCGACGGTGGTGATCACCATGATCACCTGCGCGGTGACCATCCACCGCATCCGTCGTTGGAGCTGGGCGATCAAGAAGTAGGTCACCACAACGGTTTCCACGATCGATTCGACGGCCATGACGACCATCAGCGGCCCCGCCGCGTGGAAGTAGTCGCGGCCGGCGAGCAGCAGCACGACCGGCCCCCCGACCGCCAGTCCCGCCGCCACCACCCCGGTGACCAGTCCGAGCATCCGGCCCAGTCGCCGTAGCAGGGCCGGGCGGTCGGCGCCGGGAGCGGAGGCCTCGACGATGAACGCCGAACCGATCGACGCGCGCAGCATGCCGGCCGCCGAGCACATCGTCCACGCCAGGTTGAAATAGGCGTTCTGGGTGGTGTCGGTCTTGGCGACGACAACCAGCGGCAACGCCAGCGGTGTCACCGACGACACCAGCATCAGGAAGAAGAACGCTCCCTGGAACGACAACAACTCGCGCCCCGCCGGTAGATCCGGGCGTTGGCCGCGGCGAGCGATCGCGGTACGGCAGGCACCGAACACGAAGACGGCGGTGACCACGGCCGCCAGTAGCGCCCAGGATCCGGAGATGACCAGTGCCGAGGGCACACCGGCCAGAACGATGATGGGGACGATCTTGATCGCCGAGAGCGTGATGTTCTTGACCGCCACGGCCGGAGCGCGCCGCAGGCCGGTGAGGATGGGGTCGGTCAACGCGTAGAGCGCGAACACGACGACCATCGCCACGAAGGCGATTCGTTCACCGGTGCTGTGCAGGATTCGGTCTCCGAGTCCGACGACGACGAATCCGATGGCGAGGACGATACCGGTGGCCGCGGTCAGCAGATACCCGCCGACGATGTAGCGCAGGGCGGCGCCGCCCGCGACCGGCAGGAACCGTTGGAATGCACCGCCGAGGGACAGACAGGCCAGTGAGGACAGCACGGTCGCCGAGCTGATCACGGCGGAGGCCCGACCGACCTCGGCGGTGGGGAAGTGGTGCTCGGCGACGATCCAGTACACCAGCCCCAGCAACCCGGTACCCACCGAGCTGGCCATCAGGGCAGAAGCGTTGATCGTCAACCGATCCCGGGTGGCGAACCGGCCGATCACGTGCGCACCCGAGCGGGCCGGGCGGTGTCTGTCGGGTCGTTGTCTAACGGGTCGCTGTCTGACGGGTCGCTGTCTGACGGGCCGGGCAGCGGCCCGGTGCGCCACGTCCAGCCCGAGGGCACCTTGCGGGCGAACAGGGCCGGGCCGTCCAGAGCGCGTCGCAGCGCCTCGACATCGAGATCCGGTGGCGAGACGCCGGCGGGATCGGTCCAGTCGATGTAGTGCTGCCCGTGGATGGTCACGTCGCTGTGTACGCAGTCGGACTCGGGATGCCGATAATTGTCGTGGACGCACTCGGCGTAGTTCTGCCCGATGGCCGATGCGCGAGCCGATCCCATGAGGATCGAGTGGAACACGATCTCGTCGGGGCACGAGGCGAACCGCAGATCCCGCAACCAGCCCGGGTCGTCGGCAAGGGTGCGGGCGATGATCCCGATCGCCTCGTCGGTGAGCGACCACCAGTTGGACCCGCGGTAGAGGCGCCGTTCGACCGGTGGGCGGGGAATGCGACCGGACAGCCGGCGCAGGCCCGGATGGTCGGGAAAGTGATAACGGTCGACGGTCGCGCGGTGCGGTACGGAATCCAGTGCGCAGTCGACGCGCAGGAATTCGACGTCCCCGGACCACGCGTCGATCAGCTGGGGCAGCGGCCGAAGCAGCAGGTCGGTCCCCGACAGCAACGAATGACGATGGTAGACACGGCCGGTCGCCATGGACGAAGCGAGCAGCCGTAGGCCGGCGGACACCAGGCTGATGCCACCCCAGCGCACCCGAATGCGGTCGCGGTCGGCGACGAAGCGCACCGGATGCACCGCCTCGGGCAGTGCCGCACCTACCGCCTCGTGGAACGGACGACTGTCGACGGCGCGGTCGATGTGGGCGTAGACGTCGATCTGCGGATGGTGCAGCGAGGCCACCAGATCGGCGAACAACGCGGGTTTGTCGTGCGCGACGATGTACACCGCGAACCGGGGAGTCATACGTGCGCCCCGGCAAGGGCATCGGCGACGATTCCCGCGGTCACATCGACGTGCGGCGCGCGCAGGATGCCGTTGTGGTCACCGCTGATGCGGTGCACGCCATGGTGTTCCGGCGCGATTACCTCCCACCACTCACCGGGGTCCGGGTTGTCCTCGGCGAGGACGATCGTGGCCGGGCCCGACCAGGGGTGTAACCGATGCAGCAACGCCGAACGTCGCCCGAGTTCGTGGAAGAGTGACCACTGGGCATCGGCGGGCCGCGGCCACCATCCGGCGGTCAGCAACGCCGCCCGGGTACGCCACAGATCCCACGTCGAACGGTGCTCTGCAGCAACCTGTTCGGTATCGACGACATCGGATCCGGTTGCGGCGTGGGTGGTGTCGGCGGTGGAGGCGGGCAGGTGAACCGGCAGACGACGTTGTAGCGGGCCGGTGAGCACCGTGTCGAGACACACGATGTGCTCGACGACCTCACCGTCGGCGATGAGGATGCGCGCGACCTCCATGGCGATCACCCCGCCCAGTGAGTGCCCGACGAATCGGTAGGGACCGTGGGGACAGAGCCGGCGCACCTGGCGGGCGAAGCGTCGCGCGGCCCGCCGGATCGTCGGATCGGGAACACCACGGTTCTCCAGACCGTGTGCGTGCAGACCGATGAGGCGATGCCCGGTCAGGCGCCGCGCCAACGGAGCGAAGGCCAGTGCCGACTCGCCGGCCCCGGCGAAGGCGAACACGATCGGGGAGTGTGCGGGCATTCCATCGGGATCATTCGTTGCGCCGGGCTCGTGCGTTCCGGGCAGATGGACCACCACGCCGTCGGCGCTCACGGGTGCGGCTGCATCGATGCGCGCGGCAAGGTCTCGCACCGTCGGGTCGGTGATCGGTGCGGACGGGGGCAGGCTCACCCCGAAGGTCTCCTCGACCCGCTGCAGCAGGGTCACCGCGGTCAGTGAATCGCCACCGAGCGCGACGAAGTCGTCGCCCGTCCCGATCCCGCCCGCCCCGATCCCCCCTGCCCCGATCCCGAGCAGGTCGGCATAGATCGCTGCCAGGAGCTTTTCGGTACCGGTGGCCGGTGGCGTGTACGCGGGGCGCCACCGGGGGGCGGGCAGCGCGGTGCGGTCGACCTTGCCGCGCTCGGTGCGGGGCAGTTCGGGTAGCAGGACGATGTGGGCCGGGACCATCCACGACGGCACGGCCCGGCCGATGGCGGTGCGGACCGTTGCGACAGCCGGGGCACGGGCGGCCCGCGGCGGTGCCACGTAGGCGACGAGTTCGGTTCGGCCGTCCGACTTGTGGGCGATGACCACGGCGTCGCCCACGCCGTCGGCGGCGCGGGCCGCAGCGGTCACCTCGCCGATGTCGACGCGGTAGCCGCGGATCTTCACCGTGTCGTCACTGCGACCGAGCAACGTGAGCCGGTCACCGTCGACCCGCCCCACGTCGCCGGTCCGGTGACTGCGTACCGGCACTGCGGCGGGCTGCTGCCCGCCACCGGTGTCGTGCGTCGCGAAGTCGACAAGCTCACCGCCGCAGAGATATCCGCGTGCGAGATGGGGCGAGTGCACCTCGATGGCGCCGACAGCCCCGTCCGGGAGCGGCGTGCCGTCCTCGTCGAGAACGCGTATGTGTTTGCCCGCCGCGATGCGGCCCGCGGGCAGTGTCCCGGTCGGCAGTTCCCGGTCGGGTGCGAACGAGTTGAAGGCGAGGTTGCCGGTCTCTGAGGAGCCGGATCGGTTCACGAAGGTGACCTCGGGCGTCAGTGCGCGCAACCGGTTGACCTCGGCCGCATCGAGCGCCTCACCACAGGTGGCCACCAGGTCGATACCGCGCAGAGCCTCGCCGGCGCCGTCGGTGTCGAGGATCGCGCGCAACAACGCGGGCGACAGGTGCAGCGATTGTGCCCGGCCACGGCGCAGAGAGGCCACCAGATCACCCACGCCGTCGATTCGCGGATCGAGGGTCCACAGCAGCGCCCCGGCGAGCAGAGTGGTGACGGTGATGTCGATTCCACCACCGAAGGCGGCTGGAAGTGCCTGTGCGACAATCGCTCCCGGACCGATGCCCAGTTCGTGGGCGAGTTCGGTCGCCTGATGCAGCCACAGCTCGTCGCCCTGCCGGACGGCCTTCGGGGTGCCGGTGGAACCGGAGGTGAAGGCGAGCACCGCGCAGTCCACCCGGGGATGGCCGGGCACGAGGTCGGCTGTGGACATGGTGTCGGTCCCGGAGTCGGCGCTCCAGAGCAGTGCTCCGGTGTCGGCGAGGATGGTCGACACCCGTGACCGCGGGGAGGCGGCATCGACGGGAATCAACGGATGCGGGGAGAAGAGCACGGCGAGCATCGGCAGGAAGGTCGGCGCCGTACCGTCGACGACGACCGCGACCGGCCGGTCGGGATCGGTACAGACCTCGGCGAGAGTTGCCCGGAGGCGGCTCAGCTCGCCGTCGAGCTCGCGATAATCCCAGCACCGGTCGCCGATGCGCAGCGCGGATCGGTCGGCGTGGGCGGCGACGGCCGCGGCGAACCGATCGGCAAGGCGCTCAGCGTTCTTCACAGAACTCGGTGATGGGCAGCCCGACGTGGCGCGCTTCGGTGGGGACGTAACCCAGCAGCACGTCGCCGGGGGTGAGTTCGGTGACGTTGTTGACGCCGCCGCCGGGGCCGAGCAGGCGCACGTGCCAGTCGTCCTGGGCGATGACGTTGATCGTCTTGCCGTCCGGGCTCGTCGCCGTGATCGAGATCAGTGGGCGACGTTCGATCTTCACTCGCCCGATCCGCACCTCGCGGGCCGAACCGTCCGAACGCACCGCGAGGATCGGCTGACCCGCCCGCAGTTCGCTGACGTATCGGGTCCGGTTGTCGGGGGTCAGGACATAAGAGTGCACGGCGCCCGCATTCCATCGGAACGGTCGCGTCGGCATATAGGGGAGCGGATGGGTTTCACTGCAGGACAGAAACATTCCGCTGGCGAACGAACCGATGAGACAGCCCTCGTCCAGTTCGAGCAGTGAACACGTGTCGATACACGCGCGTTCGCCCATGCCGATGTGTTCGACACCGGTGATCGTCAGGTGGGACAACTCGACGCGGTCGGCCGTCGGCGACAGAATCGCCGCAAGAGCGAGGACGTCGTCGGCGTGCCGGGGTGCGAGGAGCAGCCCGTCGGAGCCGTGCTCGAGAACGAGTTTCACGATCTCGGCGTCGGTGATGTCGTTGACCACGGTCACCGTCTTGCCGCCGGAGTTCTCGGCGGCGGCGATCACGATCTCGAGCGGGATCTTGGTGGGATCGGTGAAGGTCAGGACGGTCCACGGGGTGACGCGCACCGCGTCACACGCCTGCGCCAGGGTGGGGGCATCGGAGACGGTGATGTGCACGCCGCTCGGGATGCCGGTGGGGTCGGCGGGATCGAGCGCCGCGGAGTCGATGAGGACGAGGTCGGCCTCCGATGCGGATTCGCCGTTGGCGGCGAACAGGATTCGGCGCACGGTCGGCGGTAGGTCGCTCAGCACCTGCGGGTCGTCGGTGACGATTCCGTCGAGCCCCTGGTTGAGGGCGGCGGCGATGACCGCGTCGCGCACCGTCGAGTTCAGTCCCCGGACGTCGATCCAGCCGAAATGCGTGGTGGCACGCGCAGCGCCGGTGGCGGCGGCGGGCACGATCTGGTCGGTGACGACGACGTCGCCGGTGGCGGTGGACATGTCGGTGGTGGACACGGATGGATTCCTGTTCTGCTGACGGGGATGACGCGCGACCTGCGCGCGTCGGGCTGGGTGTGGACGTTGTCGGACCGGGCTGACTCGAACCTGTCCAACTCGGCTCAGGCCGATTCGAGTGCGGTGACGTCGGCGGCCGCTCCGGCGCGCGCCATCGCCGTGGTCGCCGCACGGCGGTGCACCAGATCGGCCAGGCTGCTGGCGACCCGGAACGGGTCGGCGGCGTCGAAGATGTTGCGGCCGAAGCTCAGTCCGGCGACTCCACTGGTGAGCACCTCCGCGCCGAATTCGATGGCCTCGTCGTCGGTGCGGCCGGGCCCGCCGGCGACGTAGATCGGCGCCGGGGTGGAGTCGACGACGGCCCGCATGACCTCTGCGGAGCCGGCGTAGTCGAGTTTGACCATGTCGGCACCGAGATCGGTGGCGATCGCCGCGAGATGGGCCAGTGTCGTGCCCGTCGGCTGGGCCGGGAGGGCCGGACCCCGTGCGTACATCATGGCCAGCAGTGGCACCCCGAGTGCGTCGCACTCTCGGGAGATGGCAGCGAAGTCCTGCAGTTGCCGTGCCTCGGTCGCGGAGCCGACGTTGACATGCACGCTCACCGCGTCCGCGCCGATCCGCAACGCGGCGTCGACACCCCCGACGAGAACCTTCGCGTCCTGATCGGGACCGAGAGAAGTGCTCGCCGACAGGTGCACGATCAACCCCATGGTGGCGAATGCCGCCGAGGTGACCTGTTGGGCGCGACCTCGGTGGAGCACCACGGCATCACAGCCGGAATCGGCGAGCAGCCGGACCATGCGTTCGGTGTGGTGCGTGGGGCCCAGCGGACCGACGGTGACCGAATGGTCCATCGGCACGATCTGGGACCGCATGGTCACCGGGTCGGCGATGCGGGAGAGCCGAATAGCCTTGCCGCCCGTGGGATGTGGACGGCGATATCCGTCCGGAAAGGTGTTCATCGGGTCTCCTGGCAGGCCTGGGTGGATCGATTACTTAGGCTAGGCTAGCCTGTGCGTTGATCGCAATTCGCCGCAGAAGGTGTGAAGTGCGGCACTCAGGCGAACCGGGCTTTGGTTAGGCTAACCTTTAGTCTACGCTAAGCCTAACTTCAGGTAGTTCGAACCGCAACGAGTGGGGACCCATGCAGGACAGCGCACGACCGGGAATCATTGGGCACGGTGACATTTCGCCCATCGGGCATGGTGACATCTCGCCCATCTCCGACGCGGCGGGCTCCCGTCCGAGCGTCTCGGTGATCATCCCGGCGATGAACGAGGCCAAGAACTTGCCCTATGTGGCCTTCCGGATGCCCGAGGGCATCGATCAGATCGTCTTCGTCGACGGCAACTCGGCCGACGACACCGTGGCCGTGGCCCGAAAGCTGTGGCCCGAAGCCACTTTCGTGACCCAGACCCGCTCGGGCAAGGGCAATGCACTCGCATGCGGGATCGAGGCCTGCACCGGCGACATCATCGTGACGATCGATGCCGACGGCTCCACCGATCCGGCGGAGATCCCGCTGTTCGTGCAGGCGCTCGTCGAGGGCGCCGACCTGGCCAAGGGCAGTCGATTCGTCGGCGCGGGCGGCAGCACCGACATCACCGCACTGCGCCGGGTCGGCAACAAGGCCCTCAACACCATCGTCAACGTCTACTTCCATACGAAGTTCACCGATCTCTGCTACGGCTACAACGCCTTCTGGGCGCGTCACGCCGAGCAGATCGAATTGCCGCCCACCGGATATCGTCGGGCGCAGTGGGGTGACGGGTTCGAGATCGAGACCGTCATCAACGTTCGATTGGCGACCGCAGGTCTGCGGATCACCGAGGTCGGGAGTTTCGAGGGGCCACGACTGCACGGGCGCAGCAATCTCAACGCCTACAGCGATGGCATGCGCGTGCTGCGCACCATCAACCAGGAATTCAAGCACTGGCGTTCGCACCGGTCGGCGACGCGTCACGGAGTGCGCGCGGGTGCGGCGATCGAACTCGCATCCGACGAACTCGCGGGGTGATCGCCGCTCGCGCCGATCTGTCCGACGGGCCTGCGCCGACCGGTCAGACGATCGCGAGAAGCTCGGCAGCGCTGGTGGTCTCGGGTCTGGGAACCGCGGTTCTCGGGTTGGTTTACTGGGTCCTCGCCGGGCGCATGTATCCGGCGTCGGAGGTCGGAGCCGCTGCTGCGGTGATCACCACCGCCACCATGCTCTCGGCGTTCGGCAATCTGGGAATCGGCGCCTATCTCGAACGGTTTCTGCCGATTGCCGGTGAACGCAGCCTGACACTTCCGAGCCGAGGCCTGCTGATCGGCGCGAGCTGCGGCGCTCTGCTCGGGTGCGGTTTCCTGATCGTCGGCCCGACGTCGGAGATGTTCGACGGCGCCGCGCAGATGTGGATGTTCCCGATCGTGGTGGTGGTCCTGTCGTCGTTCGCGATGCTCGACCACGTGAGCATCGCGATGGGACGCGCCGACTGGTCGGCCCAGAAGAACATCGTGCACGCGGTCGCGAAACTCGCCGCTGCGGCCGCGCTCGCCCTGTCGGCCGACCGGCTCGGACTCATCGGCAGTTGGGTGGTGACGGCGGCTGTCGCGGCCGCTCTGCTGTGGTGGGTCGCCCGCCGCGAACTCCGTCTGCGTGCCGCCGATGTCGCGTTCACGCCGACCGCCTTGCCCCCGTGGCAGACCCAACGACGCTTTCTCGCCGGCAATTACGGCGTCTATGTGGCCGGCGCGATCACCCCGCTGATCCTGCCGCCGGTGGTGATCGCGCGGGTCGGGGCCGATCAGAATGCGTACTTCTCGATCGTGTGGTCTCTGGTGAGCGCGGTGCTGGTGCTGTTGACCATGCTGCTGGGACCGTATGTGGCGGCGATGAGTGCCGACGATGCCGCACGGCCCGCGAATTCCCCGGTGTCGCCGAATGTCCCAGCGACACCGAATGCCCCAGCGCTGCCGAATGCCCAAGTGGCCCTGCGTCGTACGCGGCAGTTCGTGGCCATTCTCGTCGGCGGGGCGACGATGGCCGCGCTGGTCCTGATCGTGATCGGCCCGGTGTTCCTGCGGCTGGCCGGACTGGACTACGCCGCACACGGCACCGTCCTGCTGCGGCTCGGTGCCACCGCACTCCCGCTCGCGGCGGTGGGCCTGGCCTACGTCGGCATCTGCCGTGTGCGGTGCCGGCTCGGTCCGGCGTTGGCGGTTCAGGTGATCAGTGCCGTGACGATGCTGTCGTTGACCGCCGCGTGGATCGGCGATCACGGGCTGATCGCCGCGGGGTGGGCGATGATCATCGCCGAGGGCACCGCCGCCCTACTCGTCGCGGTGCCGCTCACACGCGCGGTGACGGGGCGCGCTCAGCTCGCTCCGAGCTGAGCGGCTCCCGGTGTCGGCGTGAGATATCCGGCACTGGTGAACGCGGCGACGTCGTCGATGGGCGAATACACCGCCACCCAGTCGATCTCGACCTCACCATGCGTCGGACGGGGCTCGTCGGGCGAGCATGGTGCCATACCCCAGTCGGCGCGACGTTCACATGCGCCGGCCTCGACCTGCATGCCGAGCCACATCGGCACTGTCGGCACCATCACCGGATCACGGACCTCCGCCCACACCCGGCCGTCGAGCAGGTACCGGATCAGCCCGGGCAGCCACTCGACGCCGACGGTGTGCCAGTCGCCGAAGTCGCCGCTCACCTCGGCATGGGCCTTCTTGTTGTCCCCGTCCCCGTTTCGGGCGTCGACCCAGTGGACGAACGCCGACATCTGATCGCGTCGGGAGGCGATGGATTCGGCGAAGTCGATCTCGGGCGGCCATTGTTCGTCCTTGGGCCACAACAGCATGTGATAGGAGAGATCGGCGCTGTCGGTGGCCCGCATCCGCACCTCCCACCGCCCGTAGGTCTGGGTGACCGGATAGTTGGAAACGCCGCCGGTCGTCCACCCCGTCGCGGTCTTCTCGCCGGACAGTCGCAGAACGCCGTCGTGCACACGCACCATCGACGCATCCCACCGGCCGACGGGATTCCCGCCCGGCGACCCGGAATAGGTACCCCAGCGGTCGCCGAGGTCACATCGGTCGAAGGTGTCGACGAACACGCGCTTCCACAATCGGCTGTCCTGGGCGGCCGGTGCGGTGCCCGCGCCGTCGACCCCGGCGCCGACACAGTTGCTCGTCTGCGCGGCGTTGTGCATCGGATCGCCCGATGCCGGTGCGCACGCGGCGACGCCGGCGATCAGCGTGGCGCCCAACGCAATCGGCAGCAGCCGCGGGCGTGGTGAACCTGGTCGTTTCCGCCGGGGCCGTCTCACAGCGCCATCACCGCGAGGCGCTGCACGGTCAGGCAGGCGGCGACCACGGTGCACGCGGCCACCAGGATGGTCACCCGATGTGCCAAGCGACCCCGGCCCGTCGCACCCGATGCGGGGACCTGGAATTCGCGAAGTGCCGCGCCCACCACGAGCAGCACGGCGCCGGCGACGAACGCGGCGATGGTGAGGTTCATGATCTCGGTCCGTTCTCGACGTTGCGCAGGATCTGCACGCTCGGGGTGTTCACCGTGACCCGGAATCGTCCGGTGTCGACGACCTCGTCGATCTGGTGTCGTAGCCATGCCGGGTCCTGGCCGTACTGGAGTACGAGCATCTGGATCCCCTGATTGGTGATGTAGACGAAGTCGGGATCGCGCTGCTCGGTGCACAGTGCGATGTTGTTCAAACACGGATAGGAATCGATGAACGCGAACTTCGGGCCGTGTGGGTCCAGCGTGCGACGAATGCCGACCGAGTGTGGCGCGTGGCTGAAACTCATCACCAGCGAATCCGGGGGGATCGTCGCCATGAACTCATCGGTGAGCACCACCTCGTCGCGGGTGGACGCCTCGAACGCTGTGTTCAATCCGCGGTTGGTGGTTTCCAGGACACCGACGGCGAACACCGCGACGCACAACACCACCGACGTCAGCACGGTCAGCCGCGGCGACGCCGGTCGTCGACCGCGGGCCACGGCGATCCGGTGGCCCGCCCACGCGAGGGTCAGGGCGACGAACGGCGCCAGGACGGGTGAGGCGAGCAAGAAGCATCGGATGATCATCTCGCCGCCGTAACTCTGCAGTGCCACGAGCAGAAACGGTGCAGCACAAAGGAGACCGGCGATCAGCCGTGTTCGCTTGGTCCGCCAGACGAACCAGCCGACAAGACCGACGAGAGCGAATCCGCCGGAGGCCATCATGCGCAGATACTGCATTCGGGTGTAGGTGGGGTCACCGCTGAGGCGATCACCGACCCCGGCTTCCACCGACTGGCCGACCTTGCCGACCTCCTCGACGAGAGACTGCAGGTGACCCAGCCAGAAGTCGGTGGCGCCGTAGGAGAACCACGCGGCGAAGATCAGACCGGCCGCCAGCCACAGGGTGCGGTAGCGCGTGGTTCCGGTCGCCGCGAATGCCGCCAACGCCACGATCGTGAGGATGGGCGTCATCTGATGGGAGACGGTGCCGGCCGCCACGATGACGACGAGTATCGCCTCGATGGCCAGGGTGCGTCCCGCGCCAACGCCGGGTACGCGACCCGGGGTGCGCGCAAAGGCGTTGAGCACACGCTGAATTCGGCCGTCTTCCAGGTCGGGGAGCGGTGCCCGGCGCAGCTGCCACAGCAGGGTCGCAAGGATGGCGGTGTAGCCGATCAGGGCCATCGCCTGCGGTGCGAAGTAGTCCTGCTGATACCAGTTGAAGCCGTGGTAGAGCAGCACCGACATCCACGCCAGGCGGGCGCGGCCGGTCACTGCGATCGCGATGGCGTAGACGCCGAAGGACATCACCACACCCGACACCAGGGGTGCCCACACCAGAACGCCGGTGACATCCGGTAGTCCGGCCGCGGTCTGGACGTGGGCGGCCATGCTGAAGAACCCGGCCCAGCTGAAGCGCGCGTCGATCTGGTCGGGGAGTGCGTGCCCCTGGGCGAGGATGCTGATGAAACCGCGGTGGACGAACGACGTCGGAATCGATGTCTCGCCGGTGGCGGCACCGACGAGCATCCCGTTGTAGACGACCGCGAGCACCGTCGAGGCCGACAGCACCAGCGGGTCGAGGCGGCGGGCGCGCAGGGCGGTGACGATCACCACCGCGAGCAGGGCCAGCCCGACGAAGTAATAGGCGTCCAGACCGGCGACGACACCGAATCGACCGACCCGCAACACGTCGAGTGACTCGGCAGCCACGACGAACAGCACCAGCGCGCCCAGCAGCGCCACGAGGCTGCGGGCCCGGGTGCGGGTCCACGTCCGGCGACCCAGCCGCCAGGTGCCCGATCGGGTCGCCGCGGGCAGGGTGCGCCACGTCCACAGGCACACCGCGAGCGTGGCGACCATCAGAATCGCCTGCGTCCGTGGCGGACTCCACCATTCGGCGATCATCGTGGTCTGCGCTGCGAGCACGGTGACCGACAACGAGATCGCCGCGGCGAGAACCGTCGACAATGCGCGACCGGGAATCCCCAGCGCGATGACCAGTGGCAGGCCGGGCAGGGTGAGGACGCCGAGGAAGACGAGTGCGGCGCGTACCCCGGCACCGGCGATGTCGATGTCGGCTGCGGCGGCACCATCGAGGAGGAGTAGCACCGCGGCGAGTACCGCAGCCACCGACAGTGCCGCCCGCGGCGGGAATCCATACCCGACCGAGCGTCGATCGGTCTCGGGGCCGGCCTCGGATCGGTCTGCAGTGAGCGTCATTCGAGCGATCCCGTCGGGAGTGCCTCGGGTCGGAGTGCCTCGGGTCGGGGTGCACCGGGGCGGCGTACGCCGGTGCCGGGCATCGCCCGTCTTCGGCAGCGACGGTGGCCGCGCAGGAACAGTACTGGTCCGGCGAAATAGCCGCGCCGTTCGAGCCTTCGCAGTTCGTCGGGCCATTGTTCCCGGGCGAAGGCCGAGACATTCTCCGAACCGGGTACCAACAGTGCGCGCAGACCCGCGGGAATGCGCCAGGCCAGGGCCAGGCCGTGCCGGGACAACGCCAGCTTGGTCAGCGATGCCGACATCCCGGTGCCGTATCCGTAACTCTGCGTGCGCAACTCGGCCATGTTGTCGCGGTGGTAGTGGGTCACCACGGCGTCGGGTCGGTAGGCGATCGCCCATCCGGCGAGGATGACCGAACGCATCAGGTCGAGGTCCTCACCACCGCGGGATGGGGTGCCCGTGCCGAGGCGTTCGTCGAACACCCCGGTGTGCGGCAGGATCTCGGCGGCGAGCGCCAGGTTGTTCCCGCTGCCCAACTGGCCCGCGGTGTAGGGAAAGAAGAAGTTGTGCTCGCCGGCAACGCCCGCCGCGACGTGAGTCGGATGCGGGCGCAGCGCCCACACCGTGAGGTCTTCGCCCTTGTCGAACACCCGGGCGTCCTCGAACATCTGCTGGAGCTCGGTGAGGGATTCCACGCCCATCACGCGGCCGGTCACCGCACCGATGGTGCCGGTGGAATCGCGCACGAAGGTCTCCACGATCGTCGAAACCCAGTCGGGGCGGGGTTGGGCGTCGTCGTCGGTGAACGCGATGATCCGTCCCGCAGCCGCGGCGATACCGGCGTTGCGGGCTGCGGAGATGCCCGGAAACGACTCGTCGACCACCCGCAGCCGCGGATCGTCGAAGTCATCGAGGATCTGCCGGGTCCGCCCGGACGCCGGACGGTTGTCGACGACGATGACCTCGAGCGGTGAATGGTGCTGGGCCAGCACCGCTTTCACGGTGCCGGCGAGGAGGTCTCGTCCGATCGTCGGGATGACGACCGACACCAAGTCGGAGCCGGTGAACCGTGCCCGCGTGGCCGACACCGGGCCACCGTCACGCCTGGCCGCGACCGGGCCACCGTCACGCCGGGCCGACACCGCACCGGCTGCGGTCACCGCCACGCCGAGCACCATCACGAGTACCCGCGCGAGCGCCCCGAGATCGCCGCGCAGCAGCTGAGCGAGGTACCGCAGGACCCCGGTGGGGATGGTCCGCAGGACGTAGGAGGTCTCCGCCGAGAACGCGTCGGTCGCGCCGGCCATCCGGCGCAACACGGCCTTCGACCGGCCCTCGTGCAGACAGCGTCGCAGAAAGTACCGCAGAGTCGCGCGGGACTCGGTGACCGAGTGGTCGACCGCGAATCCGGTGCGCCGCACGATGCGGCCGTCGGTGAACCGGCGGTGCAACTCGATGCCCATCAGGGTCTCCTCGCAACCGACGGGCAGGTCGCCGACGCGCCCGAGTTCACCGGCGAAGCCCCCGATCTCGACCAGCTCGGCACGCCGGACGGCCATCGCGGCGCCGATCGGATTGCGGATGTCGGCACAGTCGGGGGCGATACCCCGATAGTCGCAGCCGACCACCCATCCGAACTCGTCGGGAAGCCAGCCGGGAGCGCCGGTGCCCGACCACGCGGCGTCCACGCGCCCGCCGATGGCGAGGATCGACGGGTCGCGGAAGGCTCGACGCACCTCGGCGAGACCGCCCGGCCGCAGCACCGCGTCGTCGTCGAGAAACACCACGAGATCCTCCGTCGCGCACCGCAAGCCGCTGTTGCGCGCACCGGACAGGCCACGGGTTTGCCCGTTGGGCACCACATCGATGCGTGCGGGAAGGTCGCGCACCAGGGTTGTCACCCGGTCCCCGAGCACGTCGTTGTGGTCGGTGACCACCACCAGACGATCGGCAGGACACAGCTGCGAGGTGACCGCATCGATCGCGCGTGTCAGCAGCGCCATCCGATCGTCGGTGTAGCAGCAGATGACGACGCACATGCTGTGGACATGCGGATGGGGGTCATGCGGATGGGGTGAGGTCACCGGGTGTACTCCCTCGAATCCGGTCGGGTCGGGCTCGCGGGTTCCGTGCCGCACGGGAATGCACGGGAATTCGGTGCCGCTAAGGTGAGCCTAAGCTAGTGTAGTAGACCCTAACCCGGCGTCCCAATCGGCCGTCGCCTGTCGTCGCCGCGCCCCCGCTCCGCGTCGCTGACGTGGACGAATCCCGGCGATGCGGTCTTGATGTCGCTCGGCCATTAGACTGGACCGTCGTGATCACCGCGACCGACCTCGAAGTCCGAGCGGGCGCCCGGACCCTGTTGTCGGCGCCCGGCTCGGCGCTGCGCATCCAACCCGGCGACCGCATCGGGCTCGTCGGACGCAACGGCGCCGGGAAGACCACGACGCTGCGCATCCTGGCCGGGGAGACCGAGCCCTATGCCGGCGCCGTCGTGCGCAGCGGCGAGATCGGGTACCTGCCGCAGGACCCCAAGGAGGGCGACCTCGAGGTACTCGCCCGTGATCGGGTGCTCTCGGCGCGCGGACTCGACTCGATCATGCGCCAGATGGAAAAGCAGCAGGCGCTGATGGCCGAGGCCGCCGATGACAAGGTGCGCGACAAGGCGGTCGTGAAGTACGGGCAACTCGAGGAGCGGTTCTCCGCGCTCGGCGGTTACGTCGCCGAGTCCGAGGCGGCACGGATCTGCCATTCCCTCGGCCTGCCCGATCGCGTTCTCGGTCAGCCCCTACGCACCCTGTCCGGTGGCCAGCGACGGCGAATCGAGCTGGCGCGCATCCTGTTCGCCGCCTCCGACGGTGCCGGCAAGTCGGATACGACGCTCCTGCTCGACGAGCCGACCAACCACCTCGACGCCGACTCGATCACCTGGCTGCGGGGATTCCTGCAGAACCACGAGGGCGGGCTCGTCGTCATCAGTCACGACGTCGAGTTGCTCGCCGACGTGGTGAACCGGGTGTGGTTCCTCGACGCGGTGCGCGGTGAGGCCGACGTCTACAACATGGGGTGGAAGCGCTACCTCGACGCGCGTGCCACCGACGAGCAGCGACGCAAACGTGAACGTGCCAACGCCGAGAAGAAGGCGTCGGCGCTGCGCACACAGGCCGCCAAACTCGGCGCGAAGGCGACCAAGGCCACCGCGGCCCAGAACATGCTCAAACGAGCCGACCGCATGCTCGACTCGCTCGAGGAGGAGCGGGTGGCCGACCGGACGGCGAAGATCCGCTTCCCCGACCCCGCCACCTGTGGGAAGACGCCGTTGATGGCGTCGGGGTTGACCAAGAACTACGGCTCCCTGGAGATCTTCACCGGGGTGGATCTCGCGATCGACAAGGGCAGCCGCGTGGTTATTCTCGGTCTCAACGGTGCCGGTAAGACCACCCTGCTCAAACTGCTCGCCGGGGTCGAGACACCCGATCGGGGTTCACTGGAACCCGGATACGGGCTCAAGATCGGCTATTTCGCGCAGGAACACGACACCCTCGACGACGGGGCGTCGGTGTGGGAGAACATCCGGCACGCCGCGCCCGACGCCGGTGAACAGGACCTGCGTGGCCTGCTCGGTGCGTTCATGTTCTCCGGTGCTCAACTCGACCAGCCGGCGGGCACCCTGTCCGGTGGTGAGAAGACGCGACTGACACTGGCCGGACTCGTGTCGTCGGCGGCCAACGTGTTGCTCCTCGACGAGCCCACCAACAACCTCGACCCGATCTCGCGGGAACAGGTCCTCGACGCCCTGCGCAGCTATACCGGGGCCGTGGTCCTGGTGACCCACGACCCCGGTGCCGCCGCAGCGCTCGATCCGCAGCGCGTGATCCTGCTGCCCGACGGCACCGAGGATCACTGGTCCGAGGAGTATCAGGAACTCATCGAACTCGCCTGAGACCGGCCGGGGTCACCCCGACCGATCCACAGACGAACGATCGTCAGACGTTCGACGGCCAATACGCCTTGCGGAGAATCCCTTTCACGAGCTTGCCGGTGGGCGTCCGGGGTAGGTCGTCGACGAAGTCGACCGAGCGGGGCACCTTGTAGGCCGCGATCTTGTCTCGGGTGAAGTCGAGCAACTCGGCGGCGAGCTCGTCGGACGGCGAGAACCCGGGGGCGAGCTGGACGCACGCCTTGGCGACCTCGCCGAGATCCGGGTCGGGGACGCCGATCACCCCCACATCGAACACGGCGGGATGGGTGACGAGAACGTTCTCGGCCTCCTGCGGGTAGATGTTGACCCCGCCGGAGATGATCATGAACGCCTTGCGATCGGTGAGGTAGAGGTAGCCGTCCTCGTCGACGTACCCGACGTCGCCGGTGGTCGACCAGTTGTCGTGCGCGGGATGCCGTGCCTGCGCGGTCTTCTCCGGGTCGTTGTGATACTCGAAGACGGCCTCCTCGCGCTCGAAGTAGACCAGGCCGACCTCGCCGGTGGGCAGATCGTTGCCGTCCTCGTCACAGATGTGCACCACGCCGAGGAGCGGCTTACCCACCGAGCCCGGGTGATCGAGTGCCTCCTGGGGGCCGATGAACGTGGCACCGGCCGCCTCGGTGGAGGCGTAGTACTCGTGGATCACCGGGCCCCACCACTCGATCATGGCGCGCTTGACCTCGGCCGGGCACGGTGCGGCGGCGTGAACGGCGACCTTCATGCTCGAGACGTCGTACCGGGAACGGACCTCCTCGGGCAGCTTCAGCATGCGGATGAACATGGTGGGTACCCACTGGCTGTGGGTGACGTGGTAGGTCTCGATGAGTCGCAGGGCCTCTTCGGGATCGAAGCGGTCCATGACCACCACGGTTCCGCCGACCGAATTGGTGGTGCCGCAATAACGTAGTGGCGCAGCGTGATACAGCGGTGCGGGGGAGAGATAGACGGAGTTCTCGTCGAAGCCGTACATCGGGGCGAAGATGGCCGTGTACGCGTCGGGGATCTCATCGACCTGCCCTTGCGGCAGAGGGGTCTGAATTCCCTTGGGCCGCCCGGTGGTTCCCGACGAGTAGAGCATGTCGGTGCCGCGCGGCTGATCGGTGCGCGGTTGCGGTGACGCGCTCGCGAGGACCTTCTCGTAGGAGTCGAAGCCGGGCAGGTCGCCGCCCCACACGAGACGATGACCGGGCGCGGCGAGCGCAGGGAGTTCACCCGCGCGTTCGACGGCGTGGGCCACCGACGCACCGGCGAAGACGACCTGCGCATTGGAGTCGGTGAGGATGTAGTTGGTCTCCTCGGCCGTCAGGTGATGGTTGATGGCGGTGATGTACATGCCGCTGCGCAGGGCCGCCCAGTACACCTCGAAGATGTGCAGGTCGTTCTCGGAGACCACGGCGATGGCATCCCCGGGCTTCAGGCCAAGCGATTCCAGATGATTGGCCAGACGCGTGGAGTTCTCGTCGAGTTCTCGGTAGGTCAACTGCTCGCCGGTCGAGGGGCGGATGACGGCGGGTTTGTCGGGGGTACGGGCGGCGAACACTCCAGGGAACACGATCTCTCCTCATCGGCGATGACAACTGTGAGCCAGGTTATAGCGAGCGCTCACTCGGCAGGTGAGATTCTGTCCGAATCGCCCGGATCCGTTTATCGTCGTCACATGCCATTCGAGGTCCGTGTTCTGGGCGCGCTGGCGGTACGGGTGGACGGGGTCGAGGTGCCGTTGGGGGGTCCGCTGCCGCGAGCCCTGCTGTCGCGCCTGCTGATCGCGGGCGGCGAGGTGGTGTCGGCGTCGACCATCATCGACGACCTGTGGCATCAGAGTCCGCCGCGGACGGCCACCGGGACCCTGCAGGCCTATGTCTCGACGCTGCGACGCGTTCTCGAGCCGGCGCACGCACAGAAGTCGCCGGAAGTGCTCGTCCGTACCGGAAGCGGCTATCGACTGCTCATCCCTCGTGACGCCGTGGATGCGAATGTCTTTGTCGGACAGGCGCAGCGGGGGCGCGCCCTGCTGGCATCCGGTGAGGTGGCCGCGGCACGCGAGATCCTCGCACAGGCGCTGGCCCAATGGCACGGACCGGCGTACTCCGACATCGAGGGCTGGGAGTTCGCCCAGATCGAGGCCACACGCCTCGAGGCGGTGCGGACCGCGGCCGTCGACGACCACCTCGCCGCGTCGAGCGCCTGCGGCGACCACGAATCCGTCATCGTCGACCTGTCGGCCCTGCTGCGTACGGATCCGTTGCGGGAGAGGCGCTGGGAACTGCTCGCGCTGACGCAGTACCGCGCGGGGCGTCAGGCGCAGGCGCTGGAGAGCCTGCGGACTGCGCGCAACGTGCTCGCCGACGAGATCGGCGCCGATCCCGGACCGTCGCTGGTGGCCCTGCACGATGCCATCCTGCGACACGATCCCGGTCTCATCGTCGACGCGGAGCATGACGCCCACGCGCGTCTGGGACGTCACGTCCCGGTCGCGCTCACCTCTTTCGTCGGCCGGGACGAGGACCTCGCCGACGTCGAGCACGCGCTCGCAACGGACCGACTGGTGACGCTCACCGGACCGGGCGGCATCGGCAAGACCCGGCTGGCGATGGCAGTCGCCGCGGCACGCTCCGACCACGACGGTCCGTGGTTCGTCGAGGCCTCGGGCACCCGGGATCACGACTCGCTCGTCGAGGCCACGACGCGCGTGCTCGGCTTCACCGCGCGCGGTGGCGTCGACGTGCTCACCTCACTGCTGAGCACGCGCCGGACGCTGCTCGTACTCGACAACTGCGAGCATGTGGCGGGTGATGCCGCGAAGCTCGTCCTGGCGCTGCTGACCGCATGCCCCGGCGTGCAGGTGCTCGCCACCAGCCGGGTGCGGCTCGGTGTTCCCGGTGAGCATGTCCACGTCGTCGGACCGCTGCACGAGGCCGCAACACTGTTCACCGAACGCGCCCCTCGTGCCGCGCGCACCGAGGACCCGGCCGACATCGTCACCCTGTGCCGGGCCCTCGACAATCTGCCCCTGGCAATCGAACTCGCGGCCGCGCGCACCTCGATGTTGTCGGTGCGGCAACTGCACCACCTGTTGATCGACCGCTTTGCGCTGCTGCGCACCGCGCGAGCCGCGCTGCCGGGGGCGGCAGGCGAGCGCCACTCGAGCATGTACGCCGCCATCGAGGGGTCCTACCGTGCACTCGATGATTCACAACGCCGGTTGTTCGAGGCGCTGACGGTGTTCGCAGGCGGGTTCGACCATGCCGCAGCCGAGGCGGTGACCGGTCACGGGGCGCGATTGCTCGGCGATCTCGAGGCGCTCATCGACTCCTCGATGGTGACCGTCGTCGGCGGTGACCCGCGGCGCTACCGCATCCTGGAGACGTTGCGCGAGTTCGCCGTCGACCATCTCGATGAATCCCGCTCGGCCGCCTTGCAGGCAGCGCACCTGCGGTGGGTCCGCGCGATGAGCGCCGAGGTCGATGCGGGACTGCGCGGTCCCGACACCCTGGCCTGGACGCGTCGTCTCGATGCCGAGATGCCCAACATTCATGCGGCGCTGTCACGGTGCCGCCACGCCGATCCGGCGGCCTACACGCAGATCGTCGGTGGCATCTTCTGGTACTGGTACCGTCGCGGCCGCGTCGACGAGGGTCTGCGAATGCTGCGACCGGCCCTGACGGTGGCCGACGACCCCGGCATTCCCGTTGTCGACAGGCTGCGTGCGCTGTGCGGTGTGCTCGTGATCGCCTATCTCGCAGGTGATCTCGATGTGCTGCTGGATTCGATGGGGCGTCTTGAGGCGACTCTGTCCAACGCGCCACTGGACATGACACGACGTGACGACCGTCTTGCCCACGCCGATGCCGCGGTGACCCTGGGATTCTTCCAGGGTGGTGCCGGTGCGGTCGAGTCCGGCATCGCCCTGGCTCGCGGCGCCTTGTCGGTGGCGACGACCGACGGGCTGCCGCAGATCGCCGCGGAAGCGCGAATGGCGCTCGGCAGCGCGTGTTTTCGCGCCGGTGACCACGATGCGGCCGATGACGAACTGGCCGTGGCGGTCGAGCTCGGGCGCGAGTGCGGATACGACTGGTTGGTCGCCTCGGCGTTGTGGATCGGCGCCAAGAACGACATCGCGCGCGGCCGGGTGCACGGCCCGGCACAGGAGAAGCTGACCGAGATGATCGCGGCCTGCGAGCGGATCGACGACCTGACATCATGGATGGTGGCCGTGTTCACGCTCGCCTACGTCGAGTTCGTCCGGGGCGAACACGAGGCCGCCGCCCGCCTGCTCGGGGTTGCCGACCACCACGGTGGGGTGACCGGATATCGGCCGGAGCGGATGGACGTCATCGATCTCGCCTCGTACGGACGGGAGATGACCGAGCGGATCGACGCGCACGTGCTGGACACGGGGATGGCGACCGGGCGCGCGCTCGATCGTGCCGCGGTGGCCGTGCTGATCCGGGAACGTGTCGCATCGGTGGGCGGGGCGACACCGAAGACCGGGTAGATCGCGCATGCCCGGCGGCGAGGGGTTCTCACCGGCCGGGTTCACCGTGGCCCGATCGCTCTCCAAGTGTTTTACCAGTGCCCCCGATCATGCTGTCGGCACCGAGTTCTCCGTCATCCGGAGAGCCCCGATCCGCCGAGGACACAGCCATGACCATCGAGAACCCACCATCCGCGGAGTCGACGGGTGCCGACCCCGCCCGTCGGAGAACCGACACTCCCGCCGACGAGCCCGCGCCGCCGCCGATCGGTGGGGTGCGGATGGTCGGGTCGGCCCTCGTGATCGGCGCGATGAGCTGGGGAGCCGCACTCCTGTGCCTCGATGGCGTGGACGGATTCGGTGTCGCCTCGGTTCTCACCGGGATCGCGGCGATGCTGTTCCAGGTCTCGCTGCTCGGGTTGCTGCGAGTGCAGTACCGCGATCGGGCCATGACCGGTAAGGGTGGCACCGCGCGGGTGGCACGTATCGGATACACCGCGCAGGCCGTCGTACTCACCGGAGCGATGGTCTCGACCACGCTCGACGCGTTCTGGCTCATCCAGGGCTCGCCGGTGTGGACGGTGTTCGACATGTGCTTGCCGTTGTCGATGCTCGGCATGCTGATCATCGGCATTCGAGTCGCGATCGCCGGCCGTTGGCGTGGCGTTCTGCGGTGGCAGACGCTGTTCGCGCAGAGCTGGCTGGTGTGGGGAATCCCGTTGTCGGCGTTGGGGTTCGTCGGTTCGGTTCTCGGCGGTGCGCAGATGGTGCTCGGGTACGGGTCCTCGGCGGGCTGCTCGTCGCGCGGCTCGCCCGGGGACGAACGGCGTCGACCGCGCTGTCACACGACCGGTGACTCCCGCACGGGCGGCGAGGATCAGGCGACGCTGCGACGCAGTGCTGCCTCGATGGCGTCGCCGACCATGGGGTCGCCCACCGTGAGCCGGAAACCATCTGTGCCACAGACCTTGCCCTGAATACCCGATCGGGTCAGCAGGTGGTCGAGGGCGAGTCCGTCGGGGCCGGGGACGTAGATGAAGTTGGCCTCACCGGCCGGCGTGGGGTAGCCCAGTTGCTCGAGTCGCGCGGCCACCCGGGTGCGTTCGGCGCGCACGACGCGGACCCGATCGCGGATCTCAGCGCCGGCGGCAAGTGCCGCCGACACCGCGACGGCGGCGGTGGTGCTCACCGCGAACGGCAACTCGCGGCAGAGGATCCCCGCCATCGTCTCTCGCCCGCCGAATGCGTAACCCGCACGCAGCCCGGCCAGACCGTAGGCCTTGGAGAACGTCCGCACCACCACGAGCCCCGGGAAACGCGAGATCAGGTCGAGCACGTCGGGTGGCGACGAGCAGTACTCCACGTACGCCTGATCGAGCACCACCCGGGTCGACGGCGGAATGCGGGCGAACAGATCGGACAAGGCCTCCGCGTCGACGGTCCGTCCGGTCGGATTGTGCGGTGAGCACACGATCACCGCCGCCGTGTCGGGTCCGATCGCGGTGCTCAGCGCCTCCGGATCCGGTCGACCGTCGGCGTGCAGCGGCGTGGTGTGCAGGCCGACACCGATCATGCCGGCCAGGAGTGCGAATCCGTCGAAAGTCGGTGCGGGCGTGAGGATCACCGGTGAAGAGATCCCGCGCATGCGGGCGCGCTGCACCGCATCGGCGAGGATGGCGTGGACCACGGCGGTCGCGCCCGGCCCGACGCTCACCTGAGTGGGCTCGAGTCCGATGTGCGCGGCGATCGCGCGGCGTGTGGTGTCGGCACCGAATTCGGGGTAGCGATGGACGGTCTCGGACGCCGCGGCGATCGCCGCCACCACCGAGGGCGGTGGCGGCAGGTGTGACTCGTTGAGATCGCAGCGGATCACGAGCGGCCCGACCACCGCACGGCGGCCGCGGCCGCGAAATCGCCGGCGTGGGCGAAGGCCGCCATCATGATCACATCCGAGTCGCGCAGGCGGCCGCTGTCGATCAGTGCGTCGAGTGTCATCGGGATGCCCACGGCGAAGAGGTTGCCGCACTCGTCGAAGGTGTCGGGATGCCGGTCGGCCGGAAGTTCCAGTGCCTCACGCCAATTGCGTAAGAAGATGCGGTTGGGTTGGTTGGTGATCAACCAGTCGAGATCGCGGGGTCGGACGTCGATGGCCGTGGCGGCATCGATCGCGACCTCGGGGACGAGCCGATTGCCGCGGGTGAGCACCTTGGCGATCTTGGATTCGGTGAAGCCGACGTGGATCTGCCCGGGTCCCGATTCCCAGTACTTGCGGGCCGGCTCGGACACCGCGGTCATATCCGCCGAATACTCACCGTGCGAGCGGCACAGCGTGGTCAGCACCGGATTGGCGCCGTCACCGAGCATCAGGGTCGCGACCGCCGCGCCGTCGCCGGGGATCGCGGCCTGTGCCTTGGCGCGCACCTGCTCCTGGGTGAAGATCTGTCCGGCACTGTTCTGGGCCAGGGCGAGCAGCGCCGTGCCGCCGCCGCGGGCACGCAGCAGCGCTCCGCCGACCTCGATCATGTGCAGGAAGGCGGCGCAACCACCGTTGTGCACATCGAGGACCGTGGTGGGGCGCAGACCCAGACGGTGGGCCAGTTCGCCCGCGCATCCGCGCACCGGGACCTCCGGCAGTTGGCTGTGGGTCACCACGATGTCGACGTCGTCGAGATGGCCGGCGCCGTGACGGGCGATGAGTCGTTGCGCCGCGGCCACCATCATGTCGGCGTTGGACTCGTCGGCGCCGGCATGATGGCGGTGGGCGGGTGTGCGGAACATGACGTTGTCGGCGAGCTCGTCGTCCTGCGCGAACTGCGCGAAATAGGCTGCCGGTACCCGGTTCTCGGGTCGATAGGTGGCGATGTCGCCCAGGCACAGTCCGCCGGGGCCGTTTGCGGCGATCATGATGTCATCCAATCCGGGGTCAACGGCAGGCCGATGCGATGGCGGTGTTCGGCGATGGCGGTCAGGTTGTCGAGTTCGACCTGATGGCCGGCGGCGAACATGTCCCACAGATCGCCGACCCACTCCTCACGACCGGCCGGGACGGTGTCGGGGAAGGGATTGCGGTCGTAGAACGGATGCCGGCAATTGGTCCACAGCACGACTGATCCCGGCCGGTTCAGCACGAGTTGGGCGTCGACGACCCGCATCAGATAGATCATCCAGAGGTGATCGGGTTGGTCCCAGGCGCAGTGGTAGTCGACGGTCATCGCTCCCGGGTCGGCGACGGTGCGGACATAGATCGCGGTGTCGGTGTTGAGCCGGTCGGTACCCACCCACAGCTCGGCGGCCTCGGTCCGGCGCAGATCCCTTGTGCTGTAGGTCCATTCCTCCAGAGACCGGGTGTCGGAGAGCCACTCGAACAGCTCTCGCGGCGGTGCATCGACGTAACCGTGCACGGTGCAGAACTCGCCGTAGATCTGATCGTGCGGATACACCGACCGCACCCGGTCGACGAGCATCGGGGTGCTCTGCGCACGCGAATGCGTCTCGACCCGGATGACGCCGGGCAGCGGTACGGCGGGATCGAGATCGGAGAGAGCGCCCGTGGGATCGGTGGTCATCGAATTCCTCTGCGTAGTGGATGAAACGGCGGGATCTCGTCGGGATCGGTGTCGACGACGAGGCACGCGGGCCCGAGCCGGGTGAGCACGTCACGGGTGGCGGCGTCGAGGTCGCGCGGATCGGTGACCCGACGGACCGGCAGGTCGGGAAACATCGCCGCGAGCCCGGCGGCGATGTCGGTGGGACCGAAGGTGTTGAGCCCCGGCGTATCCGGGAAGAAGATCCGTTCCCGGGTGACGCACATGCCGTGTGCGTTGTTGTTCGCGACGATCAGGGTCACCGGTGCCCGGTGTTCGATCGCGGTATGGATCTCCATGCCGTGCATCAGGAACGATCCATCGCCGGCGATGACGACCGTGCGTGGGGCACTCCCGACATCGTCGGCGCCGGCGATCGCCACCCCGACGCCCGCCGCGATCGCATGACCCATGCCGCCCATACCGAGGGCGATCGCGAATCGCCCGCGCCCGAACGGAAGATGGTGCACCGCAGCCGCTCCGATGTTTCCGGCATCGGCGAAGACGACTGCGTCATCGGGCAGATGCCTACCGACGGCATCGACGACCGCACTCATCCGCGACAGCGCAGAGCCGGGGTCGAGGGCGGGGAGGAACTCCACGGCTCGCCGATCGAATCGAGTGTCGTCCGGACCGCCGCGGGTACCGATTCGACGGCGTAGCTGCTCGACGAGGTCGGACACGCCCTCGGCGAGACGCTCGCACGGGATGTGCTCGGTGCCGGGAAGTCTCGGGGCGTGGGCGCCGAGGTGGATGACCGTGCGGGTGGCGAGGAGCTCGTCGAGGCCGGCACGGTCGGTCAGGGTCATCCGGCAGCCGAGCACCAGGCAGGTGCGCGCGTCGGCGATCGCTCGCGACGCGGACGGATGGCCCATCACCCCGGTCACACCGGCACATCCGGGTCTCGCGATGTCGCGTCCGCCCGGGGCGACGACCACCGAGGCGCCCAGCAGGTCGGCGAGCACGTGGACCGGAGCCGACAGACCGGCGCGCGAGGCCTCGTCCCCGACCCAGATGCAGACCCGACCGCGATCGGCCACCAGGCGATCGATCGTCGCGGTGAGGTCGGGAACGGCCGGTGTTTCCACCGGTCGACGCGGCGGTGGGCCACCGTCGGGGTGGTGCTCGGCGGCAATGTCTTTCGGAACCACGATCACCGCGGGCAGCGATCGCTCCAGTGTCTGCATGGCCTCGTCGAGCACGGCGTCGATCTCGGTGGCCCGCCCGACGACGCCGACACTTCCGGCGATCCCGGACAATGTGGCCCGCAGATCGATGGTGTCGGGGGGATCGAGCATGTCCTGGAAAGCTCCGCGTCCGACGGTCGAGGTGGCCGGCGCGCCGATCACGGCGAGGACGGGCACCCGACTGTCGTACGATTCGGCCAGCGCCGCAACCACATTGAGTGCGCCGCCACCGGAGGTTGCGAACACCGCGGCGGGACGCGCGAAGATCCGGGCGACGCCATCGGCCATCGCCGCCGCAGCGAACTCGTGTTTGGCGATCACCGGAGGAGTCCGGCCGGCGCGGACGGCTGCGTCGAAGAGCTCCTCGATGTTCGCGCCGTGCACACCGAAGATCGAGGTGATCCCTTCGGCGTCCATGCGCTCGACGATGTGGTCGGCGACCCTGCGGCCCCGACATCGACTGGTCACGGTGTCAGCGAGTGCTCAGGAAGCGGTCCATGGTGCGTTCGGCGAGTGCGGTGATGGTCAACGACGGATTGACCAATCCCACCGCGCCCGGGGCGAACGAGCCGTCGACGACGTAGAGGTTGTCGTAGCCGCGGATTGCGCCGTCGGCGTCGGCGGCCTGCCCGACGACGACTCCGCCGAGCCCGTGGAACGTTGCGCCGGAACCGAATCCGGAGAGCCGGTCGTAGATCGGGATGCCGTTGGCCGGGTGGCCGAACCGCGTCTCGGTCCGCTGATGGAAGTGCCGGGCGAAGGCGATCGCGCGGCGGTCCAGGACACTGGAACCCTCGGGGTACGGGTAGTTCAGCTGCGTCGCGCCGGTGGCGTGGTCGTAGTCGATGGTGCCGCGCTCATCGGTGTGCACCTGGATCAGGTGTGTGGTCGCCAACGAGCCCGCGGGCGCGGGGAAGGGGCTGGCCTGATAGATCATCGTGGCCGGTCCACCGGGCAGCCGGTCCTCACGGATGCGGGCATAGCCGGGACCGCCCTGGATCGGCCCGTGCTGGTCACGGAGCGCGGTGCGCACGATGAGGAAGTCGCCGTTGCCGCCGAAACCGTTGCCGATCTTCGGCGACAGCCGGGGGAGCGTGCCCTGTGCGCGGGCCCGGACCAACAGTGAGGTGGTGTGGTAGGAGCCCGCGGCCATGAAGAGATGGTCGGCTTCGGCGGTGACGATGCGGACGGTGCGTCGCGCGTCGTCGATCAGCCGGGCCCGCACGACATAGCCGGGCCGCCGTGAGCGTTCCCGGATCTCGAAGACCTCGTGCATGGGTTTGATCGTCACGAATCCGGTCCGCTCGGCGGCGGGCAGGTAGTTGTGATCGACGGAGTTCTTGGCGCCGCTGTTGACGCCGTAGGACAGGTCACCGATCGAGACTCCCGGCTTGGCGCGTCCGGCGAGTTCGGCGCGCACCCGATCCCAGTCGATGGCGTACTCCACGAATTGCGGTGCGATTCCGTAGCGTTCGAGGATTCTCAACCAGGAACGCGCGCCCACGTAGTTCGGGTGGGCGAGGATGTCGTCGGGCAGGCCCGAGGTGTTCAGCATCTTCCGGGCGCGCGGGTAGTACTCGGCGGCGAGCTCGTCGTAGCCCGTGCCACCCGGGAACACGGTCTCGAAATCGGCCTTGTCGGGCTGCAGGGTGAACGCCCCGAACACCAGGGACCCGCCGCCGACGCCTGCGCCGTGCACCGATTCGATGCCGTTGCCACGGATGGTGTCGAGCACACCGGGATACCGCTGGGTGGGTACCCGGCCGACGCTCGAGATCCCGGCGGTGTCGTCGAACCAGGCGGCCCGGCGATCGGGCCGGTCGAAGGTCGCGAAGGTGTTGCCGTCGGGCCGGATCGGCCAGCGGCGGCCGCGCTCGAACACGGTGGTCGTGATCCCGGCCTGCCCCAGGCGCAATGCGGCCACCGCACCGCCGAAACCACTTCCGATGACGATTGCGGTGGCGCCGGAATCGGGTGCTGCGGGCGCGGCCGATGCCGGTGTCCCCGACGGGGCACCGAGACCCGCGGGGCCGAGCACGGCGGCACCGAGCGCGCCGGCCCCGGCACCGCGCAGCAAGGAACGGCGGCTGATCGCAGCCGAAGAAGAATCTGAACGCATCCTGTGAAGATAGCCAGAAAATTAGGCCAGGCAAACCTTTGTCGGCTGTGGGTGATCTACTTCACATCGCGTTGCCGGCGGGGCCGGAGGTGGCGCCCCGCGACACGCGGACCGACTCCTCGACGAGGTCGAGGACGTCGTGGAGGTCATCGGTGGGCTGACCGGTCGCCAGCCGGGTGATGAGCCCGTCGAGCACGAGGTCGAGGTACTTCACCAGCACCTCGGCGGGCACGTCGTCACGAAGACGGCCCGAGGCCCGCCCGCGTTCGAGCCGGGCAAGCGTGGCCTTCTCCACATCCGCCGAGTGTGACATCCAGGCATCACGAAAGCTCTTGTCCGTCCGTAACTTTCGGGCGATCTCGAGCCGTGTTCCGAGCCAGTCGAAATCCTGCGGACGCGCCAGCACATCGCGCATCACCTGCACGAGGCCCTGCTCGGCGGCCACATCGGCCATTCGCTCGGCGTCCTCGGACGCCAGTGCCAGAAACAGTGCTTCCTTGTCACGGAAGTGATGGAAGATCGCACCGCGGGACAGGCCCGTCGATTCCTCGATGCGCTTGACGGTGGCGCCGTCGTATCCGTACTCGGCGAAACAATGCCGCGCGCCGTCGAGAATCTCCCGACGACGCGCGGCAAGTCGGTCATCGCTGACCTTGGGCACTTGAGTTGCTCCTCGTTCTCGAGCGGGTGCCTCAGCCCTTGATCATGTTCCGCAGCACGTACTGCAGGATGCCTCCGTTGCGGTAGTAGTCCGCCTCACCGGGGGTGTCGATGCGCACCTTGGCGTCGAATTCGATCGCCGTGCCGTCCTCCTTGGTGGCCGTCACATGCACGGTCTCCGGGGTGTCGCCCGAGTTCAGTGCCTCGATGCCGGTGATGTCGAAGGTCTCGGTGCCGTCGAGCCCGAGCGACTTGTGCGACTCGCCCTCGGGGAACTGCAGCGGGATCACGCCCATACCGATCAGATTCGAGCGGTGGATGCGCTCGAAACTCTCGGTGATGACCGCCTTGACGCCCAGCAGACGGGTACCCTTGGCCGCCCAGTCACGCGAGCTGCCGGTGCCGTACTCCTTACCGCCGAGGACCACCAGCGGCGTGTTCTGTGCCGCGTAGTTCTGGGCGGCGTCGTAGATGAACGACTGCGGTCCACCCTCCTGGGTGAAATCGCGGGTGTAGCCGCCGGTGACGTCCACGAGCTGGTTGGCCAGGCGGATGTTGCCGAACGTCGAGCGGATCATCACCTCGTGGTTGCCGCGACGGGCGCCCAGCGAGTTGTAGTCCTTGCGTGCCACGCCGTGCTCGTCGAGGTACTGCGCGGCGGGGGTGCCCGGCTTGATCGTCGAGGCGGGGGAGATGTGGTCGGTGGTGACCGAATCACCCAGCTTGGCCAGCACGCGCGCGCCCTTGATGTCGGCGACGGGCTCCGGCTCGGGGGTCATGCCCTCGAAGTAGGGAGGCTTGCGCACGTAGGTCGACTCGTCGTCCCACTCGAAGGTCTTGCCGTCCGGGGTCGGCAGGTTCTGCCAGCGCTCGTCACCCTTGAACACATCGGCGTAGTCCTCGGCGTACTGCTCGGCCGAGATGGAACTCGCGATGGTCTCGGCGATCTCCTCGTTGGTCGGCCAGATGTCGGCGAGGAAGACGTCATTGCCGTCCTGGTCCTGGCCCAGCGGATCGGACTCGAAATCGAAGTCCATCGTCCCGGCCAGCGCGTAGGCGATGACCAGCGGCGGCGACGCCAGATAGTTCATCTTGACGTCGGGGTTGATACGGCCCTCGAAGTTGCGGTTGCCCGAGAGCACCGCGGTTGCGGTGAGGTCGTTGTCGTTGATCGCCTTGGAGATCTCCTCGGGCAGCGGACCCGAGTTGCCGATGCAGGTGGTGCAGCCGTAGCCGACGAGGAAGAAGCCGAGCTTCTCCAGGTACGGCCACAGTCCCGCCTTGTCGTAGTACCCGGTCACGACCTGCGACCCGGGGGCCATGGAGGTCTTGACCCACGGCTTGGAGGTCAGTCCCTTGTCGACGGCCTTCTTCGCGAGCAGACCCGCTCCGAGCATCACCGACGGGTTGGAGGTGTTGGTGCAGCTGGTGATCGAGGCGATGGTGACGATGCCGTGGTCGAGGATCATGGTTCCGCGCTCGGCCGACTCCACCGTCACCGGCTTCGACGGACGTCCCTCGGCGCCCTTGGAGGCGTTGTGGGCGGGCTCGTCGGAGAACGACAGCTTGGCCGCCTCCGGGGAGGTCGACGGCGAGTCCGAGGCGGGGAAGCTCTCCTCGTTGGCCTCGTCGACGCCGTTGAGCTGCGGGGTGTTGCCCTCTTCGACGTAGTTGTGGATGTCCTTGCGGAAAGCGTTCTTGGCGTCCCACAGCTCGATACGGTCCTGCGGGCGCTTGGGGCCCGCGATCGACGGGACGACGGTCGACAGGTCGAGCTCCATGTACTCCGAGTACTGGGCCTCCGGCGCGTCCTTCTCCAGCCACATGCCCTGTTCCTTGGCATACGCCTCGACGAGGGCGAGGGTCTCCGCGGACCGGCCGGTGAGCTTGAGGTAGTTGATGGTCTCGCCGTCGATCGGGAAGATCGCGCAGGTCGAACCGAATTCCGGGCTCATGTTGCCGATGGTGGCGCGGTTGGCCAGCGGCACCTCGGCGACGCCGTTGCCGTAGAACTCCACGAACTTGCCGACCACGCCGTGCTTGCGCAGCATGTCGGTGATGGTCAGCACCACGTCGGTGGCGGTGACCCCGGGCTTGGCGGCACCGGTGAGTTTGAATCCGACGACACGGGGGATGAGCATCGAGACCGGCTGGCCGAGCATCGCGGCCTCGGCCTCGATACCGCCGACGCCCCAGCCGAGGACGCCGAGGCCGTTCTCCATGGTGGTGTGCGAGTCGGTGCCGATGCAGGTGTCGGGGTAGGCGACCCCGTCGCGCACCATGACCGACCGGGCGAGGTGCTCGATGTTGACCTGGTGCACGATGCCGGTGCCCGGCGGCACGACGCGGAAGTCGTCGAATGCGCCCTGGCCCCAGCGCAGGAACTTGTAGCGCTCCTCGTTGCGCTGGTACTCGATCTCCACGTTGCGCTCGAAGGCCTGGGCGTTGCCGAAGGCCTCGATGATGACGGAATGGTCGATGACCATCTCGGCCGGTGCGAGCGGGTTGACCTTGTCGGGGTCGCCGCCGAGTTCCTTGACGGCGTCACGCATGGTCGCCAGGTCGACCACGCACGGCACGCCGGTGAAGTCCTGCATGATCACACGCGCCGGGGTGAACTGGATCTCGATGCTCGGCTCCGCCGAGGGATCCCAGTTGGCGATCGCGTTGATGTGCTCGGTGGTGATGTTCGCGCCGTCCTCGGTGCGCAGCAGGTTCTCGGCGAGGACCTTGAGAGCGTAGGGAAGCTTGTCGGTGCCCTCGACCGCGCCGAGCCGGTAGATCTCGTAGGAGTTGTCGCCCACCTCGAGGGTGCCGCGCGCGCCGAACGAATTGATACTCACGTGTAATCCACTCTCCTCTGGCCGGCGGGCTGCGCCGGCGTGTGCGTGCCGTCCCGGGCGACGGTCTCCGGGACGGCTGCGTACTTCATCGGCGAACTGACCGGCTCGTCGACTCTGACCATCCACCCGACGGGCTGCGTCGGGGTCGTGCTCGATGCTTCATCCAGCGACGTTTCATCCAGCGACCGCGGGGTTTCCGCGGTGACGTAATCCAGTCTAACAGTACGGGCGTACTGCTAACAAGGACCATGCCCGGCGCGTGCGACGCGGCCCCCCGGATGCTCACGACTTCTTTATTCTGTCGTACCGTTCTGATCGGGGTTCGGTGAGCATCCACCGACCGCCTCACATTTAATGATCGCGAAACGTGGTGGCCACCCTGACCGGTGCGCCGGCCCTGTTCGAGGAAGCGGAGACGATGAATCCTGGTCCGGCCACCGATGGCACCCAGATACTCGCCGCGCCCGCCCGGACCGTCCTCGCGGCGCCCGCCCCGTCCTACGACACCCAGGGCGTCACCGCCACCACCGCCCCCGGCGGGGTCGACCTGACCGCGATCGCCGCCGACCTCCGCGACGATCATGTCTACAGCGAGGACCCCGCGCAGATCGGCGCCCTCAAGCAGGTCGTGGCGCATGCCCAGGCCGATGGTCATGACATCAACCTGGTGGTGCTCAAGCAGCAGATGCCCACGTTCACGATGTATCGCGACATCGCCACCGAACTGCAACAACACGTCGGCGGGACGGTCCTGGTCTTCGGTCCCAATTCGGTGGGCAGCGCCTCGCCGGAATTCAGCCGGGTCAATCTCGAGGACGCCACCGACAATCTGACGCTGTCCAACCCTCCGCAGGCCGCACAGCAGATGGTCGACGCGATCACCAAGCCCGGGGTCGACTGGACGCTGGTCACGATCGTGCTGATCGCCGTGGTCGTCGTCGGGGCGATCGTCGGCCGCATCCGGAGTCTGCGCCGCCGGGACCGCGACCCGCTGACGTCGGCAGCAGATCCCGCTCGCGGCACGGCAGGCGCGGAGACGGGCGCGGACGAGAAGGACCCGGCCGGCGTTGCCGCGCCCGGCTCGACGAATCGCTCCTAAGGTCGCACTCCCGGGGCCGTCTCGGAGGTCGTTCTCACCGTCGCAGGCCTGTTTCGGCGCGTTCATGGTGGCGTCCCGCGGTGCAGCCCCGATGTCACCTGACGGGCTGACGCCCCGTCACCTGATGGGCTGACGCCCCGTCACCTGTTGGGCTGACGCCGCGGCGACGGTGTCCGTTGCCAATTCGATACCAACGCAACCTGTCGGACTTTGAGCAGTTCACAGCATCGACGCAGGTAATCACGTCTTTGTAATTCGTTCTACCCGTTTTCTCCTGTGGCAAATGTGACGTACGGTTCCAATGTCACGTGTGGTGTAGATGTCCATCAATGCGTCATATGTGATGCGTGTTGCATCGTCGGCGCCGTGCGCCGTACGGGGGTTGCAAGCGCTGTTCGTGCCACGGATGACCACATCCGCTGACAGACGGCGAGGGAGTGCCAGTGAGGCGAGGGACCACAGGAGTGGGCCGCAGGGCGGCGCGCCGATGGGTGTCGTTGGCGACGTCGCTCGTCGCGGCGACCGTCGGGGTGGTCGCCGTGATGGGCCCGGCGGGGGCCGCCCCGACGACCTCGAGTTCCCCGGTGTCGGCGCTGATCAATCAGATCGCCCAGGTCAACCAGAATCTCAGCGACCTCGACAGCGCGGTCGCAGCCCGACAGGAGGCGGCCAACCACGCTGTCGTCGACTACCAGAACGCCGTCGCCGCGCAGCGGCTCGCGGCCGTGGCCGCCGACGACGCCCAGCAGTCACTGGGCCGCGCGACCCGGGCCACCGAGGCCGCCCAGCGTGAGTTCGACCAATTCGTCCGCTCGGTCTATCGCACCGGCGGTAACGAGGGCACGCTGACCGAGTACCTCTCGTCGTCGGACCCGCAGAAGGTGCTCGACCGCGTCACCGTCATCAATCAACTCGGGCGTGACCAGCAGCAGACCATCCGGCGCCTGCAGGTGGCGCGCAATCAGCAGGCCAACCAGGTGGCGGCACTCCAGGCGACGAAGCGCCAGACCGCCTACGCGGCGCAGAGCGCCCAGACCCGCCGGGACGACGCCGTCGCCGCGGTGTCGGCGGCTCGCGGAGCGATCGCCGACCAACAACGCAAACGGGCCACCCTGGTCCAACAGCGCAACGCGGTCCAGACCCAACTCGACAAACTTCGCGGCACGGCGCGCCCGACCCAGGTCGACGCCCCGGCGCCCGCGGATCTGCTGACCGGCCTGTTCCGCGATCTGCCCGGTCAGGCGCAACCCGGCCCGGTCACCGTCAGTCCCAACCAGGCGGCCGGCGACAACGACGCCATGCAGGTCGCCGCGGAGGCCGCGGCGCGACTGGCCCTCGACGTGACGCAGAAGGTGCTCTCGGGGCTGGTGGGCCAACAGCAGGTGCCGCATTCGGAACTGCTCGACGAACTAGGCCTCGGCGGAGCGGGGCTCGGCAGCGACGGCGGCGACACCCTGAGCTCGCGCCTGGGTTCGGGCAGCCTCGGTCAACTGTTCGGCAGCTCCGGCGGTGGGGGCGGAGTGGTCCGCCCGGGTCTGCGCGGCCCGCAGGCCGTCGAGATCGTCGTGAACCGCGCACTGTCGCAGCTGAACGTGCCCTATGCGTGGGGCGGTGGTGACGCCAACGGTCCGACCCAGGGCATCCGCGACGGCGGCGTCGCCGACAGCTACGGCGACTACAACAAGATCGGGTTCGACTGCTCGGGCCTGATGGTCTACGCCTTCGCCGGCGTCGGAATCGAGCTGCCGCACTACACCGGGTATCAGTACACGTCGGGGCCCCAGTTCCCGCTCGCGCAGATGCAGCGCGGCGACATGATCTTCTACGGCCCCAACGCCAGCGAGCACGTCGCCCTCTACCTCGGCGACGGAAAGATGGTCGAGGCACCGCAGTCGGGCGACGTGGTGAAGGTGTCGCCGGTGCGTACCGACGGCGCGATGCCCAACGTCGTCCGCCTCCTCTGACCCGGTTGTCGGCGGGCGCCACGCTCGTTCATCCGACCTACCGGCGTCCTCGGCACCCGCGCCCTTCGTGGCATGTTCTCAGTCGGCGCCGCTAGGCTGGCAACGACGAGAGCGGGGGTACGTCCGTCGCCGGATCAGCAACGACAGGAGCAAGGGTTGACCTCACATCCCACAGTCGAGTCGACGGCGCAGGGGGCCGGCGCGGCGGGCTTCGAACTGAGTGACGCCGACGTCAAGCTCGTGGAACGGGCGATCTACGAGGTCAAGCGGGTCATCGTCGGTCAGGACCAGCTCGTCGAGCGCATTCTCGTCGGCCTGCTCGCCCGCGGCCACATCCTGCTCGAGGGTGTTCCCGGTGTGGCCAAGACACTCGCGGTCGAGACCTTCGCCAAGGTGATCGGCGGCAGTTTCTCCCGTGTGCAGTTCACCCCCGACCTCGTCCCGACCGACCTCATCGGCACACGCATCTACCGGCAGGGACGCGAGGAGTTCGACACCGAGCTCGGTCCCGTGGTCGCGAACTTCCTACTCGCCGACGAGATCAACCGCGCGCCCGCCAAGGTCCAGTCGGCGCTGCTCGAGGTGATGGCCGAACGTCACGTCTCGATCGGCGGAACGACCTATCCGATGCCGGATCCGTTCCTGGTGATGGCCACCCAGAACCCGATCGAGAACGAGGGCGTCTACCCCCTGCCCGAGGCGCAGCGGGACCGATTCCTGTTCAAGGTGCTCGTCGACTATCCATCGGTCGAGGAAGAACGCGAGATCGTCTATCGGATGGGCAATGTCGCCCCCGAGGCGTCGCAGATCCTCGACCCCGCGGCAACCATCCGTCTGCAGCGGACCGCCGCCAACGTCTTCGTGCACCACGCGCTGGTCGACTACGTCGTGCGCGTCATCAACGCCACGCGGCGCCCGGCCGAACTCGGATTGACCGATGCCGCGAGCTGGCTGTCCTACGGTGCCTCGCCGCGTGCGACCCTCGGTATCGTCGCCGCGGCCCGGGCACTCGCGCTGGTGCGCGGGCGCGACTACGTCATCCCGCAGGACATCGTCGAGATCATCCCGGACGTGCTGCGGCACCGTCTGGTTCTCAGCTATGACGCGATGGCCGACGAGGTCACCGCGGATACGGTGATCACCCGCATCCTGCAGACCGTCGGCCTGCCGCAGGTCGGTGCACAACCGATGGCCGCCCCGTACTCCTCGAACCAGCCGTACCCCTCGAACCAGCCGCAGCCCCCCAACCAGCAGCCGGGACACCAGCAGCCGGGTCAGGACCACCCCAACCCGCCGGCACCTCCGATCGGGGAGCCGCCGAGCGCCGGCCAGCAGGTCACCGCCCAGCCGGGTCAGCACGCACCCAACCAGGCGACCGCGCACTATGGCGGCCAATAGCGATCTGCCGTTGCTCGGGGCGGGATTGCTCGAGGAGCCGCAGCTCACCGCGGCGCTGAAGATGCTCGAGCTCACCGTGCGGCGCAAACTCGACGGCGTGCTGCAGGGCGAGCACCTCGGCCTCATCCCCGGGCCCGGCTCCGAGCCGGGGGAGGCCCGCCCCTATCAGCCCGGCGACGACATCCGGCGCATGGAGTGGTCGGTGACCGCACGCACCACCCAGCCGCACGTTCGTCAGATGATCGCCGACCGCGAGCTCGAGACGTGGCTCGTGGTCGACGCCTCGGCGAGTCTGGATTTCGGCACCGTCAACTGCACCAAACGCGATCTCGCGGTCGCGGCGGCGGCTGCGATCGTTCACCTGACCTCCGGTGGCGGCAACCGGCACGGGGCGATCGTGGTGACCGGCGACCAGGTGGTCCGCATCCCGGCGCGGGCCGGACGAGTCCACGCCCAACACGTGCTGAAGACGATTGCCACCACCACCCGTGGCGCGCCCGGCATTCGGGGAGACCTCGACGCCGGCATCGAAGCGCTCCGTCGTCCACAGCGACGCCGCGGCCTGGCGGTGGTGATCAGCGACTTCCTCGGACCGATCACCTGGGAGCGATCCCTGCGCGCCATCGCGGCCCATCACGAATTGCTCGCCGTCGAGGTGCTCGATCCGCGCGATGTGGAATTGCCGCCGATCGGTGAGGTCCGGTTGGCCGACGCCGAATCCGGTGAGGTGCGTGAGGTGACCATCACCGACCGTCTGCGCCATGACTTCTCGGTCGCGGCACACGCCCACGAGGACAAGGTGCGACGCACCATCCGCAGCTGCGGTGGCCCGGTGTTGTCGTTGCGGACCGACCGGGACTGGCTCACCGACGTCGTGAAATTCGTCGGCCGGCGCCGCCGCGGCCTCGCGGCCGGGGTCGGGTGATCGCGGAGTGTTCTCCAACCCCTGGTGGCTGTTGCTCGCCCTGCTCGTCGCCGGCGTCGTGGCCTGCTACGTCTATGTTCTGCGGGCTCGTCGCAGGCGAACCCTGCAGTTCGCCAACACCGAGGTCCTCGACCGGGTCACCACGCCCGACGGCCGATGGACGCGGTGGGCCCGGCACGCCCCGATCGCGTTGCTGATCGTCGCGTTGCTCCTGCTCGTCGTCGCCGCGGCCGGACCGCAGGCCGATCGCAAGGTGCCGCGCAACAAGGCCACCGTCATCCTGGTCATGGACGTTTCTCGATCGATGGAGTCGACCGACGTCGCGCCGACCCGACTCAAGGCGGCGCAGGCCGCGGCGAAGAAGTTCGCCGACGACCTCACCGACGGCATCAACCTGGGCCTGATCTCGTTCGCCGGGACGGCGTCCAGTCTCGTCACGCCCACACCGGATCACGGCGCGACCAAGGCTGCCGTCGACAAGCTGCAACTGGCCGACAAGACGGCCACCGGCGAGGGTATCTTCGCCGCCATCCAGCAGATCCAGACGCTCAACGCCGTCCTCGGCGGCGACTCCGGTGCGCCGCCGGCGCGCATCGTGTTGCTCTCCGACGGCAAGCAGACGGTGCCCGACGACCCCGACGACCCGCGCGGCGCCTTCACCGCGGCCCGCAAGGCCAAGGAGGAGAACATCCCGGTGTCGACGATTTCCTTCGGTACCGCGACCGGCACCGTGGATCTCGACGGAGATCAGGTACCGGTGCCCGTCGACGACGACACCCTGCGTCAGATCGCCAACCTCTCCGGCGGCCGGTTCTTCACCGCGTCGAGTCTCGACGAGCTCAACAAGGTCTACGAGTCGCTGCAGCAGGACATCGGCTACGAGATCCGCAAGGGCGACAACTCGCGTCCCTGGATCCTCTCCGGCACGATCCTCGCGATCGTCGCGGTCATCGGCTCGCTGGTCATCAACCAGCGCCTGCCGTAGCCGGTGCACCGGAGCCGTCGGTGTGTGCGTGCGCGCCCAGGGCCGACCTGGCAGCAAGTGACACCGATCCAACCGATAGGTTTGGCGCATGGCTGATAGCAACGAAACGACCGACGCCGGTCGGGTCTCACGATCGGTACTGGTCACCGGCGGCAACCGTGGAATCGGTCTGGCCGTCGCCAAGCGACTCCTCGCCGACGGGCACAAGGTCGCGGTGACCCATCGCGGTTCCGGGGTGCCCGACGGGTTGTTCGGGGTCGTGTGCGATGTCACCGACACCGACTCGGTGGATCGGGCGTTCAAGGAGGTCGCCGACCATCAGGGTCCCGTCGAGGTGGTCGTCTCCAATGCCGGCATCAACGAGGACACGCTGCTCATGCGGATGAGCGTCGAGAGCTTCGAGAAGGTCATCAACGCCAACCTGACCGGCGCCTTCCGGGTGACCAAGGCGGCCACCCGCGACATGCTGCGCAAGCGGTGGGGACGGTTCATCTATCTCGGCTCGGTCGTCGGTCTGATGGGTACCCCCGGCCAGGCCAACTACGCCTCGTCGAAGGCCGGCGTGATCGGCCTCGCACGGTCGGTCACCCGCGAACTCGGTGGCCGCAACATCACGGCGAACGTGGTCGCTCCCGGGCTCATCGACACCGACATGACCCGAGCGCTGCCCGAGGAGTACACCAAGACCGCGGTGGACCAGGCGATCCCGGCCAAACGGATGGGACAGCCCGAGGAGGTCGCCGCGGTGGTGTCGTTCCTGGCCTCCGACGACTCGTCGTATGTCACCGGCAACGTGATCAACGTCGACGGCGGCCTCGGAATGGGCCATTAGAGTCTCCAGATCCGTTCTCCCACCATTGATTTCCCCCATTACCCCGACCCCGCACAGCAGAGGAGTTCTCGCCGTGAGCGGAATCCTGGACGGCAAGACCGTCCTCGTCACCGGCATCATCACCGATGCCTCCATCGCCTTCCACACCGCCAAGGTCGCCCAGGAACAGGGCGCGAAGGTCATCATCACCGGGATCCCGGAGCGGTTGCGGCTGATCGACCGCATCGCCAAGCGGCTACCGCAGGAGGTGCCGGCGGCGATCCCGCTCGACGTCACCGACGAGGAGTCGCTCGCCGCGCTGGCCGACAAGGTCGGCGAACTGGCGCCCGAGGGCGTCGACGGAGTGGTGCACTCGATCGCGTTCGCCCCCAAGACCCTGATGGGTCCCGACGCCGTGCCGTTCCTCGACGGCCCGGGCCCCGATGTGTCCAAGGCCTTCGAGATCTCGGCGTGGAGCTACGCCTCGCTGGCGCGCGCGGTGCTTCCGGTGATGAACGAGCGCGGCTCGATCGTCGGCATGGACTTCGATCCGCGAACCGCGATGCCCGACTACAACTGGATGGGGGTGGCCAAGGCCGCGCTGGAGTCGGTGAATCGTTACGTAGCGCGCGAGGTCGGCTACGCTAAGCGGATCCGGTCCAACCTGGTTGCGGCCGGACCCATTAAAACGCTTGCCGCCAAGGCGATTTCGGGTACGGCGACGGATGACGCGAAGAAGCTGAACATGCTCAACGAGTACTGGAACGGTGCGTCGCCGATCGGCTGGGACGTCAACGACCCGGGCGTGGTGGGGACCAGTGTGTGCACACTGCTCTCCGACTACCTGCCGGGCACCACCGGATCGATCGTCTACGTCGACGGCGGTGCGAGCCACAACACCTGGTTCCCGGCGGACTTCATCAAGTGAGCGTGTCGGTGACCGTCGCGGCCGAACGCGGGGACCTCGATCCGACCGGTGAGCGCCGGCCGTTCGATTCCGTACTGTTCCTGTCCTTCGGTGGGCCCGACGGGCCCGACGACGTGATCCCGTTCCTGGAGAACGTCACCCGGGGGCGGGGTGTGCCCAGGGAACGTCTCGAGGAAGTCGCGCAGCATTACCTGCACTTCGGTGGGGTCTCGCCGATCAACCGGCTCAATCTCGACATGATCGAGGCGTTGCGCGGCGAACTGGACCGTCGTGGGCACGAGGGGTTGCCGGTCTTCTTCGGTAACCGCAACTGGCATCCGATGATCGCCGACACCGTCACCGAGATGTACGACGCGGGTCATCGGCGGATTCTGGTGTTCCCGACGTCGGCCTGGGGTGGCTATTCCGGTTGCCGGCAGTACCACGAAGACATCGAGCATGCGGTGACCGAGCTGACACTGCGCCGGCCGGCGGCGGCCTCGTCGGATCCCGTGCTGCTGCGCAAACTCCCACAGTATTGGGACCATCCGGCGATGGTGGCGGCCGGCCGCGACGCGATCACGCGTGCGGCGGGCCTCCTCCCGCCCGCGGCTCGCCCACCGCGTCTGGTGTGCACGGCACATTCGGTGCCCAGCGCCGCCGACGCGAACTCCGGGCCGGCCGCCGACGGCGGCCGCCTCTATTCACGTCAGGTGGCCCGCGCGGCCGAGATGGTCGCGCGGGCAGCGGGTTTCGACGACCACGACCAGGTGTGGCAGTCGCGGTCCGGGCCGCCCCAGGTGCCCTGGCTGGACCCCGACATCTGCGACCATCTCGAAGCCCTGGCCGAGCAGGGCGTCACGCAGGTCATCGTCTACCCGGTGGGATTCATCTCCGATCATCTCGAGGTGATCTGGGATCTCGACAACGAGGCGGCCGACACCGCGCGGCGTCTGGGAATGGATTACGTCCGCGCCGACACGGTCGGTACCGACGCACGTTTCGTGGCCCTGATCGCCGACCTCGTCGCCGACAGTTTTGCCGGTGTCGCGACCACCCCGGCGGCCGAGCGGCCGATGGGGTGCGGGGACAACGGGGCGATCTGCCGGGACCGCTGCTGTGTCCCGGTGGCCCGACCGACCCGCCGCTGACGCCAGGCGATCACCCTCACCGGGGATCAGTATCGTCGGCGAACGCCGATCACCATGTGGTGCCGAGGAATTCGGTGATGATCCGGTTCACGGCGGCGGCGCGCGCGGCATGCGCGAGTCCGACCAGCCGACGAAGCTCCCCATCACCAGAGGACCACTGCGCGGCGGTCGCCCCGAATCCGGCCCCGGCCTCACCGGCGAGAATCGCGATCGACTCGACCTGCGCGGCGGTCTCGATCATGCGCGTCGCGCGCACGTCGTCGTGCGGAGGCACCTCGACGAGGTGGCGGTGGGTCTGCGCGCGCAGTGTTCCGCGGAGGTCGGCGGGCATCGTCGCCGTCCGGCCACCCATCTTCGCGATCATCTCGGCTGCCGTCGAGATCGCCTGCCGCAGTTCGTATTCGATGTCCCCGGCGAGGCCGCCGGACCCACTGGGCACTTCGGATCGGTAGCGCATCGCCCGCCATCGGCACGATCCGTCGTGTTCGGTCGGGATCAGTGCCAGCGGCGTCGCTGCGCCGTCGTCGATCAGTAGGACCTCGCCGGCGGCAAGGGCCGCGGTGGTGGCCTCGTCGGGGGGCAGGCCCTGCGGGTCACCGGCGCCGGGTAGTCGGACCGAGAGGCGCCCGGCGTCGCGGAGCAGGGAGAGCATTCCCAGAACACCGGCCGGGGTCGTACCCGGTGCGTCCGTCCGATCGTCGAGGATGTGCAGATCGGCTGCCCCGGCGAGGGTGTCGACGACGTCGTCGGGGGAGCAGCGGCCGGCGATCCACGCCGCAGACCACGCGCCCAGGGCGCTGGCCGGCCAGGCGTGTTGCAGGACATGGTCGATACTGGTCATAGGTCGTCCACGATACCTTCCGGTTCACGCCTCGGCGCCCGGCGTGGCTCTCCGCGGCTGGGGCGGGAGTTGGTTAGCGTGACGGGTGTGACCGACGATCGTTACGGACGAGATGTACTGGCGGCCCCGCGCCGCGCCGCGCCCCGCACCCCCGAGGTGGCCGCCGAGCGGGACCTCGTCGTCGAGGACGCGGCGAGCGGATTCTGTGGCGCCGTCGTCGGACTCGAGAAGAGCTATGCAGGAGACCTGGTTCGACTCGAGGACCGCCACGGGCGTACGCGGGTGTTCGTGATGCATCCCGCGGCGTTCCTCATCGACGGTTCGCCGGTGACCCTGGTCCGACCGCGCACCCGGGGCCCAGTCGCGGCGCAGCGGACCGCGTCGGGATCGCGGGTGGCGCCCGCGGCACGTGCCCGCACGGCCCGGGCGAGCCGCATCTTCGTCGAGGGCGTGCACGACGCCACTCTTCTCGAACGCGTCTGGGGATCGGATCTGCGCGCCGAGGGCGTGGTGGTCGTCGGACTCGACGGCCTCGACAACCTCGACGCCGTACTCGCCGATTTCGGCCCTGCCGCCCATCGCCGCGCGGGTGTGCTGGTCGACCACCTCGTTGCGGGATCCAAGGAGGAACGTCTCACCGCGGGGGTGGGGGAGCACGTCCTCGTTCGTGGGCATCGGTTCATCGATGTCTGGGAAGCGGTCAAACCGGCCTCCGTCGGCATCCGGGCCTGGCCGACGGTGCCGCGCGGGGAGGAGTGGAAGACCGGTGTGTGCACCCGATTGGGCTGGGGCACACCGCAAGACGGCTGGCGTCGGGTGCTCTCGAAGGTCACCGACTTCCGTGACCTCGAGGTGGATCTGTTGCGCTCGGTCGAGGAACTCATCGACTTCGTGACCGCCGCGGACGGCGACGGCTGAGTCGGCGATCGCTCCGGGAAGTCGGGCGCGGTCCGGATCGCCGCTGCCCGGATGGTGATTCTGGCAGACTGGACCCATGAGCACCCTGATCTGGCTGGTGGCCGTGATCGTGCTGCTGATCGGCGAGATGGTCAGCGGAGACCTGGTGCTGCTCATGCTCGGTGGTGGCGCGCTCGCCGCCACGGGCGTGGATTTCTTTGTCTCACCGCCCATCTGGGTGGATGTGGTGGTGTTCGCAGTGGTGGCGATCGCGTTGTTGGCGTTCGTGCGGCCGGTGGCCAAACGGCATCTGATGTCCCGACCGGCGTTGCTGACCAACGTCGAGGCGCTCGAGGGCAAGCACGCCACGGTCCTCGCGCCGGTCGACGAACACCGCGGCCGGGTGAAGATCGACGGCGAGGAGTGGTCCGCCCGCGCGATGACCCCCGGAGATCATTTCGAACCGGGCGAACAGGTGACCGTGATGCAGATCGACGGCGCGACCGCCGTCGTATGGAAGGGGTGAGGGTCGTGGAGTACATCGGCTTGGTGGTGGCCGTCCTGGTGATCGTGTTGGTGGTGGTCACCCTCGCTAAATCGGTGGCCCTCATCCCGCAGGCAGAAGCAGCGGTGATCGAACGCCTGGGGCGCTACACCCGCACCGTGTCAGGGCAGTTGACCCTGCTGGTGCCGTTCATCGACCGCATCCGGGCGCGCGTCGACATCCGCGAACGCGTGGTGTCCTTCCCCCCGCAGCCGGTGATCACCGAGGACAACCTCACCCTGTCGATCGACACCGTCGTCTACTTCCAGGTCACCAATCCGCGGTCGGCGGTCTATGAAATCGACGACTACATCGCCGGCGTCGAACAGCTGACCATCACCACACTGCGCAACGTGGTCGGTGGCATGACCCTCGAGGAGACGCTGACCTCCCGGGATTCGATCAACGGCCAGTTGCGCGGCGTACTCGACGAGGCGACCGGGCGATGGGGACTGCGCGTGGCGCGCGTGGAGCTCAAGTCGATCATGCCGCCGCCGTCGATCCAGGAATCGATGGAAAAGCAGATGAAGGCCGACCGTGAGAAGCGCGCGACCATCCTGGCCGCGGAGGGACAGCGCGAGTCGGCGATCAAGACCGCCGAGGGGGCCAAGCAGAGCCAGATCCTGTCCGCCGAGGGTGCCAAGCAGGCCGCGATCCTCTCCGCCGAGGCCGAACGGCAGTCGCGCATTCTGCGCGCCCAGGGCGATCGCGCGGCGACCTACCTCAAGGCGCAGGGCGAGGCCAAGGCGATCCAGAAGACCTTCGCCGCGGTCAAGGCGAGCAAGCCGACACCGGAGATCCTCGCCTACCAGTACCTGCAGCAGATCCCGGAGATGGCCAAGGGCGAGGCCAGCAAGGTGTGGGTGTTGCCGACGGACTTCGGTTCGGCCCTCCAGGGATTCGCGAAGTCGTTCGGCGTCCAGGGCGACGACGGGGTGTTCCGGTACGAGCCCGCCGACGACATTCCGGCCGACGTCGACGAATCCGACACCGAGGGCTGGTTCGACATGACCACCGACCCGCGGGTGGCGCGTGCGGTCGCCGAGGCCGAGGCGGTTGCCCGCCAGCCCGTCGAACCCGATGCGCCGCTGCGTGCGGCCACTCGGCGCTCCATCACCGCCGACACCACCCCGTCCACCAACGCTCCGACCGGCGCGCTCGATGCGGCACCGGGATTCGCGGCGGCACCCGCGGTCGAGTCGGCCGCCCCGACCGACACCCCCGAGTCGAGCTCGTAGGTCCGCGGCGCCGGGCTCCACGCGGGGCGGGGTCTCACGCCGGAGGCGGTGTCGAGGGCGGTCTCACGCCGGAGGCGGTGTCGAGGGCGCGGACATCGCATTCACCGACGCCGCCGGAGTGCCCGGTGTCGCTGTGCTGGATGGCGCCGGTGTCGCTGTGCCCGATGGCGCCGGTGTCGCGGTGGCCGGGACCGGACCGGCGTCGGGAACGCCGATCTCGGCGGCCATGGTGGGCAGCGCGTCGGTGAAGGCCTGCTCGGCGAATTGCCATGTGTGACCGCCTGATTGGAGGTGGATCGAACAGGCGATGCCGACCTTCTCACCGTCGGTGCACAGTGTTCGGGCCGCGGTCAGCTCCGACCCCGGGGTGATGTGCCCTCCGCCGTCGCGGCCGCCGAGTCCGGTGCCGCCCTGGCCCTGACCGCCCCATTTGCCCTGACCGCGATGCCCCTGACCCCCGTGACCCTGGCCCCACTGTCCCTGGCCCCGGCCGCCCTGTCCCGGGTGGTGCCCGCCGTGGGGTCCCGGACCCCCTGGACCCCAGCCGCCGCCGGAGGATTCGTCGAACCACCCCGAGACCCCGGTGTAGCGACCGTGGCGCGCCATGACCGTCGCCGGGTCGAAGTCGGCGTAAGCGGCGGTGCTGCCGCCGAAGAGGCGGCTGACCGTCTGGCTCGTGGTGCCCGAGTTGGGGGCCGCGTCCCCGGCGATGTCCTCGAACGAGGTGAATTCATCGGGGTGCATGGTCACCAGGTCCACCGCGCACGTACCACCCATCGACCAGCCGACCACACCCCAGTTGGCGGCGGGTGATGCGTGGAACTGCGAGATCACCGCCGGACGGACCTCATCGGTGAGATGTGTGGCGACGTTGCCGCGCGGACCGTTGACGCATTCGGTGTCGTTGTTGAAGCTGCCGCCCACATCCGGGAAGACCAGGATCGGAGCCTGTCCGTGATGTGCTCGCGCGTAGGCGTCGATGATCTGGACGGCATGTCCGGTGCGCATCCAGTCGGCGGGGGTGTTGAATTCGCCGCTGATCATCATCACGACCGGAAGGGTCGGCGGGGTGGGGCCGGCGAACCATGCGGGCGGCAGGTAGACGTATTCGGTGCGATGGGTGAAATCGCTGTGCGCCGAACCGGTGTCGATGGAGACCACCTTGCCGGTGGTCTGCACGGTGTTGCGGTCGGCGGCCAGTGTCGAGTTGTCGATCTGATCGGGTAACGGTCCGGCGGTCAGCTGTGCCCACGCCTCCTGCACGGTCGGGAAGTAGCCGACCCACTGGTTCACGCTGAGTGCTGCCGCGGCGAGCACGGCGATCACCGACAACAGCGATGCCACCCGGCGCCACCACTGGGTGCGTCGCGCACCGACGACGAGCAGCGCCACCGCGGCACCCAGCGCGCCGATCCACCACCACAAGAGCTGCGGCGCGGGGTCGGAGGACATACCCTCTGAGGACCAGTACTCGTATGCGGCCCATACCGTCAGTGCGCCGACCCCGATGCTGACCGGAATCCAGAGCAGCCACCATCGTCGCGACCGGCGTGCGACGACCAGGATCAAGAGGACGATGGCGACGATCTCGATGGTCAGCGGCAGCCAGCCGTCGAGCAGGGAGACGCCGTGTCCGTAAGTCTGCGAACCCACTCGCGCGAGTATGCGGCCCGGATCTGGAACTTCGCCGTCAATCAGCTGAGAGTCCGCTCAGCACTTGACATTTCGGGCTAAAGAAGCCGACCAGTCCGGCTTATCGGACCGTGCGAGGCGCCGTCAGGCGGCCAGCAGGTGGCCCACCCCGGCCATCCCGCACGCCCACAGCACCGAGGCGAAGGTGCCCATGATGAACTGCTCGCTGGCATGCGGCGCGCGTAGTTCGGGAAAGCGGGCGAGACTCTTGACCGCGAGGATGATCGCCAGCCCTTCCGGCCAACCGAGTAACAGGGTTCCGACGACGGCGAGCCGTTCGAGGTAGCCGATCACCCGGCCGCCGCGCAGCGGACCGGATTCGGGGTCGGCCGGCCCGCCCGCGGGGGGTGTGGTGCCGACCGGGGCGGTGGTGACCCCACCGGCGATGAGTACCGATCGGACGATCGCGCCGCCGGCGGTGACCGCGGCCGTTGCCGCCGCGAGGGATCCGATGACGGACACGGCCTCGGTCGTCGGTGCGTTGCCCGACCAGGCGCACAGTGCGGCCGCCGCGGCGAGCAGCAACGAGATGACGCCCGACGCCGGGTCGAGCCACTTCCGGTTGCCGAGCCGACGGTGCACCGCCATCGCCGCACCGGGGAGTGCGGCGATCACGACGAGCAGGGTGATGGCGGTGACCGTCATCGCCGATCCTCGGCAGGTCGGTCGGCCCGGGCGAGGAGATCGACGACGAGCTCTCGCGTGGGCGACTCCAGTTCCCAGCGCGCCGCCCGTAATCGCTGCGACATGGCCTGCGGGGTGATGCCGAGTTCCTCGGCCGCCGCGGTCTGGCGCAGACCGCCACGGACCAGCGACACGGCTTCCCGGCCCGCGGCCGAGCGGGTGGTCACGATCTCGGTGAGCAGACGCAGCGCGGTGTCGGCATGCTCGGCCCACCGGGACGCTCCGCGCACCGCGAGTGGTGGCCGCGCGGCCTTGGCCGCCTCCACCGCCGCTCGCGCCTGTTCGAACGCCTCACCCCGGCCCGCCCGGGTCTGCGCCGGCAGCGGTGTCTCGACGGCGCCGATGCCGATGCCGATGCTCCAGTGCCCCTCGTCGGCCAGCAGCAGGGTGACTGCGACGACGGTGTCGGGGTCGGTGAGTACGGCCTGGACCTCGTCGCCGGCGGTGCGGTCGAAGGGGCGGAGGACCGGGGTGTCGGCGACGGCGGCGAGCAGGTCGGGAACCCGGTCGCGATCCGTCCGGCTCCGGCGCTGGTCGATCGTCATCACGAACACAGCAGATCACCCGCCACCGACAGGGCGGTTGCGGCAGCGCCGTGCGGCGCACGCACCCTCATGGCGGTCAAGTATGGCGACTTGCTCTCGGATAATCAAGCACAATGACTTGATATGAAGAAGTCAAGTTTGAGGGGTTGATGATCGAAGGGGTGCCCGCACGTCGATGATGAGTCCGATGACACCGATGGCGAAGAACGTGGCGCTCAGACCCAGCAACCACGGATTCTGCCGACCGGTCAACGCGTCACCGAGGAGTACGACCGCCACGGTTCCCGGGGCCATGCATGCCACGCTCGCGGCCAGATAGGGGCCGGTGCGCACCGACGAGAGTCCCGCGCAGTAGTTCAGCAGCCAGAACGGACAGACCGGGATCAGCCGGAGCGACCCGACAGCGAGCCAGCCGCGCGCGGCCAGCCGGTACTCGACCGCTCGCATCACCGGCCTCTGCAGGAAGGGCTGGATGCGGGACCGCCCGACGCCACGTGCCACCCGGAACGCCAGGTAGGCAGCCAGGGTTGCCGAGGTCATCGCACCGATCACGCCGACCACCGGACCGAAGAAGATTCCCGACATGACGGTGAAGATCGTGCGCGGGATCGGCAGTGCCGTGCACACCACATAGGCGCCGAAGAAGACCCAGACGAATGCCGGCCCCAGGTTCTCACCCCAGTCGCGCACACTGCCGACCGACGGGATGGGGGTGAGGTAGGAAATGGCCAGGACAGCGCACACCGCGACGAGCCCGATGATCGCATTGCGGATGCTGTGACGCGATGCGGTGCCCATCGCTTCTCGACGCGAATTCGGCGAGGTGGGTGCCACGGACTCGCCGGAACCACCGCGATCGTTACGCACCGCTCCACTGTAGGGCGTGGGCCCGGCCGGCCCTCGCGCGATCACGACCGTTCCGCCGCACGGCCACGCGTGATCCGCCACACGGTCACGCGGGACGGACGTGGCATACGTCACGACACGGGCCTACTGTGCGGTACCGAGCGAGCGATCGGCTAAGGTCAACTACGCTCTCGACCGAGCGCATGATGGAGGTGTGTGCAGCACGATGCCCGAGCACAGTGAACAGCCCGAGCAGTCCCGACAGGCGCTCGACGAGGCATACGAGACATGGTCGCGGGCCGCGGCCGGAGTGCTCGCCAAGTCACGACGCGTCGAGGTCGACGATCTCCCCGATACTCCCGAGGCGCTGCTGTCCACGCAGACCCGGGATGGGCTGACCGTCCGCCCGCTCTACACGCGCCGGGACGAGACCACCGAACCCGGTGTCCCCGGCGGCTTTCCCTATGTCCGTGGTGCCGACCCGCACCGCGACGTCCTCACCGGCTGGCGGGTGACCGAACGATTCGGCGACGACCCGGCAGCGGCCGAACAGGTCAACGCCGAGATCCTCGAGGCGATGAACAACGGGACCAGCGGACTGTGGCTGGCGGTCGGGGGTGCACTGTTGGCCGACGACCTCGCCACCGCACTGTCCGGGGTTTATCTGGACCTGGTACCGATCACCCTCGACGCCGGCGCCTCGGGTATCGAGGCCGCCCGCGCCCTGCTCGCCGTCCTCGACGGTGCTCCCGCGACCGCGGACACCGCCGCACCGACCGCGGCGACGACGCTGTCCCTCGGACTCTCACCGCTGACCGCCGCATACTCGGGTCGGCCCACGGTGGCAGCCGAGGCGGCCACGGCCCTGGCGGTCGAGGTCGCGGAAGCACACGGCGCCGCGGTTCGCACCCTGCGGGTCGACGGCACCGACTTCGCCACCGCCGGCGCGGACAACGGACTCGAGCTGGCATTGTCGGTGGCGGCCGCGGTGGCACACCTGCGTGATCTCACCGCCGCCGGACTCGACTCGGCAGCAGCGCTGGAGCAGATCACCTTTGCCGTCTCGGTCGCCGACGACCAGTTCGCCGGAATCGCGAAACTGCGTGCGCTGCGGCGTCTCTGGGCCCGGGTGGCCGAGGTGATCGGCGCGCCGACCTCGGGTGGCGCACTGACCCATGCGGTCACCGACCTCTCGATGTACAGCCAGCGCGATCCGTGGGTCAATATGCTGCGCAGCACCATCGCCGCCTTCGGTGCCGGCGTCGGCGGCGCCGACCAGGTCACCGTCCTGCGGTACGACGCCGCGCTGCCCGCCGACGCGCGCACCTCCGGAGCCGCGTTCTCCCGGCGGATCGCCCGCAACACCCAACTGTTGCTCCTCGAGGAGTCCAACATCGGACGCGTGCTCGATCCGGCCGGCGGATCGTGGTTCGTCGAGTCCCTCACCGACGACCTCGCCGCCAACGCGTGGGCGGTCTTCGGCGACATCGAGAAGCAGGGCGGGTATCGCGCCGCCCTCGATTCGGGATGGATCGCCGAGCGGGTTGCCGAATCGCTGCACACCCGGGATGTGGAGGTCGCCCATCGTCGCGAATCGGTGACCGGGGTCAACGAGTTCCCGAATCTCGCCGAGAAGCCGATCGCCGGCGCCCCCGCCACGACGACCGACCTCGTCGGTTCGACTCCACGGCTGGCTCGTGTCGGCCGCGCCTTCGAGCAGTTGCGGGATCGCTCCGACGCCCATTTCGCCGACACCGGAACCCGTCCGCGAATCCTGTTGCTGCCGTTGGGCAGTGTGGCCGAGTACAATGGCCGCACCACCTTCGTCGCGAATCTGCTCGCGGCGGGCGGGATCGAGGCGGTGAATCCCGGGCCGCTCGACGCGTCGACCATCCCCACCGTGATCGACGAGACCGGCACGCCGATCGCGGTCCTGTGCGGCACCAAGGCGCGCTACGCCGAGGACGGTCCGGCGGCGCTGGCCGCCGCACGGGCAGCGGGTCTGGCGCAGGTGCTGCTCGCCGGTCCGGACAAGGAATGGCCCGCCGGTGACGACCGTCCCGACGGCTCGCTGCGTGTGGGCATCGATGCGGTGGCCACCCTCACCGACCTCTTCGACCGGCTCGTCCCCTCCGTCCCCGCCACCTCGGGAGCCAGCGCATGACCAACACCGAACAGACAACCGCGATACCGAGTTTCGCCGACGTCGACCTCGCCGTCGAGGTGCCGGCGGTACCGGCCGACGCAGCCGCGGAGGTGATCGGGAACCTCTCGGCCGCCCACGGCTACAGCACCGAGCAGGTCACCTGGAGCACCCCCGAGCAGATCGACGTCACGCCGGTCTACACCCGCGCCGACCGCGACGCGGTCACCACCGACGGCGCCCACCCGTATCCGTTGGACTCGGTGCCCGGTGCCGCGCCGTTCATCCGCGGCCCGTATCCGACGATGTATGTCAACCAGCCGTGGACCATCCGTCAGTACGCGGGTTTCTCCACCGCGGCGGAATCCAATGCCTTCTACCGCCGCAACCTGGCCGCCGGGCAGAAGGGCCTGTCGGTGGCCTTCGACCTGGCCACCCACCGCGGCTACGACTCCGACCACCCGCGGGTCGCCGGTGACGTCGGCATGGCGGGCGTGGCGATCGACTCCATCCTCGACATGCGCCAGCTCTTCGACGGGATCGATCTCGGCAGTGTGTCGGTGTCGATGACGATGAACGGTGCGGTGCTGCCCATCCTGGCGCTCTATGTCGTTGCCGCCGAGGAACAGGGCGTACCGCCGGAGAAGCTGGCGGGGACCATCCAGAACGACATCCTCAAGGAGTTCATGGTCCGCAACACCTACATCTATCCGCCCAAGCCGTCGATGCGGATCATCTCCAACATCTTCGAGTACACCAGCCAGAAGATGCCGCGGTTCAACTCGATCTCCATCTCCGGCTATCACATCCAGGAGGCCGGGGCCACCGCCGATCTCGAGCTGGCCTACACCCTCGCCGACGGTGTGGAGTACATCCGTGCCGGTCTCGACGCCGGTCTCGACATCGACAAGTTCGCCCCGCGGCTCTCGTTCTTCTGGGGCATCGGGATGAACTTCTTCATGGAGGTCGCCAAGCTGCGCGCCGCGCGTCTGCTGTGGAGTGAACTCGTCGCCCAGTTCGATCCGAAGAACCCGAAATCGTTGTCGCTGCGCACACATTCGCAGACGTCGGGGTGGTCGCTGACCGCCCAGGACGTGTTCAACAACGTCGCCCGCACCTGCGTCGAGGCGATGGCGGCCACCCAGGGCCACACCCAGTCGCTGCACACCAACGCCCTCGACGAGGCGATCGCCCTGCCGACGGATTTCTCCGCCCGCATCGCCCGCAACACCCAGCTGCTGTTGCAGCAGGAATCGGGCACCACACGCCCCATCGATCCGTGGGCCGGCAGCAACTACGTCGAGTGGCTGACCCATCAGCTCGCCCAGAAGGCGCGCGAGCACATCGCCGAGGTCGAGGCGACCGGCGGCATGACGCAGGCGATCAACGAGGGTCTGCCGAAGTTGCGGATCGAGGAGGCCGCCGCGCGCACGCAGGCGCGGATCGACTCCGGTCAGCAGCCGCTCATCGGCGTCAACAAGTACCGCGTCGAGGACGACGAGGAGATCGAGGTCCTCAAGGTCGAGAACTCCAAGGTGCGTACCGAGCAACTCGAGAAGCTCGATCGCCTTCGCGCGGGCCGGGATTCGGCGGCGGTGGAGGCGGCGCTGGCAGATCTGACACGCGCCGCGGCCAGCGACGACGGCGGCATGGAGAACAATCTGATGGCATTGGCCATCGAGGCCGCGCGGCAGCAGGCGACCGTCGGTGAGATCTCCGCAGCGCTGGAAAAGGTCTATGGTCGCCATCAGGCAGAGATCAAGACCATCAGCGGGGTGTATCGACATGAGGTGGGTGCGGTGACCGGCGTCGAGGCGGCCACGGAGATCGTCGAGCAGTTCGCCGAGGCCGAGGGCCGGCGTCCGCGCGTGCTGGTCGCCAAGATGGGCCAGGACGGACACGACCGCGGGCAGAAGGTGATCGCGACCGCGTTCGCCGACCTCGGCTTCGACGTCGACGTGGGCCCGCTGTTCGCCACCCCCGAGGAGGTCGCCACGCAGGCCGCCGACAACGACGTCCATGTCGTCGGTGTGTCGTCGCTGGCTGCCGGGCACCTGACGTTGGTGCCCGCGCTGCGCAAGGCGCTCGAGGAGGTCGGCCGCCCCGACATCATGATCGTCGTCGGCGGGGTGATCCCGCCCGGTGATTTCGAGGAGCTCTACGAGGCAGGGGCCGCGGCGATCTTCCCGCCCGGCACCGTCATCGCCGACTCGGCGGTCGAACTCGTCGGCAAGCTCGCCGACAACCTCGGGCTCGAACTCGCCGGAGTCGCTTCCGAGTGACCGACCAGAGCGGCACACGGGCAGCGGTGCGCCGGCGGGTGGACGTGGATGCGCTCGCCGAGGCCATCCTCGAGGACCGTCGCGCGGACCTCGCCCGCGCGATCACCCTCGTCGAGTCGCGTCGGCCCGATCACCGCGCCGCGGCGCAGGAGCTGCTCCTGCGTCTGACTCCGCACTCGGGCAAGTCGTTTCGGGTCGGCATCACCGGCGTCCCGGGGGTCGGCAAGTCCACCACGATCGAAGCACTCGGACTGCATCTCATCGAGCAGGGGCACAAGGTCGCGGTACTCGCCGTCGACCCGTCCTCCACCCGCACCGGCGGGTCGATCCTCGGGGACAAGACCCGGATGGGCCGGTTGTCGATGGACAAGCGCGCCTACATCCGGCCGTCACCGACGTCCGGCACGCTCGGCGGGGTCGCCAAGGCCACCCGCGAGTCGATCGTCCTCGTCGAGGCCGCAGGTTTCGACGTCGTGCTGGTGGAGACCGTCGGCGTCGGCCAGTCGGAGGTCGCGGTGGCCAACATGGTCGACACGTTCTCGTTCCTGACCCTGGCCCGCACCGGGGATTCGTTGCAGGGCATCAAGAAAGGTGTCCTCGAACTCGCCGACGTGATCATCGTCAACAAGGCCGACGGCAAGCACCTCACCGAGGCCAACGCGGCGGCCCGCGAGCTGAAGAACGCCCTGCGGCTGATCTATCCGCACGACGCACTGTGGTTCCCACCCGTGCAGACGATGAGCGCGCTGGAGAACACCGGTGTCGACGAGTATTGGGCGGCGGTCGAGCGTCATCGCGAGACCCTGCTCGCCGCAGGAGAATTCGAGGCCCGACGCAACCGCCAGCAGATCGAGTGGATGTGGGAGATGGCGCGCGAGACCGTGCTGGCACGCCTCGCCGATTCCCCCGAGGTCAAGTCGGTGCGCGCCGAGGTCGAGCAGCAGGTGCGCGAGGCCACGCTTACCCCCGCGCTCGGCGCGCAGCGCATCATCGAGACCTTCGACAACCGCTGACCCGACACCCCGAACGCACACCGGCGCCGCACCTTCGAGGTGCGGCGCCGGTGTTCTTCAGCGGGTCGGTCGCACGCGGGTCAGAGCTTGGCGGCCACCGGATTCAGGGTGTCGATGACGAACCCGACCGACGGCGCACTGGGCACGCTGAACGCGGGTTGGGTCTTGTCGTCGAGGTAGACGACCGTACCGTTCTTGACGGCCGTGAGGTTGCTCCAGCCGGGTACCTGGTTCACCACGGCGTTGTTGCCGCCGGGAACATAGACGACCAGCAGATCCGAGTTCAGCAGGTCGATCCGCTCCGGCGAGATCAGCGCACGGGTGGACTGACCGTTGTGCAGTGCGGCCACCTGCGGGTTCAGGGTGAAGCCGAGCTGGGCGATCAGGCCCGCAGCGGCATCCTTGGTGGAGTTGATCGCCCCGACCTGACCGGTCGGGCCCACCTGCGCGAAGGTGAAGGTCTTGCCCTGTGCCTTGGCGTTGTTCGACTTGAACGTCGAGATCTCACCATTGGTGGCATCGATCAGTTTCTGTGCCTGATCGCCGACGCCGAAGATCTTGCCGGCCGTCGTGGCCAGCTGCTCCCAGGTGTCGGCGGTGGCGCCCTTGGTCAGTACCGGGATCGTCGGGGCGATCCCCTTGAGCTTGTTGTACTGGTCCTCGCTGCCGAGGTAGCCGGCCAGGATGAGGTCGGGGTTGAACTTGGCCAGTTCGGCGACGGTCACCTGGGTCGGGTCGGCGACCTCGACGACCTGTGCGTTGTTGGCGGGGGTCCACGAGAACGTCGGCGTGCCCTTCGGGACGAACGCCGCGGTGATCGGGATATTCAGTGCCGCAAGGGTATCGGTCCAGTCACTGAGCAGTGTCACCACGCGGGTGGGCTTGGCGGTGATCTCCGTCGAGCCGTATTCGTGATCGATAGTCACCGGGGTGAACGACGAACTGCTCTGCGCCGAGTCGTCGTCGGGGGAGGAGCAGGCGCCGAGGAAGGCGATCAGGCCCACTGCGACGGCCACCACCAGGCCGCGCAGCATCGGTCGTGTGTTCTTCACGAGAATCCAATCGGTTGTGTAGGAGGAGTGGAGACTTCGACAATCGGGATATCGACAGTCGGGGATGTCAGCAGGTCGGGGATTTCAGCGGTCGCGATGTCAGCGGTGGGGCGAGCGCGGTGCCATCAGGTGCGGCGTTGCCCGTGGTGACGGGGTCACATGTCCAACGTCGCACCTCCGTCGACCCGCAGGTCGTGCAGCGTCACGTGGCGCGCCGCATCCGAGGCGAGGAAGACGACGGTCTCGGCGATGTCGGCCGGGTCGGCGATCCGGCCGAGCGGTATGCCCAATCGGAAGTGCGCGGCGTCCCCGCCGAGCACCGCGTCGCGATCGGCGTCGCAGGTCCACATCCCGCGCAGCATGGGGGTGTCGGTGGACCCGGGGGAGACGATGTTGACGCGTACGCCGGAGGGCGCCGCGGCCAGCCCGAGTGACCGTGCGTAGGAGGTGGCGGCGGCCTTGGATGCCGCGTACGCAGGCAACGCGGTCCGCGGCACGGCTGCTGCGTTACTGGAGACGACCACCGCCGACCCTCGTCGACGGGCGATCATCGGGGGCAGTGCCACGTCGAGGAGGTTGCGGACGCCACCGGCGTTGACGGCCATGCAGGTGTCCCAGTCGTCGCTCATCACCCCGGCGGCGGCGACCACCACACCGATCGGACCGTGTTCGGTGTCGAGCTCGTCCCAGGCGGCGCGCACCGCATCCTGATCGCTCACGTCAACGGCACGAACATCGGTGTCGGGCCGACGATCCCATCCGATGACGGTGGCTCCGGCGGCCCTCAGGGCGCAGGCGACGGCAGACCCGATGCCGCCGGCGGCGCCGGTCACCAGGGCGACCTGACCGGCCACCCCGGCGGTGGATCCTGCGGTCACGCCGTGACCCCGGACCGATCCGTGCCGACACCGCCGGAGGCGTGTTCTGTGGCCGCTCCCTGCACGGCGCGCAGCACCTGCGCGGCGCGGACGACCCGTCCGGCGCGCTTGCCGATGTACTCGGCGGCCATGCGGTGCTCGTCACGGGAGAAGTCGCCCATCGCGTCGACGACGAAGAAGGGGGCGACATCGCTCATGAACGCATCGGTGGCGCTGATCATGCAGCCCATGTGCGCGTACACGCCCACCACGATCAACTGGTCCCGGCCGTGATGGGCGAGTAGTTGACGCAGGTCGGTGCGCTGGAATCCGGAGTATCGCCACTTGGTCACACAGATGTCGCCGTCACGGGGCGCGAGTTGCTCGATGACCTCCTCGTCGCGTCCTGAGGCGAGTCCCTTGCCCCAGAAGTCGGAGAGGATGCCGCGTCGTGACGGATGCTGATCGCCGGGCTGGGCGGTGTAGACCACCGGAACACCTGCCGCCGAACATGCTTCGCGGATCGCGATCATGTTGGGCAGCGCGGTGGCCATCGGTTCGTGGTCGAGCCGGTAGGCATCGATGAAGTAGCGCTGCATGTCGTGGATCAGCAGCGCGGCGCGTTCGGGTTGCAACGTCCATTCCACGCGGGCGGGGAAGGGGCCCTCGGGTATCTGGTACGGAGCGATCGGGGGAATGGCCACGGCATTAGGGTAGCCTCACCTTGTGCACGTGACACCATGGCCCCCCGAACTCGCCGAGAACTACCGCACGTCGGGTACCTGGTCGGGCGAGACCTTCGATGACATCCTCACCGCACGGGCCGCTGATCCGCGTTTCGCGGAGAAGATCGCCGTCGTCGACGACGACCGCTCGCTGACCTATGCCGAGCTGGACGAACGCGTCGATCGGCTGGCGGCCGGACTGGTCGGCATGGGCATTGCGGCCGACGACCGGGTGATCGTGCAGATCCCGAACTCCGTGGCCTACGTCGAGGCGGTGTTCGCCTTGTTCCGGGCACTCGCCCTGCCCGTCTTCGGACTACCCGCCCACCGCGAGACCGAGCTGGTCGGCATCGCCCGGTCGGCCGCAGCGGTGGCCATCATCTCTCCGGCGGGCGGTCGCGGCGTCGACTACCGAGCCCTGGCGCAGCGCGTCGCCGACGAGGTCGACTCGGTGCGACTGCTCATCGACTCCGACACTCTCGAGGAACTCTGGGCGCCACCGGTCGAGCACGGCCGCGCCGATCCCGAGCAACTCTCCTTCCTGCAGCTCTCCGGCGGCAGTACCGGTGTGCCCAAGCTGATTCCGCGCACGGCTGCCGATTACCTGTACAGCGTGCGGCGCAGCAACGAGGTCTGCGGTGTCGACGAGGACACGGTCTATCTCGTCGTGCTGCCCGCCGCGCACAATTTCCCGATGAGTTCACCGGGAATCCTCGGTGCGTTGTACGCCGGCGCGACGGTGGTGCTCTCGCCGAGCCCGACGCCATCGATCGCCTGGGAACTCGTTGCACGCGAACGGGTCACGATGGTGGGCCTGGTGCCGCCGCTGGCCCGGCTGTGGACCGAGACCGCCGAGGCCGGTACCTCGCTGGACCTGTCGAGTCTGCAGACCGTGCAGGTCGGCGGTGCGCGGTGCCCCGACGAGCTGGCGCGGCGGATCGGCCCCGCCCTGGGGGTGCGGCTGCAGCAGGTGTTCGGGATGGCCGAGGGTCTGGTCTGCTACACGCGGCTCGACGACCCCGACGACCAGATCACCTCCACGCAGGGCAGACCGATGTCGTCACTGGACGAGCTGCGGCTCGTCGACGAGCACGGGGCGCCGGTCACCGACGGTCCCGGCTTCCTGGAAACTCAGGGGCCCTACACGATTCGCTCCTACTGGCGCGACGCGAGCCCCGAGTCGTTCGCCGCCGACGGGTGGTATCGCACCGGTGACGTCGTCGAGCTGACCGCGCAGGGCAACCTCGTGGTGCGGGGCCGGGCCGCCGATCGCATCAACCGCGGCGGTGAGAAGGTCTCGGCCGAACAGGTCGAGGAGCATCTGCTGGCCCACCCGTCGGTCCGCGACGCGATCGTCGTTGCCGCGACCGACACGTACCTGGGCGAACGCACCTGTGCCTATGTGGTGCCCGCCGACACCGACGACCCGCCCACCCTGGCGGGCCTGCGCGCCTTCGTCCGCAACTCCGGCCTCGCCGAATGGAAGCTCCCCGACGCCATCGAGGTGATCGACGCGTTCCCCGAGACCGGGGTGGGCAAGGTCAGCCGAAAGAAGCTGCGGGAGTTGCTCACCCGCTGACCGCGAAAAGTCAGGACACGGGGATCGCGGCCGGGCGTTCGCCGCGCACGCGGATCAGCGAGCGCAGGAGCGCCGCGCAGAGCAGCGACAGAACCAGCAGCGTCAGCCCGAAGTAGATGACGGCGTCGGAGGCCACCCAGATCGCTCCGTATGCTCCGGCGACCAGCGAGCCGACCGTCACCCCGCCCACTTCCTGCGCCATCCAGATCCCATTGACCCGCCCGAGCAGCGGACCGGGGGTGTGTTGCTGGATCAAGGTGTAGCGCAACACCTCCTGAATGGACTCGAAGTACCCGACGACGACGAGCAAGCCCAGCATGAGCCACGCGTAGGGCGCAAGTCCGAACGCGATCATGATCACGAAGGTCAGCGTGAGCGCGGCCAGCAACACCACGCCGGGCCGGCGGAGTCCGCCGAGCCAGCCGCTGGTGATCGCGCCCAGCATCGCGCCGGTGGCCACCGCGGCGAACAGCAGGCCGGTGATCGAGGCGTTTCCGTCGAAACGCTGCGCCACGAGCGCCGGTAGCAGGGCGACGATGCCCGGCGCGAACATCGCCAGCGTACCCACCGCCATCACCGCGGTGATCACCCGCTGGGTGCGCAGGAACCGCCAGAGCGACGGTGTCGTGGTGGGGGCGGGTTCGGCGGTCGTCGGGTCGTCCGGGGTGCGGTCGGCGGGCTCGTCGTGGGCGCGCTCCGATCGGTCACCGAAAATCGCGGCATCCGGTGGGAGACTCGGCAATCCGAGAAGGATGAGCACCGCCGCGGTGGCCAGGACCGCGGCCGTGACGTAGGCCCACTGCACGCCGGCCGCGCCGATGATGAATCCGGCGACGCCGGGGGAGACCGCCGATCCCAGGCGAACACTGAACGCCCCGAGCGCACCGACCGAGGGGAGATGTCTCCTGTCGATGAGCGTCGGGATGGCCGCCATCAGCGCGGCAATGGACAGCGCTCCGATGAGCCCGTCGGTCACCGCCAACGCATAGAGCACCGGTAGCGCCGCGGACTCACCGAAGACGCCGAAGGCGTTGGCCGCCAACCCCACGAAGGCGAGCGCGGCCGCGCTGCGCCCGATGAGGATCAGTGATCGCCGGTCGAACCGGTCGGCGAGGACACCGCCGAGCGGCATGCCGAGGAACGTCGCGAGGCCGGTCACCGCGGTGGCGGCGCCGACCTGCATCGACGATCCGGTCAGGTCGTAGACCTGCACCGGTACCGAGACCAGCAGCATGCCGATCCCCACGAGGGAGATCAGCCGGGCCACGAAGATCCGTCGGAAGGGCACGCTCACCCGTAGCGGGGTGATGTCGATGAGCACTGCTCGTACGGCTGCGGCCATCAGTTCTCTCCAGGTGTCGGGGTCGGGTCGTTGTCGGTGAGTGTCGTGAGCGCGGCAACCCACCGATCGGCCAGTGCGGCCACCGTATCGTCGTCGACCACGCCGGGCTGCGACACCCACGTGGCGCTCAGTTGCGGACCGTCGGGTCCGTCGAGGGTGACCACGTTGACGACGAGGCCGTAGGCGGCGGGCATGAGCTCGCCGGGGCCGATCTCCGCCGATTCCGGGGCCATGGCCCATCCGTCGAACTCGAAGGACCGGTAGCGACCCAGATAGTTGAATTCGATGGCCGCCGTTGGCAGATCGACTCCGGCCACATGACGTAGCAGACCGTAGCCGAGTCCACCGTCGGGGATCTCGGCGCGGGCGGCGCCCAGCGCGCGGGCCTGTCCGGCGGCATCCGATCCGCCGCCGACCACAACCGGATGCACGGCGGTGAACCATCCGACGCTGCCGGTGAGATCGGCACCGGGGACGGCCTGCTCCTCGCGGCCGTGCCCCTCGAGGTCGACCAGTGTCGGCGCGGGTAGTGCGGCACCCAATGCGCCGAGCAACACGTCGTCGACACCCACCCGCAGGCGCGCCGGCAACGGACCCAGCACCGCTTGCGCGACCGGAGTGTCGACCGTAACCCGATGCCGGTGGGCGTGAACCTCGCGATCGGTATCCGGGGCCGGCGGCCGCGAGAACACCGTCGCGGTCGCCGAGCCGGTGAGCCGTTGCCACAGGGGGAGTTCGTCGCGGCGATCGGTTGCCACCAGTTCGGTTGCCCAACCGGCGAATCCGGCCGGAACGGGGCCAAGGGAGACCGGCTCACCGGCGACGATCTGGGTGTAGGCGGCGATCAGTTCGGGGACGACCACACGCCACGAGACGCCGTCGACGACGAGGTGGTGGATCTGCAGGAGCAGACGTCCGGGCTCATCTCCGAAGTCCAGCCACACCGCCGACATCATCACGCCGGCTTCCGGGTCGAGGTGCTCGCGTGCCCGCTGCGCCACCGCCATGACATCGCGGTCGGTCTCCCTGCGCACCGGAACGGGTGCCGAATCGGCGGGAATGTCGAAACGCCAAGGGTTTTCATCGGCGACGAGTCGTGCCCGCAGCATCGCGTGCCGCGCCGTGAGTGCCGCCAGCGCCGCGGAGAGGGCCTCCACGTCGAGTCCGACGGGCGCGGTGAGCAGTGCGGACTGATGGAATCCGGCGATGGTCCGGGCATCGGATCCGGCGACCGACTGCAGCCAGCGCACGATCGGGGTGGCCGGGACCGGGCCCGACTCGAGACGCGGCAGGGCCGCGGCGTCGGTGACCTGCCCCGCCGCGGCGGTACCCAGGCGTGCGGCGAGCTCGGCCGGGGTGCGGTGGGTCATCACGTCACGGGGGCCGACCACGAAGCCGTCGGCGCGCAATCGTGCGACGAGTTGCATCGCGACGATGCTGTCACCGCCGAGTTCGGCGAAGTCGTCGTCGATCCCGATCTGCTCCGCGGCGAGATCGAGCACCTCGGCGAAGGCCTCACGGATACGGTGCTGCTCGGGTGTTTCCGGGGTGCGGATGACCCGATCGAACGACGGCTCCGGTAGCGATCGACGGTCGATCTTGCCGTTGCTCAGGGTGGGGAAGGCCGCGCATACGACCACGACCGTGGGCACCATGTAGTCGGGTAGTGAGGACCGTAGCCGCGCGCGGATGACGGAGGCCTCGGGTGCCCGATCCCGGGCCGGCACGACGTACCCGATCAGATGACCGGCCCGCGCCACCGCGATCGCGGCCGAGACGTCGGCATCGGCGAGCATCGCCGCCTCGACGTCGCCGAGTTCGACGCGGTGCCCGCGGATCTTCACCTGATCGTCGCCACGACCGCGATACTCGATCGCCGCCTCGCCCGGTCCGTTCACACCTGCGGTCGTCCAGCGCACCACGTCGCCGGTGCGATACATCCGGGTGCCGTCGTTGGCGATCGGGTCGGCGACGAACCGCTCGGCAGTCAGTTCACCACGGCCGAGGTAGCCGCGGGCCAGCCCGGCACCGGCGAGGTACAACTCGCCGTCGACGCCGTCGGCGACCGGCAGCAGATGGTCGTCGAGGATGTAGGCGCGCACCCCGTCGATCGGACGGCCGATCACCGGTCGGGGCGTGTCGGATACCCGCGCGACGAGCGCATCGACGGTGCCCTCGGTGGGACCGTAGAGGTTGTAGGCGTCGGAGTCCGGTAACGCCCGCAATGCCTCCCACTGTTCGCCGGAGATCGCTTCACCACCGAAACCGATTGCCGCCATCGATCTCTCGGCACCGCCGAGCTGCCGAAGATGTGACGGGGTGAGTTCGAGGAAGTCCCACCGCTGCTCGAGGAGGGTGGCCGCGAGAGCCTGCGCGTCGCGCTGGACCTCGGCGTCGACGATGCTGACCTCGTGCCCGTCGAGCAACCACAACTGCGGCTGCCAGGAGGCGTCGAAGGCCAGTGACCAGGCGTGTCCGACGCGCAGCCGCTCGCGGCCAGTGCGCGCCACCGCAGGCCGATGCAGCATCCGGCGGTGGCTGGCGAACAGGTTGCTCAACCCGCGATGGGTGATCACCACGCCCTTGGGTGTCCCGGTCGATCCGGAGGTGAAGATGAGATAGGCGGGATGGTCGGGATGGACCGGGGCGGTCCGCATTTCCGGCGACCACGGCTCCTCGTCGCCGCGGGGTGCGAGGAGATCGTCGTCGAGGCTGTCGATGAGGCGTCGCGGACGGGCGGCCTTGATCATCGCCGCCACCCGCTCCGGTGGGGTGTCGGGCTCGATCGGTAGGTATGCCGCGCCGGCATGGAGGACACCGAAGATCGTCTCCACCGCGGTGACCCCGCGCGGGAGACGGACGACGACGACGTCCTCGGCGCCGATCCCGGCGCGAATCAACCGGGCGGCGATCAGGTGGACCCGGTCACGCAACTCGCCGAAGGTACGTCGGCCGTCCGGTCCGCGCAGCGCCGGCGCCGACGGGTCACGTTCGACCGCGGCGTCGAGCAGCACGTCGAACGTGGTCGGCTCGGGGCCGGGCCGGTAGAGCTCCCGACGTTCCCGGGAGACTCGGATGTCCAACTGCCGCAACGACGTATCGGGCCGCTCGGCCATGAATTCGAGGATCGTGACCAGTCGCTGCGCCATCGCCTCGACGGTCGGCCGGTCGAACAGGTCGGTGCTGTACTCGATGACTCCGCCCACACGTGCCCCGGTCGATCCTGCTGTGGTCGCCTCACCCGAGGTCGAGTCCTCGGTGAAGTCGAAGGACAGATCGAACTTCGCGGTCGTCGGTGCGGGCAGCGCGGCGGAGGGATTCTGCTCCGGATCACCGCCGGGCAGTAGACCGTCGACGTAGACCACCATCGTCTGGAACAGCGGGTTCATCGCGGCCGAGCGTCGTGGCACGACGGCTTCCACGACCCGTTCGAACGGGACATCACGATTGTCCAGGGCCGCGAGGTCGGCCTCCCGCACCCGCGCGAGCAGTTCGGCGGCCGACGGATCGCCCGACAGGTCGGTGCGCAGGACGACGGTGTTGAGGAAGAACCCGACCAGAGACTCCAGACGCGTGTCCGACCGCACCGTCACCGGGGTACCGAGTGCGATGTCGTCTCCGCCGCCGAGCCGCGACAGCAACACCGCGACCGCCGTGCGCATCAGCATGAACATCGACGTCCCGGTGGCCGCGGCAAGGCGGCGCAGGTCGCCGACGAGTGCGGGACGTAGTGCGAGGAAGACACCGTCGCCGCGCCCGGACGGTCGTGGCGGTCGGGTGTGGTCGTAGGGCAGCGCGAGTTCCTCGGGTAGCCCGTGCAGCGCCGTGCGCCAGAAGTCGAGTTGTTTCTCGCCACGCCCACTCTCGATCAGATCTCGTTGCCACGCAGCGAAATCCGAGTACTGAAGGGGCAGCGGCGGCCACTGGGGTGCGTGCCCGGCCGCTCGCGCACGATAGGCGGTGGTCAGGTCTGCGCGCAGCGGCGGAGCCGACCATTCGTCGGTCGCGATGTGGTGGATCGTCACCAGCGCCACGTCGTCGGTGGCCGCCACCCGAATCGGGACCTCGGTCGCCAGGTCGAACGCATGTGCGGCCACCCGGGCGAGATGGGTCGGGTCGGTCACGGTCTCGACGACGATCTCGGGATCGTCGAGGACCTCGGGACGCTGGTCGGGGTAGCGGGTTCGCAGGATCTCGTGACGCGCCACCACATCGGCGACCGCCGCGCGCAACACCGTCGGATCGATGGTCTCGGCCGGGCCCGTCGGTCCGCCGGGTCGCCACAGCATCGGCACGTTGTAGGTGCTCGTGGGTCCGGTGACGCCGTGCAGCGTGAGCATCCGCTCCTGCCCGTAGGACAACTCCGCGCGTCCATCCGCGCGACGTCGCAGTTCCGGTGTGCGCGCGGCGGTGTCGGGGTCGGCGTCGGCGGGCAGGGCGAGAAGGTGTGCGGCAAGCCCGGCGACCGTCGGGTGATCGAAGAGCGTCCGCAACTCGAGATCGTGGCCCAGCGTGTCGCGGATCAGGTTGATGGCCCTGATCGCGAGCAGCGAATGTCCGCCGAGGGCAAAGAAATCCGCGTGTACATCGGTGACCGGGTGGCCGAGCACCGCACCGAAGATCTCGGCCAGATCGGTTTCGATCGTCGAACGCGGCGCGGTGGTACCGGCGTCGGCCGCGGTGGCCGGTACGGGTAGCGCCGCCCGATCCAGTTTGCCGGTGTGGTTGTACGGGAACGACTCACACACCACGATCGGGGTGGGGACCATGTAGGACGGCAGACGTCGCCGCACGGACCGCTCGACCGCCGCGACCAGTGCGGTGTGATCGGCCGAAGATTCGGAGGTGCACGCGTCGATGACCGACGGGTCGGTGGGCACGATCCACCCGACGATGCGGTCACCGTCGACGCGAACGGCCGCGGCCGACACCCCGTCGACGGTGCGCAGACACGCTTCGATCTCGCCGAGTTCGACCCGGTTGCCACGGACCTTGACCTGGGTGTCGGCACGCCCGAGGTACTCGAGTTCGCCGGCACGGCGGACGACGAGGTCGCCGGTGCGATAGACCCGGGCACCGGGCACGTCGCCGGTGGGGTCGGCGACGTAGGCCGCCGCGGTCAGGCCGGGCCGGTTGAGATAGCCGCGGGTCACCGGGATTCCGCGGACATACAGTTCCCCGGTCACGCCGTCGGGGACGCGCCGCAGCGACCCGTCGAGGACGAGCAACTCGGTGCCGGCGACGGGCCGGCCGATCGGCACCGTCGGACCCGTGACGGTGCGATCGGCGAGCCGGTCGGTGACGACGACGGTGGTCTCGGTCGGGCCGTAGGCATTGATCAGCGACACCCCGGGAGCCGCGGCATCCACCCGTCGGGCCAATGCGGCCGGCAGGGCCTCACCGCCGGCGATGATGTGGCGCAGGCTCGGTAGTCCGGCGAGGTGGTCCACGAACAACTCGAGCAGCGAGGGCACGAAAACCGTGGTGGTGACGGCGTACTCGTCGATGAGTCGGGCCAGGCGACGCGGATCCCGGTGGTCGCCGTCCGCGGCAGCGACCACCGTGGCACCGGTGACGAAGGGCAACAACAACTCCCACACCGCGCCGTCGAAGCCGACGGGTGTCTTGGCGAGGACCACATCGCCGGCGCAAAGGCCGCCGGGGATGGTGTCGCGCCGCCAACGCAACACGTTGACCACGTTGCGGTGGCTGACGACGACACCCTTGGGTGTGCCGGTCGACCCCGAGGTGTAGATGACGTACGCCGCATCGTCGGGACGCGCCGTGCGACGCCGGGCTCCGGTCGCACTCGTGGTGCCCGCGTCGCTCGGCGATCCGTCGGCGTCGAGGAGGATCGTCGCGATGGCGGGCGCCGCCGCCCGCGCGGTGGATGCGGTGACGGCGTCGGCGAGTACGGCAGCGGGTCGGGCGTCGTCGAGGATTGCCGCGACACGTTCGGTGGGGACATCCGCGTCGATCGGCAGATAAGCTGCGCCACTGCGCAACACGCCCTGCAGCGCGACGAGCTGCGCAGCCCCGCGGGACATGAGGACGGCGACCACGGGTTCGGCGATGCCTGCAACGTGCTCATCGAGCCGATCCGCGATCCGCAGTGCGGCGGCGCGTGTGACGGCATAGGTGAGTGCGGTGCCGCTCACGTCCCGGATGGCGAGGACATCGCCGTGGGTCCCGGCGCACTCGTCGAGCAGATCGACCACGGTCGTGGAGTCGTCGGCCGTGCCGCGCGGACCCCGTTCCTCGGTGCGCAGTCGCGCGATCTCGGCGTCGTCGAGCAGAACGATGTCACTCACCGGGACATCGGGATCCTCACCGACCGTGGCGAGTACCCGCATCAGACCGCGCAGCAGGGTACGTGCCGTCGACGGATCGAACTGTGCGGTCGCATACTCGAGCGCGACACTCAGTTCGCCGGAGTGAATGAGATCGACGACGGTGAAGCCGAGGTCGAACTTCGCGGCCTCGGCGACCAGCGGCGTGAACGTGGCCCCGACGCCGAGGAAGCTCTCCGGAACCGCGTCGAGCGGCAGATACGAGACACTGATCTGGAACAGCGGATTACGGCCCGACTCGCGGCGCGGCGCCAGCCGTTCGACGATGCGTTGGAACGGCACGTCCTGATGGTCGAAGGCCGCGAGATCGGCCGTGCGCACCCGCTCGACGAGTTCGCCGAATCGCGGGCGGCCACTCACGTCGGTGCGCAGCACCTGCGTGTCGACGAAGAACCCGACGAGATCGTCGAGCGCCGGATCGTTGCGCCCGGAAATGGGGCTGCCGAGCGGGATGTCGTCGCCGGCACCCACCCGATGCAACAGAACCGCGACCGCGGCCTGCACCACCATGAACATGCTGGCGCCGTGCGCCGAGGCGAGGGCGGCCAGGCGGGCCCGGGTCGCCGCGTCCACGGTCGCGGTCTCGGTGGCCGCGGGTCCGGTCGCACCGGGTCGTCGCGCACGATCACGCGGCAGCGGCAATTCGTCGGGTAGATCGGCGAGTGACGAGGCCCAGAAGTCGAGTTGCTCATCACCGCGTTCGATGAGCCGATCCCGTTGCCAGAGCGCGTAATCGGCGTACTGGACCGGCAGCGGTGCGAAGTCGGGTGCGGTGCCCGCCGCCCGCGCGAGATATGCGGTGCTCAGATCAGTGAGCATCGGCCGGTCCGACCATTCGTCGGTCGCGATGTGATGGGCGGCAATCGTGAGCACACCGGCGAGAGTGCCTGTCGGGGAAGGCTTCTCCAGCAGATCCAGACGGAACCGGATCGGAGGAGCGGTACGCAGGTCGAACGGCCGGGTCAGCGTCTCGCGGGCCCGTTCCCCGAACACCGCCTCCGGATCGTCGACATCGCCGAGGGTGTGCACCTCGACCAGCGTGTGCGCGCCGATCATCTCGGAGATCTGCTCGACCGGCAGGATCGATTGGTGCGCGGCGAGATCGGTGGCGCTGCCGGTGGTGTCGGTACCGTCGCCTCCGTCGACGATGACGGTGCGCAGGCTCTCGTGGCGGATCAGCAGGTCGGCCACCGCGGCCCGTAGGGCGTCGGGGTCGATCGCCTGGTGCAGGCGGATCACGTGACCGTAATGGTAGGAGGTGTCGGCGGGATCGAGGCGATAGAGCACCCACAGCCGTTCCTGCGCCGGGGACAACGGGATCCGATCCGGGCGGGGCCCGACGACGATGTCGGTACGCGACCCGGTGAACTGCACCCGGGTCGCGATCTCGGCGGGAGTCCGAGCCTCGAACAGATCACGGATGGTGATCTCGGCGCCGAGCTCGCCACGCAACGCCGACACGAGCTTCATCGCCGCCATCGAATGTCCGCCGAGTTCGAAGAAATCGTCATCGGCACCCACCACCGGATCGGCGGTGACCGTGCCGGCTTCGACGGCGGCTCCGACTGTGTCGACGGCGGCTCCGGCTGTGTCGACGGCGGCTCCGGCTGTGTCGACGGCGGCTCCGCCGCGGAGCCCGAGGACCTCGGCGAACACCTCACACAGCCGACGCTCGAGGTCGGTGCGCGGGGCCCGCCGGGTGGAGGCCGGCGCCGGCTGGGGCAACGCCCTCACATCGAGTTTGCCGTTGACCGTCATCGGGAACCGCGGCACCGACGCGAACAGCGTCGGCACCATGTAGTCCGGCAACGTCGCAGCGAGACGCCTGCGCACGTCGGCGACGTCGACACCGAGCTCCGGATCCTCCGGGATGAGATAGGCCACAAGGCGTTTGACACCCGGTGCGCTGGGATCCTCGGCGGCGACGACCGCCGATCCGGCGACGTCGTCGAGCGCGGTGAGCGCGGCATCGATCTCGGCCAGCTCCACGCGGTGACCGCGGACCTTCACCTGATCGTCGGTCCGACCGAGGAAGTCGAGGTTGCCGTCGGCGCGAATCCGCATCAGATCCCCGGTGCGATACAGCCGCCCGCCGGTGGCGAACGGGTCGGCGACGAACCGCTCGGCCGTCAGATCCGGCCGCCCCAGGTAACCACGCGCCAGGCCGGCACCACTGATGTACAACTCGCCGGCAACCCCGGCCGGCACGGGACGCAGCCACCCGTCGAGCAAGTGCGCACGGGTGTTCCAGATCGGCGTCCCCACCGACGACGTGTCGGACTCGTCGGTGCCGATACCGAGTGTGTTGATCGTGTACTCGGTCGGCCCGTACAGGTTGTAGCCGAAGGTCTTCGGGTGTTCACGCAATGCCGTCCACACCGGATCGCCGACGGCCTCGCCACCGAGCAGCACCAGCGGAGGCACATGCGTGGCCTCGTCGAGGAGGCCGTCGGCGAACAACTGCGCCGCATAGGTGGGGGTCACGTTGATGACGTCGATCCGATGACGTGCGCAGTAGGCGACGAGCGCGGCGGAGTCGCGACGCAGATCCTCGTCGCAGACGTGCACCTCGTGGCCCTCGACGAGCCAGAGCAACTCCTCCCACGACATGTCGAAGGCGAAGGAAACGGTGTGCGCGATCCGCAGCCGCCCCTGCACACCCGCGGCGCGGGCCACCTCGATCGCCGGCTCGAACACCTTCTCCCGGTGGTTCAACTGCATGTTCGTCAGGCCACGGTAGGGCGTCACCACACCCTTGGGGCGTCCGGTGGACCCCGACGTGTAGATCACATAGGCCGGCCAGTCCGGGTCGACCCGCGGAACCGGCCAGGCGGGACCTGCGGTCTCGGGGAGGTCGTCGATCACCAACGTCGGTACCGCCACATCGGCAAAGCGCGCCACGACGCGGCTGTGCGACAGGATGATCTCCGGTTCGGCGTCGGCGAGGATGCCGTGCAACCGGTCGTCGGGATGATCGAGTTCCAGCGGCAGATATGCGGCGCCGGCCCGCAGGATCGCGAAGAGCGCCACCACCGTATCGATACTGCGCGGAACCGCAAGCGCGACAATGCTCTCCGCACCGATCCCGTGGTCGTACAACACGTGCGCCACCCGATCGATGTGGGTGTCGAGCTCGGCGTAGGTCATCCGGAGCCCGCCGAAGACGAGGGCCTCGGCGTCGGGGATCGACGCGGCCCGCTCGGCCAGCAGATTGGAAACCGTGAGATCGGGCAGCGGGTGGGTCGGGCCGTCCAGGCCGGCGTCCGCGGGAAGGTCGAGATCGACCGAGCCCACCGGGTCGGTGAGGTGATCGCCAAGGGCTGCCAGTGCTCGCCGGAACCGGGTGAGCAGCGCCGTCGCGGTCTGCTCGGAGACCAGATCGTCGCGGTACTCGAGCCGGAAACGGATGTCCGCCGAGGGGGTCACCACCACGGCCACCGGATAGTGCGTGTGATCGAGGCTGCCCTCACCGATCACGTCGTGCAGCGCCGACTGCTCGCGTTCCTCCTCGTCGGTACGGAAGTTCTGCAGCACGTAGAGGACGTCGAAGAGCGCCGGATGCCCGGTCTCCTGCTGCAGCCGCGCCAGACCGATGTGGTCGTGCGCCATCATCTCGACCCGCTCGGCCTGCATCCGCCGCAACAATTGACCGACGGTCTCCTCGGGCCGCAACCGGGTGCGCACCGGCACCGTGTTGAGGAACAGGCCGATCACGGTGTCGATGCCGTCGACCTCGGTGGGGCGACCGGCGACCGTCGAACCGAAGGCCACATCGCTGCGTCCGAGCTGCCGCGAGAGGGTCAGATTCAGTGCGGCCGTGAGGACCGTGTTGAGGGTGACACCGGCCGAGCGTGCATCGTCGCGCAGCCGCGCCGACAGCACGGCACCGAGCTCGACGTCGAGGCGACGGGGCGCCCGCGGAGTGGAGCCGGCCGCCCGGGGCGCGACCAGTGCGGGTTCGTCATAGCCGCAGAGGTGGTCGGTCCAGGCCGTGATCGACGCATCGTCGGATCCGTTGGCCGCCAGCCACTCCAGATAGTCCCGCAGTGATGCCTCTCGTGGCGGCACCGGGGTGTGATGAAGATGAGCGAGCAACCGCGAGACGAACAGTCCACCGGACCAGCCGTCCCACAACAGGAATCGCCGGTTCACCACCAGCCGATCGCGGCCCCCGGGCAGATGGATCAGACACATCCGCCACAGGGGAGCGTGGTCGAGGCGAAAGCTCGTCGCGCGGTCCTCGGCAAGGAATCGTTCGACGCGCTCATTCAGGTCGGAGTTGGGGGCGTCGGACAGATCGATCTCGGCGACGTCGGGGCGAACGTCGGCGGCGATGATCTGCACCGGTCGACCATCATGTTCGACGAAGGCGGCACGCAGCTCCGGATTGCCTTGCAGGAGAGCCTGTGCCGCGTCGGTGAGCGCCGCAAGGTCGATGCGATGGCCGAAGTCGAGCCAGAACTGGGCCGTGTAGATGTCGGCGTCGGCATCCATCTGCGCCTGGTAGTAGAGGCCTTCCTGCAGCGGCGTCAGCGGCCAGATGTCGGCGATCTCGCCGTGTACGGCGGTCAATGCGGCCAGTTCGTCGGGGTCGACCACCACGAGATGGTGCGAGGCCACCCGGCCGGCGGCGTCGATCAGGGCGTCGGCGAAGGCCTCGGCGTCGGCGACCATCCGTGGGTCGACCTCGACGAGCAGCGTCACCCCCTCCGATTCGACTTCCTCTGCGACGACCTCCTCTGCGACGATCCCCTCTGCGACGACCCCCGCTGCGACGACGCTGACCCGGACCGGGTGATCGGTCGGCAGACCGTAATCCCCGACGAGCACCGCGGGCTCGGCGATCTCGCCGGTCGCCGCCGCGGCCGTGAGCGCGGCGCCGACCTGCGGAGACAGATGTCGCAGGAGATCGAGCGCCGGACCGGGCACCGGCATCGCGGTGCCGTCGGCGAGGTCGATACGGGTGGGGGTGAGCCCCTGGAACGGGCCGGTGGTGCGTTCGGCGCCGGCCGGCCGGAGGTCGGAGACGACATCGACGAGCAGGTGAGTGCCGATGCGTCCGGCGTAGACCGCATGGACTGCCTCGGCGATCGCCGAGAGCAGTTGTCGGGGGCTGGGCGTCGCGGCAACCGGAACCGCACGGCGACAGATGGTTTCGGGCATGGCGGCATCGGTCGCCGCTGCCCCGTCGTGAGGCGCGGGGAGAGCTGCGCCCGGTGCGAGGATCTCCATCCATCGGGGCAGGGCCGAGGTGTCGGTGGCCGCCGCGGTCAGTTCGGCGGCGGCCCGACCGAGGGACACCGGGACCGGGTCGACGTCGGGGTCACGACCGGCGGTGACATCGGCGAGGGCGGCGAGCAGATCGGCCCGCAGGATCGACCGTGACGTCGGGTCGATGATCGCGGAATCGAGGACCACCGTGAGGGTGTCGGCGTGCACACCGAGGATCGCGTACGGCGGTCTCGGCCGCGACCCGGCCTCACCCGAAAGCTCGACGAGCCCGATCGTTGCGTCGTCGGTCGGTGCTGTGGTCAGTGTCCAGAGAATCGGCAGGGGACGCGAGATGTCGGTGCGCAGCGCGTCATGACGTGCCGAGAGGAGACCGAGAACATTCTCTATCGTCTCGGTGGCCGTCTGCGGGGGCAGTGGAACGCGAATCCGACTCGGCGGCAACCCTTCCGGATCGTCACCACCTGCGCGAAGCCGGAGCAGGGCCGGCGTCAACGCCGCCGTCGGCGCGGAGTCGTCCTGGCGGACGGGAGCGGCGTCGTCGAGGTGGACGAGACGCTCTCCGGGACGGTCGGCGAGGCGGGTGAGGAATTCGTCGAAGGCCGCGGCGATCGAGCGTGCCTGCTCGGCTGCGCCGTCGATCGCACGAACGACCACCTCGGCGGGAAGGCTCTTGCGGCGCAACTGAATCTGGATCTCCACGTCGGACACCGGGCCGGATGCCAAGGCATGAACAACCATGGGCTCACCGCCCATGGTCTGGGTCGTGGTGTGCGACATGACGTTCACGCCCAGACCGAACATGCGATAGGGGCCGGTCGATACGGTGGGGTCGGTCGATACCGTGGGGTCTGTCGACGTGGCGGGGTCTGTCGATTCGGCGGCAGTGGCGGCGAGTGCGCGACCGAGATCCTCGCCGCGGAATCGGCTGTGCGGCAACAGCGAGAACAGGGCACGGTCGACCCGTCGGGCGAGGTCGGTGAGACGATCGCGATCGGATGCCTGCACCCGCAGCGGCAGGACGCTGGTCACCATCGACGGGGTCGTCCGGATCCGGCGGTCCACCCGGCCACTGACCGGCAGCGCGAACACCAGATCGTCCTTGCCGGTGCGGGTGTGGGCGAAGGCCGCGACCGCGGCGATCACCATGATCGTCGGCCGGACCCCGGCGCGCGAGGCACAGTCCCGGAGCACGGACAGACGTTCGACATCGATCTCGAAACGCGCGTGTGCTCGTCCGACCCCCGGTGCCACCTCACCATCGAGCAGCCGCACCGGGTCGGGCCGGTCGGACATCATCGTGGTCCAGTGGCGGCGATCGGTCTCGAACCCCTCGCCGGTGCGATAGGTCTGCTCGGACTCGATGATTTCGCGTAGTGTCCAGGCCGCGGACGGGGTGGCGCCGTCGTACGCCGACCGGACGGCCTCGCAGAAGGCGACCAGACCCATTCCGTCGCAGACGAGATGGTGCACCTTCAGATAGATGTACACCGTCGACGGCTCACCGGCGGCGCGCCCGCCCACCTGCAGCAGACAGCACTCGGTCAAGGGACCGGCGTGAATGTCCATGGGCCGCGCCATGTCCGCGGTCATCCACTGCTGGGCGTCGTGACCGCGGAGGTCGACGATCGGCACGTCGAAGTCGTCGATCGGCAGGATGACCTGACCGAGATCGCCATCGTGTTCGGTGAACACCGCGCGCATCGCCTCGGCACGATCGATGGTGGCCAGGACCGCGGAGCGGAGGCGCTCGAGATCCAGTGACGCCGTGGCCTCGATGTAGAGCCCGGTGTTGTAGAGCGCGGGATCGGTGGCCACCTGCAGCCCGAAGTAGATGTCGCGTTGGCCGGCGAGTACGGGCAACACCTGTTCGCCCGCCCCCCTCGCCGAGGCCGGCGCGGATACGGACGGTTGGGTCGTCGAGGTCACGTGGGAACTCCAGAATCGTCGAATGCGGACTCGTCACGTGCGGACAGGGCGGCCAGGGTGGACAACGCGTCCGCCCACGCCTCACCCAGTCGCCGCACCGCGTCGTCGCTCAGAAAGCGGTGCAGGTAGCCGAATGTCGCCGAGAGAACGGGCCCGTCCAACTCGTCCCGGCACACCACGTCGATCTCGAGAAGATGGTCGCAGCCGAGATCGGGGTCGGGCAGCGCCCGCAACGACGACGACTCGGCCGACGGCTGCCACGCCCCGCCGCCACCCACGGTGAAACGGCCCAGGTAGTTCAGCAACACCGAGGCCCTCGGCATCGTCGCCAATGCCGCCGAGGTCTGCGGATTGAGATGGCGCAGCATCCCGTATCCGGCTCCGGCGCCGGGCGTGTCGTGCCATTGGCGGTCGGCGTCTCGGACCGCGCCGAGCGGGTCCACGGCGTCATCGACGGGTCCCGACAGACGCAGCGGGGCCATGGTGGTGAACCACCCGACGGTGTGCGAGAGATCCATGACCCCCAGGCCGGCCGTCTCGGTGTCGCGGCCGTGACGCTCGGTGTCGACGATCAGGTCGGCGGTGTCGAACACCGCCGAAGCGGCAATCCGCAACGCACCCAGGAAGATCGACGTCACCCCGACGCCGAATGCGGCAGGCGCCTCGGTCACCAGCACCCGCGAGGTCGCAACGTCGAGGACGACCACATGACGACGTTGGTCGCCGACCACACCGCCGGCCGCGGGCACACCGGGCAGCAGGTCGCCGCCGGGTGCGAGGACCCGAACCCAGTGATCGAGCTCGCCGAGCAACTCGGGTGCGCCCGCGCGCACCGCCACCGCTGCGGCATGGTCGGCGATGGACGCATCGGGGCCTGTGGGCAGTCTGCCGTCGCTGTGGAAGGCCGCGAGGTCGTCGATGAGGATGCGCCGCGACACGCCGTCGACGGCGAGGTGATGGATCACCAGGATCAGTCGACCCGCGTCCGCGTCGTTCGCGGGCCGCAGATGAGTGACGGCGAGCATCCGACCCCGTGTCGGTGCCAGGCGTGCGGCCGCGGCGTCGGAGGCGACGGTGACGGTGTCGGCGACCGTTCCGTGGGCGTCGATCGGCATCTCGACGAGGAGGTCGGTGGCGCGGACCGATCCGGGCGGCGACACCGCCAGTCCCCACACCCCGGCGGTCGCGGACAGGGTCATACGCAACGCGTCGTGATGATCGAGCAGCGCCTGGAGTGCGGTGGCGAGGAATTCGGTGCCGGCATCCGGTGGCGTGTCGATCACCAGCGACTGGTTCACGCGATCCACGGTGCCGCCGAGCTCGCGCAGGCGGTGCATGATCGGCAGCAGGGCGACGGGTGTGGGGGCCGAGTGCGGGGCGGCCGTGTCCTCCGGCGCACCGCCGCTCGGCGCGACGATCGGTTCGGCAACGCCGGCGAGGCCGGCGACGCTACGGTGCGCGAACACGTCGCGCGGCGTGATCCGCAGGCCCCGGCGTCGAGCCCGGTTCACCATCGTGGTGGAGATGATGGAGTCACCACCGAGAGCGAAGAAGTCGTCGTCGACGCCGATCGAGGCCGGATCGATCCGCAGCGTCTCGGCGAAGATCTCCTGCATCATCCGTTCGGTCTCGGTGGCCGGTTCCCGGCCCGCACCCGACTCCGCCGGGGGTACGGGATCGGGTAGCGCCGACGCATCGGTTTTTCCGTTGGTGGTCAACGGGATTCGATCGATCAGTGTGATGGCGCCGGGCACCAGGTGATCGGGCAACCGCTGCGCGAGTGCGAAGCGGACGGAGTCGGCGGTGAGGTCGGTGCCGGCCGGATGGTGTTCGGCGGGAACGACGTAGGCGAGCAGCCGGTGATCGCCATCGGGGCCGGGACGGGCGATGGTGGCCACGTCGGCCACGCCGGGCAGCGAGCTGATCGCCGCGGACACCTCGCCGGGTTCGATGCGATAGCCACGGATCTTGACCTGCAGATCGCTGCGCCCGACGTAGTGCAGCTCACCGGTCGCGGTGTGGCGGCACAGGTCTCCGGTGCGATAAGCGAGGCCGCCCGGGGTGGTCGGGTCGGCGACGAATCGGGTGGCACTCAGTGCCGGGCGGTGCAGATAGCCCGTGGTGACCTGCGGGCCCGACAGATACAGCTCGCCGACGACGCCAACGGGAACCGGGCGCAGATGCCGGTCGAGCAGTCGCCCGGTGAATCCGGGGAGCAACGCACCGACGTCGCTGCCGGTGGCGTGAGCGGCTGCGGCGGCGTCGATCTCGCGGTGGGTGGCGTGCACGGTGATCTCGGTGATGCCGTACATGTTCACCGCGCGGACGCCCGGGTGACGGCGCAGGAAGCCGGTGAGCCGTCGGGGGTCGAGGGCTTCGCCACCGAACACGAGGTAGCGCAACGACGACAACGAGGTGGGACCGGACACGTTGTCGTACAACGGTTCACCGGTCTCGTCGGCCGACGAGACCGTGGCGTCGAGAGCCGCGAACGCCGACGGGGTCTGATTGAGGACGGTGACGCCCTCGGCGGCGATCAGCGCGGCGAGATCGGCGGGGGAGCGGGTGGTGTCCCGATCGGCGATCACCAGCCGGGCACCGGTCGACAACGCCCCCCACATCTCCCACACGGAGAAGTCGAAAGCATACGAGTGGAACAACATCCACACGTCGTCGGCGCCGACATCGAACAGGCCACGGGTGCTCGCGAGCAGCGCGCACGCGTTGCCGTGCGTGACCCGGACGCCCTTGGGACGCCCGGTCGATCCGGAGGTGAAGATGACATAGGCCGTATGCCGGGCGCCGATCGTGATCTCGGACCGCTCGGCCGGTGGGCCGTCCGACGCGGGGCGGGTCAGGTACTCGGCATCGACGGTGAGCGTGGGCCGGGCGTCGTCGAGGATCGTCTCGATCCGCTCGGCCGGGTAGGCGGGATCGATGGGTACGTAGGCCGCTCCGGCGCGCAGCACGGCGAGAACCGCGATCACCTGATCGGCACCGCGGGGCAGCACCAGTGCCACCAGGTCGCCCACCGTGACGCCGTCGGCGACCAGCTGCGACGCGAGTTGCGCACTACGGGAGTCGATCTCGCGGTAGGTCAGGGAGGTCGTGCCGTCGCTGATCGCGACCCGGTCCGGGTGTGTCGCCACGGTCGAGGTGAACACCTCGACCAGCGAGGACGGGCCGGGGGAGGATTCGGGTGCGTTCCGGCTCTCGTCCGGAACCCCCACCGACGCAAGCGCATGCACCGCATCGGGCATGAGGAGCCGGGACAGCCTCCGGTCGGGGTCGGTGGCCAGCGCGTCGAGCACCGCGACGGCGCGATCGGCGAGCCGGTGTGCGGTGTCGGCGTCGAACAGATCGGTGGCGTATTCCAGTCGCAGTCGCAGTGCACTGCCGTCGCCGGTGTCGGGCAGCCCCACGAACTCGTAGGTGAGATCGAACTTGGCCGTCCGGGTGGGCGGGAACAGCGGGGTGGCCTCGAGTCCGGGGAACTCCGGTGCCACGATGGGATCGCGGTACTGCACCATGGTCTGGAAGAGCGGGTGCCGGGCCAGCGATCGGGTCGGCGCGAGCGCGGCGACGAGCTGCTCGAACGGCAGATCGGCGTGCGCATACGCGTCGAGGTCGGCGCTGCGGACACGTGAGAGTACCTGTGCCAGAGTAGGATCTCCGCGCAGATCGGTGCGCAGGGCGAGCGTGTTGACGAACATCCCGATCAGGTCTTCGGCGGCGGCGTCCCCGCGGCCGGCGATCGGGGTGCCGACCACGATGTCGTCACCCGCACCGGAGGCGGCGAGGCTCAGCGCGACCGCGGCGTGGACCATCATGAAACGCGAGGTACCCGTTGCTGCCCCGAGACGATCGAGGGCATGGCAGACACCGGGCGGGAGCGTGCGATGAACCTCGGCGCCACGATGGGACGGTTCGACCGGTCGGGCGCGATCCAGTGGTGGTGCGATCTCGTCGGGTATCCCGTCGAGCGCCTCCCGCCAGTACGAGAGTTGTCCGGCGGCAAGCGAATGCGGATCGGACTCGTCACCGAGCCGGGCCAGCTGCCGGATCGTGTGGTCGACGAATTGGATCGCCGGGGCGACGGGAACCCGATCACCTCGGTGCTCGACGGCGGCGCTGTACCCGGCGGCGAGTTCGTCGAACAGTCGTCCCGCCGACCACTCGTCCGCGGCGATGTGGTGCACCGTGATCAGCAACACCGACGATGTCGCCGACAGGGCGATCAGGTCGGCGCGCAGTACCCGGTCGCGGGCGAGATCGAAGGGCCGTGCGATGAGCGCGGCCATGACGGTGTCGAGTGCGGCTGGGTCGTGCTCGAGGCGATGCTCGTCGAGTGTCGTCGCCACCGCATCCGGGGCATCGATGACGGGATGGCCGTCGACGATGCGGGTTCGCAACACCTCGTGGCGGGTGACGATGCCGTGCAGGGAGCCCCGCAGGGCTTGAGCATCGATCGCGGTGTTCGCGTGGGCGTCGAGTCGAACGGCGAAGGCCACCGTATAGGCGGAATCGTCGACCCCGGCCTGAAACAGCAGCCGTTGCTGTGCCGGGGACAACGGCAGCGGATCCGGGCGCTCCGCGTCGGTGGGCTCGGACCCGCCGCTGGTGTCGTCGTCGGCATCCGTGGCGTCGGTGCGGGCGGCAATGGGGAGCAACCCCGCCAGGTCGGCGAGCACCGGGTTGTCGAAGACGTCGGCGACCTGCAGTGCCCGGCCGGTGGCGACGCGCAACCGGGTCACCATCCTTGTTGCCGAGAGTGAGTGGCCGCCGAGGTCGAAGAAGTTCGCATCGGCGGCCGGTTCGTCGATGCCGAGGACGTCCCCGGCCGCGGTGACCACGAGTCGTTCGTTGTCGGTCCGCGCCGTGCGGCCGCCGGTGGTCGGAGCGTGGTCCTCGGGGGCGGTCAGTGCCCGGCGATCCACCTTGCCGCCGGGGGTGAGCGGCAGCTCGTCGAGCACGGTGATCGTCGACGGCAGCATCGCCGCGGGCAGGACCCGATCCAGCGACGCCGTGACCGACTCCGGTGCCGCTGTCCCGGAGACGAACGCGTGGATTCGGTGGTGGCCGTCGCGTGTCCGGTTGGCGATCACCGCGGCCTGAGCCACGCCGTGCACGGCGGTCAGGGCGGCCTCGACCTCGCCGAGTTCGACTCGCACGCCACGGATCTTGACCTGTGTGTCTCGGCGTCCGAGAAGGCGCAGACGCCCGGTGGTGTCGATGAGCCCCCGGTCACCGGTCCGATACATCCGTGCACCGCCGGTGACGTCGGCGACGAAGTGGGTGGCCGTCCACTCGGGGTGTGCGCGATAGCCGCGTCCGAGTTGACCTGCGCCGGAATGTGTCTCGGACACATACACCTCGCCCGCGGTACCCACGGGTACCGGGCGCAGCAGGTGATCGAGGACAATGATCCGGGTGCCCGGCACCGGCGTGCCGATGTGGATCGCGCCACCGTGGTCGCGCGCGATCGCGCCCGTCGTCACGTCCCCGGCGACCTCGGAGGAGCCGTAGGAGTTGACGACCTCACCGGCATGTGGGGTGAGCGCGTCGGCAACGGCCGCGCTCAACGGTTCGCCGGAGACGATCCACCGATCGAGATCCGGTGCGCGACCGTCCTCGACGACGGTGTGCGCGAGTGAGGGCACGGCGGTGATCTGCCGGACACCGTGGGCGGCAGCGAGTTCGGCGAGTCGGCCGGCGTCGCGGAGATCGGCGTCGGAGGCGAGAACGACGCTGGCCCCGGCCGATAATGCGCCGAGGAGCTCGGTGGTTCCGTCGATGAAGGCGATCGAACTCTTGGCCAGGATCACCGGGGCGGCCCAATCGGTGGCAGCCCAGGAGAGTCGACGGGCCAGGGCACCGGCGGTGCCGACGACCGCCTTCGGCGTACCGGTGGAGCCGGAGGTGTAGACCAGGTACGCGGCCGAATCCGGATGTGGCGACACCGGTTCGGTGCCGGCGGCGCGCTCGGTCTGGGTCGGTGCGGTCTGGGTCTGTGCGGTAGGGGTCGGTGCGGTGCGGGTCAGTGCGGCGGCGAGAGCGTCGTCGACGACGAGATCCGGACGCGAGTCGGTGAGCATGAAGTCCACGCGCGCGCTCGGATAGGCGGGATCGATCGGCAGGTAGGCGGCGCCGACCCGGAGCACGGCGAGCAGCACGGCGACCAGCTCCGGCGTGCGATGCGCGTGGATCGCGACGATCGATTCGGTCCCGATGCCGCGCTCCCGGAGCCCGGCGGCCGCACGAGCGGCGGCGCGGTCGAGGTCGCGGCGCGAGACGGCAACCTCGCCGACGAGGAGGGCGACCGCGTCACCCTGTTCGGCGGCGAGGCGTCCGATGCGCCGGGCGGGCGGCTCGGCGGCGGTGACGGGTGATCCGCTCACGATGGAAATGTCTCCGCGATCCGAACGCGGCAGTCGGCCGCGTGGTGTGTCCGGCGCGGCGGTGATGGCCGCGAGCATGCCGAGAAGGCGGTCGAGCAGGTCCGGGTCGGCGCCGCGGTGCTCGAGCAGGAGTCGGATGTCGGGTTCGTCCTCCACGAGGACCGTTGCGGCGTAGGTGTTCTCGTCCTCGAGGTGGGGTCGGACCGTGCCGCGGGGAAAGCTCTCGAAGACGAGCAGCGTGTTGAACAGCTCCCCGAGGCCGGTTGCCGCGCCGATGTCACCGAGGGCGGTGTGGTGATGGGGGAGCAGGGCGAGCTGTTCGCGCTGGAGTCGGCTGATGAGTTCGCCGACGGTCTCGGTGGGTTCGAGCCGGACCCGCACCGGGATCGTGTTGATCAGCATGCCGACCATCTCGTCGACGCCGGGCAATGCGGGATCGCGGCCCGAGACCACCGCGCCGAAGACGACGTCGTCGGAGTCGTCGAGGTCGGCGAGCACCAGCGCCCACGCGACCTGGATGAGGGTGTTGGCCGAGGCGCCGACGGATCGTGCGATGGTGCGCAGCCGCCGCGATGCCTCGACACCGAGGGATCGGGAGATCACCCGGGAACGATGTGCGGCACCGGGGTCGACCGGCACGAGGGTCGGTGCCTGCAGGCCCGTCAGCGCGCGACGCCACGAGTCCAATCCGCTCGGCAGCGTCGTCCGCCATCGGTGGAAGTCACTGATGGGAACGACCGGGTCGAGCGGTTCGCCGCGCAGCAGGTGCACGATCTCGTCGACGACGCGATGCAGGGACCACCCGTCGAGGGCCACGTGGTGGACCACCAGCAGCAGGTGTGCGGTACCGGCGAGCGCGTCGCGGGCGACGACCGCGCGCAGGGGAGGTGCGGTGGTCAAGGGAATCCCTTGACGGCGCAGGGATTCGCGGAGGCCGTCGGGTCCGCCCGACTCGGCGGGGTCGACGGTGTCGATCCGGACCTCGACGTCGGTGTGCACGCGCGCGACCGGCGCCCCGGTGCGCCGGCGTGTGAAAGAAGTCCGCAGCATGGCGTGCCGGGCGATCACCGTCTCCAGTGCCGACCTCACCGCCGAGTCGTCGATGACGCCGGGTGCGACGGCGGCCAGGTCGAGATCGGCGATGATCAGATACGGGTCGTGCGAGTCCTGCTCGCGAGGGCGTGTGGAGTGATAGACGATCGCCTCCTGCACCGACGTCAGCGGCAGCACGTCCTCGAGGGCCGGCTTGGCCTGCGCGTCAACGCTTTCGGTGACGGCGCCATCTGTTGCCTCCGGTGCGTTCACAGCAGGTCCTCCCCGATCAGGTCGTCGAGTTCGTCGGCGTCGATCCCCGCGGTGGTGTGCGCGCGAGGCCGCAGACGCTCACCGGGCGCCGCATCGTCTCTTCGATCGCCGCCCGCCGATCGGGAGTCGCTCGACGCGACTGCCGCGAGCCGCGCGACGGTCGGATGGTCGAACACGTCGAGTGGCGTGAAATGCACACCCGCGTCGGCCGCGCGTACGACCACACGAACGGCGGTGAGGCTGTCACCGCCGAGCATGAAGAAGTCGTCATCGGCACCGACGTCGCCGACCCCGAGGACCTCGCCGACGATCCCGGCGAGGAGACGTTCGGTGTCGGTGACCGGGGCGCGACCATGGCCGGTCAGAGCCCCGAAGTCCGGTGCGGGCAGGGCAGTGCGATCGACCTTGCCGTTGGGGGTCAGCGGGATCGCGTCGAGCACCTGTACGGTGGCCGGGATCATGTAGTCGGGCACTCGCCGGGCCAGGTGTGAACGCAGCGCCAACGGGTCGATCCCGGAGTCCGTTGCGGGGGTCGCGTAGGCAACCAGCCGACCGTGTCGATCCACCACGACGGCGCGCTCGATCGAATCGTGCTCTGCCAGTGCGGTTTCGATGTCACCGAGCTCGATCCGGAAACCGCGGATCTTGACCTGGTGGTCGGTGCGACCGAGGCATTCGATCTGTCCCGCTGTCCGGCTGGGTCGCGCTGTCCGACTGTGTTCCCCTGTCCGACGGCGAGCCAGATCGCCGGTGCGGTACATGCGTGACCCGGGCGCCCCGAACGGGTCGGCGAGAAAACGAGTGGCGGTGAGCCCGGCCCGCCGGTGGTATCCGCGGGCCAGACCCGCACCGGCGAGATACAGTTCGCCGATCGCGTCGTCGGGGACCGGGCGCAGGGTGGCGTCGAGGATGCGGACCCCGGTATTGGCGATAGGGGAGCCGATCACGATCGCGCGTTCATCGACCACCGGCGCGGTGGTCGACCAGACCGTGGTCTCGGTGGGCCCGTACACGTTGCGTACCGACGCCGCCGCACCGATTAGGCCGACGGCGACGTCGGTGGGAAGTGCCTCCCCGCCGACGAGAACGTGCACCCCGTGGAGGGCGTCGGCGTGTCCGGAATCCAGGAGCGCCGACCACAACGACGGGGTGGCCTGCATGTGATCGATACGGTGGGTGCGCAGCAGTGCCGCGAGCCGTCCGGGATCGTGGACATCATCGGCGTCGGCGAGCACCACCGTCGCGCCCGCGGCAAGGGGGACAAGGGTTTCCACGAGGGCGATGTCGAAGGAGATGGTCGTGACCGACAGCACCGATCGACCCGGGCGGTAACCGATCTCGTCGATCATCGCGTCGGTGAGGTTGCGTAGTGCGCCGTGGTCGACGACGACACCCTTGGGGTTTCCGGTCGAGCCCGAGGTGTAGATGACGTAGGCGGGATCGCCGTCCCGACCGCCGACGCGACCGGCGCGCCGGGTCGACGGTGCGGCGTGTTCCCGGAGCCGACGGACAACCACCCCGCCGGGTCCCGGCTCGACGACGGCAATCGGGTCGGCGTCGGCGAGGGTCGCCGAGATCCGCTCGGCGGGAAAACCCGGATCGAGCGGCAGGAATGCCGCACCGCTGCGATGGACGGCGAGGAGCGCGACAACGAGATCCACCCCGCGGGGTAGGGCGACGGCGACGATGTCCTCGGCATCGAGAGCGCCGAGCTCGTCGGACACCGAGGCGACACGGGCGCGCAGTTCATGATGGTCGATCCGTTGCGTGCCGCAGATGAGCGCGACCGCGTCCCCGGGTTGGGCGGCGATCCGATCGAACAGAGACGTCACACCGATCGGGGTGCTGGTCCGGGCGTCCTCATCACGGATTCGGGCCGCGAGGCGCTCGTCGGCAGCGCCGTCCAGCGCGACCGCGCCGATGCCCACGGTGGGCCCAGAATCGGGGCGCACAGCGTCGATGGTGCGGGCCGCCGCCTCGGCGAATTCGGCTATGCTGCCGACGATTTCGTCGACGCGCTGTGGTGGGTACAGGTCGGCGTCGGCGTCGAGGACCAATTCGAGATCGCCGTCGAGATCGGCGGCGGTGATCGCCATGTCGACGAGCGGACCCCGGGCCAGCGACCGCACGTCGGCGACATGCCCGCCGACGGTGACGGTCGCCGAGAACGGCTTGATGTTGAGCGTGGGACCGGTCGCGCCGTCGACGCCTCGTCGCCGCAGGTCCCGGACGATGTCCTCGCCACGGTATCGCGCGTGGGGGGAGACGGCACGCAGGCGGTCGGTGACCCCGGCAGCGATGTCGGCGATCGAGCGGTGTGCGGGCGTGTGGACACGCAACGGAATCACGTTGACCGTCGAGCACGCGCAATTGGCCACGGGGGAGCCGAGCCGGTTCATCATCGGGAAGCCGAGCACGACGTCGTCGGTGCCCGCGAGCCGCCCGCAGAAGGCGGCGATGACGGCGGTCAGGGTCGACGGATTCCGGGTGAGTGCTCCGAGCGCGGGAATCACCGTGCGGCGGGTGAGGATTCGCGAGGCGACCCGATGACCGCGCGGGCGGTCCGACAGTGTCAAGGGCGCCGTGATCCCGGCCAGTTGGTCGGCCCAGAAGGTGCGGTCGTCGACTCCTGCTGCGTCGACTCCTGCTGCGTCGAGTCCATCGGGCAGGTCGGTGACCGATCGGAGTCGGCGCGGATCGGCCGGATCGTCGTAGAGGTGGCCGATGCGGCGGGTCAGGAGGCCGAGCCCGTAGGCGTCGAGGACCAGGTGGTGAGCCACGATGAGCAGGGCGATCCGGTCGCCGGCGCACACGATCTCGATGCGGGCACAGGGGCCGGTCCGCGGATCGATGGACCCTGCGACGACGCTGCGCGCGTATTCGAGTGGCGCGTCGGCGTCGCCGTCGCCTCGGAGGTCGATGCGGGTGACCGGCACCGGGTCCCCGAGGACGAAGCGCAGGCCCGAGTCCGTCTCGGAGTCGGTGGTGGGGGTGGGCTCGACGAATCGGGCACGGAGCAGATCCGCTTCCGTGACCGCCGCCGCGACGGCGGCGGTCAGCCTGTCGAGGTCGGGCGCGGAACGGAATTCGACGAGCTGACCGATCGTGAACACCGCAGACGTCCCGACCACCGACTGCGCGGCCCACAGCCCCAAAGCGGCCGCGGACGCGGGGTACGAAGGCTCGCGAGCGGCGAGATCGAGCTCAAGCATGATAGGAGAGCCTACCCTTGCTTAGGCAAGGATCATCACACGGGACGCCCGACTCGGAGCGCGCGTTGAAATTAGGCCAGGCTAAGCTACTGTAGCGACCGCGGACGGTGCCTCGCTCACCGTACCGACCCACGATCCCACCGCATCCGGTGGCCGTACGAAGTGAGGATCTGCCCATGGCATCTGTGGATGCAGTTGTGACCCGCGACCGGATCATCGGCGACATCGCCGAGATCCTCGACGTTCCCGCCGCCGAGATCACCGACGACACCAACGTTCTCGACATCGGCCTGGATTCGGTGCGGTTGATGTCGTTGATCGAGCGGTGGCGCGCCGCAGGTGCGACGCGCGCCGATCTGGTGGCGTTGGCCGCCGACCCGGTGGTCGGATCCTGGGTGCGCGAACTGTCGATGGAGCAGGCCCGATGAGCGAGGTCACGATCGAGAACGTCGATGTCGTCGTCGTCGGTGGCGGTCCGGGTGGGTCGACCACCGCCACGCTGCTGGCCAAGAGCGGCCGCCGCGTGGTCCAGATCGAGAAGGAGACCTTCCCGCGGTATCAGATCGGGGAGTCGTTGCTGCCCTCCACGATTCACGGGGTGTGCAAGCTGCTGGGCTGTTATGAGAAGGTCCGCGACGCCGGCTTCATGCACAAGCGCGGCGGCAGCTTCCGGTGGGGCACCAACCCCGTGCCGTGGAACTTCCTGTTCGCGATCTCCCCGGAATTCGCCGGCGAGGGCTCCTACGCCTACCAGGTCGAGCGGATGAAATTCGATCAGATCCTGCTGGAGAATTCGGCCGACAACGGCGTCGATGTCCGGCAGAACTGCCGCGTGAACGGCGTCGACACCGATGAGACCGGCCGGGTCACCGGGGTGCGCTACCTGGACGCCGACCGCGTCGAACACCACGTGCGGGCCCGGTTCGTCGTCGATGCCTCCGGCAACACGACCCGACTGTCCTCGCGCGCCGGCGGCGAACGCGTGTACTCCGAGTTCTTCCAGAACGTCGCGGTCTTCGGGTATTTCGAAGGCGGCAAACGATTCCCGGCGCCCGACGCGGGCAACATCCTCTGCGCGGCGTTCGACGAGGGCTGGATCTGGTACATCCCCCTGTCGGACACGCTCACCAGCGTCGGCGTGGTCATCGCCAAGGACAAGGCGCAGCATGTGCTCAATGCGCAGGAAGAGACCCTGCGGCACTACATCGATCGGTGCGAGATCGTCCGCGACATGCTCACCGACGCCACGCGGGTGACCGAGGGCACCTACGGCGAGATCCGTATCCGCAAGGACTATTCGTATGCCAACACCCGCTTCTGGGGCAACGGCATGGTGCTCGTCGGCGACGCCGCGTGCTTCATCGATCCGGTGTTCTCGACCGGGGTGCATCTCGCGACGTATTCCGGTGTGCTGGCTGCACGTTCGATCAACAGCGTGCTCGACGGCACGATGTCCGAGGAACGTGCCTTCGGTGAGTTCGAGGGCCGCTATCGCCGCGAGTACGCCGTCTTCCACGAGTTCCTCTCGGCGTTCTACGACATGGAGCAATCCGAGGACTCGTACTTCTGGAAGGCGCGCAAGGTCACCAACTTCGACCGCAACGACATGACGGCCTTCGTCTCCCTCGTCGCCGGCGGCTACTCGGGAGAGGACGCACTGACCGACCCGTCGTCGATCGTCTCGCGGTTCCGCCGATCCTCCGACGCACTGACCGAGGCCGCCCGCGCCACCGGCGGTATGGACACCGACTCCGGCCAGCGGATGGGGCACATGTTCGGTGCGCCGGTGGTCCGTGAGGTGATGGAGGAGATGAACGCCCTGCAGGCACGTGGCGCGGTCGGCGACCGCGCCACCGAACCGCCCCTGCTCGAGGGCGGTCTGGTGCCCTCGGCCGACGGCTTGGCGTGGGCGGAACCGGCGCAGGTCGCGGTCTGACCGGTCGACCCACCGACCGTCCGGCTCAGCCGATACCGAGGGCGGCGAGGATCGTCGCGAATTTGGCGTCGGTCTCGGCGAGTTCGGTGTCCGGGTCGGAATCGGCGACGATGCCGCCGCCGGCCCAGGTGGTGATCTCCCGGCCACCGGGGGCGATCTCGGCACAGCGGATCGCGACCATCCACTCGCCGTCACCGGCGACCACGGTGCCGTCGCGATCGCGTGTCGGGCCGCCCGCCCATCCGATCGCGCCGGCGTAGAAGCCCCGCCGGGCCTCGGTCGCGACGATGTGATCGCGGGCCAGGTCGGTGGGCGTGCCACAGATCGCCGGGGTCGGATGAACGGCCATGGCGAGATCCAGGGCCGTGGTCGACGGGTCGGCGATCTCACCGCGGATCGGGGTGCCCAGATGCCACATCGTCGGCGTCGTCATCAGCTCGGGTTCGTCGGGCACGTCGAGCGTGCGGCACAACGGCGCGAGCGCCGCCCGCAAGGCATCGACGACGAATCGGTGTTCGGTGCGATCCTTCGTCGAATTCGCCAGTGCCCGACCCTGTTCGGCGTCGAGTCGGGGATCGGTCAGGCGCGCCGACGAGCCCGCGAGCGGATAGGCCGACACGATGTTGCCGCGTTTGCGGATCAGGACCTCAGGGCTGGCACCGACCAATTGGGGGAGCGAACCCGAGGTGGGACCGGGCAGGTCGGTGACGAACACCGATCCCCGCGGATCGATGGCACGCAGTCGCGCGGCCACGTCCCATCCGGTGACCGGCGACTCGGAGTGCACCGTCAGGGCGCGTGCGAGCACGACCTTCGCCAGCGGGTCGTCGGGGTCGGCGAGCCGGTCGATCGCCGCCGCGACCCGGCGATGATGGTCGGCCGGCGACGGTACGGCGGCCACGATGCGGGAGCGCGCCACCGGGCGCCCGGCGGCGGTCGGCGGAGTCCACCGGCCGTGGTGCAGGTCGAGCCGATCGGGCGCGATGAGTGACGCCCGCTCACGGGCATCGAACGGCAGGGCTCCGACGATCGCGGCCCGCGCACCGTCTCGCAGTGCGCGGGCCGCCCGGTCGGTGTCGTGGTACACGGTGCTGCAACCCACCCCGATGACGTGATAGGTGTTGCGGCACAACAGGAAATGTGCGACATCGGCGCCGGCCGGACCGGTTACGGCGCCAAGGGCATCGGGAGTGTGCTCGGCCGACGTCGGCGATGAGATCATCTCGCGTGTTTCTCCGATCGGGATGGGTGACCGGTGGATCTGTGGCGATCGGGTGGTCACCGTGGAGCGGGGCGCCCGATTCGCGGGCGTTGGAGATTAGGTTAGACTTACCTTCTGAACATCGGTGAGGGTGTCGCCCGATGGCGCCGATCGGCTCGCCTGACCGGACCCGAGTCCGACAGCCCGGCGAGCAAGCAGAGGAGTAGCGCGTGTGCAGTGAGCACCTTTCCACGGTGGATCTCGTCGGTATCGGGTTCGGTCCCTCGAATCTGGCGCTGGCCATCGCTCTCGAGGAGCACAACCGCACCGCCGCAACGCCGATCACCGCGCAGTTCTTCGAGCGACGCGATCGGTTCCAATGGCATCCCGGAATGTTGCTGCCCGGCGCCACCATGCAGGTGTCGTTCCTCAAAGACCTCGCCACACAACGGAACACGGCCAGCGACTACACCTTCGTGAGGTATCTCGCCGAACGGGACCGGCTGACCGACTTCATCAACCTGCAGACCTTCTTCCCGCTGCGCTCGGAGTTCCACGACTATCTGCAGTGGGCGGCGGCGCGCGTGTCGATACCCGTGCAGTATTCGACCGAGGTCACCTCGGTGCGCTGGCACGACGGCGCCTTCGAGGTGACGTCCCCGACGGGCGCGTGTCGCGCCCGACATCTGGTGCTCGGCGGCGGAATCCGCGCCAAGCTGCCCGCTGGTGTGGTCGCCGGTCGACGGGTCTTCCACAATCACGACGTACTCGATCGCTTCGCCGAGCTACCCGAGAGCACTCACGGAGCGTTCGCGGTGATCGGTGCCGGCCAGAGCGCCGCCGAGGTGACCGCATTCCTGCATGAGCAGACCGACGCGCAGGTGCACGCGGTGTTCGCCAAATACGGCTACACCCCGGCCGACGACAGCCCCTACGCCAATCGGATCTTCGACCCCGGTGCCGTGGACGAGTACTTCGCGGCGCAACCCGCCTGGCGTGAACGCATTCTCACCTATCATCGCGGCACCAACTACTCGGCGGTCGATCCGGAACTGATCAACGCCTTGTATCGGCGTGAATACACCGAACGGGTCGACGGGCACCGGCGGTTGTTCGTCCACGGCTCCACCGAGGTCCTCGACATCGTCGAGACCGACGAGGCGGCCCGCCTGCGGGTGGTGAACCGCATGAACGGCGAGGAACTCGAGATCCTTTGTGACGCAGTGGTCTTCGCCACCGGCTTCGAGCCCACGCCGGTCGGCGCCATGCTCGGCGACCTCGGCCGCTTCTGTCACTCCGATGTCCATGGGCGACCGGTGCTCGACCGACACTATCGGCTGCGCACCGATCCCGAGGTGACCGGCGCCATCTACGTGCAGGGCAACTCCGAGCACACCCACGGGCTGACCGCGACGCTGTTGTCCAACGTCGCGGTCCGCTCCGGGGAGATCGTCGAATCGCTGTCGGCACACGTGAGTGCGCGCAACGGAACCGGGCGCCGGACCGCGGTTCTGTAGCGGGCTACGCGTATCGGTGGTTCCTGCCTATCGGTTGATCAGCGGCGCGAGGGTCCGACCCAACAGGTCGACACGGCCGGGAAGGTGGCCGTTGGCGGGCGCATTGACCGTGACCCCGTCGATGCCCGTGGCCAGTAGGGCCGAGTAGCGCTGGGCGACCTCCTCCGGAGAGCCGATGATCGCGCCGCCGCGGCGTGCCTCGGCACGCGGGTTGCGGGCGACATAGGCATCGAACTCCTGCTGCGCCTGCTCGTGGGTCGGGGCCACGCACGCCGAGGTCTGCAGGGTCACGACGATCTCGGAGCGATCGCGGCCGAGGCGCTCGCAGTGCTGCGCCAGGGCATCGAGTTTGCGACCGATCTCGTCGACCCCGCAGATGAGATTGGATTCATCGGCGTACTGGGCGACCATGCGCAGCGTCTTGCGCTCACCACCGCCGCCGATCATCACCGGGATCCGACCGAGCGGGGCGGGGGAGTTCGCGGCGTCGCTGACCTGATACCACTTGCCCGCCAAGCTCGGTCGCTCCCCACGCAGCATGGGCAGGATGATCTGCAGTGCCTCCTCGAGCTTCTCGAACCGATCGGTGAACGTACCGAACTCGTACCCGAGACAGTCGTGTTCGAGTTCGAACCAGCCCGCGCCGATGCCGAGTTGGGCGCGCCCCGCCGACACCAGATCGAGGGCGGTGACGGTCTTGGCCAGCAGCGTGGGATTGCGGTAGGTGTTGCCGGTGACCAGCGCCGACAACCGCACCCGCGAGGTGTGCTGGGCCAGCGCGGCGAGCAGGGCGTAGCACTCGACCATCGGTTCGTCGGGTTCGCCGAGCATCGGGAGTTGGTAGAAGTGGTCCATCACGAGCACGGTGTCGAAGCCGGAGTCCTCCGCCTCGACGGCCTGCGCGGTGATCGTGGGGAACAGCTGATCGGGCGCGGTGTCGGGATAGCTGAAGTTCGGGATCTGGTAGCCGAGGCGGGTCACCGCGCCAACGCTACGCTCCCGTGGACTGGTTGCCCACGCGCCGGGCGAGCGTCGCAACGGTCTCGATGAGGTCGTCGAAGACGCGATCGACGTCGGTCGTCGAGGCGACCCGCGCATTCGGTGCGCCACCCCACATCCCGCGTTCGTCGGCGACCGTCGTCCCGCGTGTCAGCGTGCCCGCGAGTTCCACCGCGACCCGGGCCGGCCGGGTCTGCACCCACGACGGATCCAGCGCAACCATCGCCGCGAACGGGTCGTGCAGGTGGGCGATGTAGCCCTCGTCGTGAGCATGGTGGAACTCCAGATAGAAACGCAGCGCGTCCATCACGTGCCGGATGATCACATTGGTCGCCACCGACCGCGTGCCCGGTTCGTCGGCGGGATCCGGGCACTCCAGCGGGGTACTCCCGGCCGCGGCGGCCAGCCGCACCGTGTGATCGGGGGTCAGGGCGATGGATTCGGTGAGATCGAGCGGGCACACGATCGGTTCCGGCGCCCCATCGGTGCCGAACGCCGCGAACACCTCGGCGGCGGCCTCCGGATCCACGGCCACATTCCATTCCGAGGTCGGGGTGGTGTTGCCGTGCACATGGAACGCCCCGCCCATGATCACCAGGCGTCGCAGCCGCACCGGAAGGTCGGGGTCGCGGCGGATCGCGGTGGCCAGCGAGGTCATCGGACCCGTCACGAGTCCGACGAGCTCCCCGTCATGTGCCGCGGCCGCCTGCACCCACGCGTCCGCGGCGTCGAGACCGGCGACGGTCTGCGTGGGAGTGGGGAGCTCGGCATAGCCCACCCCGAGCGGCCCATGGGTGTCCTCGGTGGTCATCAGGTCGGCAACCAGAGGGCCGGACGCACCCTGATGGACCGCGATGTCCTCGCGGCCGCAGAGCGCAAGCCAGGCGAGATTGTTGGTGGCGACCACATCGGCGGGCACATTGCCGGCCGTACTGGCGATCCCGACGAGATCGACGTCGTCGCGGGCGAGCAGATACAGCAGTGCGAGCGAGTCGTCGATCCCGGTATCGCAGTCGAAGAACACACGGTGGGTCACCGCACCAGTCTCCCACTTGCCGGTGGTCACCGGCCCACCCCGGTGCGCCCACCACCGCTGCGCAGCGGGTTCGACGGATCGCGGGATTTCCGTACCGTCGGGGCATGGACCTTTCGACTCTCGGCACGGCCCATGGCCCCATCGCGCAGCTCGCCTTCGAATGGACCGACACCAACCGAATGTGGTTGGTGGAACGGCCCATTCGTATCGTGTGCTACATCGTCGGGGCGCTGATCGTGCGGTGGGTCGCGCACCGCCTCATCGATCGGGCGACCCGCGGGAACCCCGACGCCGCCGACCGCAGGGCGCCCGCCCTGATCCGGCATCTGCGCGAACGTTCGCCGACCGGGACGAAGACCCCCGCGGCGGCCAAAGCGGCTGTGGCGCAGCGTCGTTATCAGCGGGCCCGCACCATCGGGTCGGTGCTCAAGTCGACGGTGTCGATCATCGTGCTGACCTGGGCTGCACTGGCGATCCTGTCGGTGCTCGGCGTCAACATCGCACCGTTCATCGCCTCGGCCGGGGTGATCGGTCTGGCGGTCGGGTTCGGGGCGCAGAACCTGGTGCGCGACTTCGTGACCGGTGTGTTCATGCTCCTCGAGGACCAGTACGGTGTCGGCGACACCGTCGATCTCGGTGAGGCGATCGGCACGGTGGAAAGCGTCGGATTGCGCATCACCACGGTCCGAGACGTGGACGGCACCCTCTGGTACGTCCGCAACGGTGAGATCGCCCGCGTCGGCAACATGAGCCAGGAGTATGCGGTGGCCCGGGTCGAGGTCCCGGTCTCACTGCGCGCCGACCTCGACCGTGCGCAGGAGGTCGCCCTCGACGCCGCGATGAGGGCCGTCGCCGACGACGAGACACTGGCCGCCGATGTGGTCGACGAGCCGCGGATGCTCGGGGTGCAGGAGGTCGCGTCGGATCGGGTGGTGCTGCGCCTGACCGTGACGACCCGACCGAACGCGCAGTGGGCGGTGCAGCGCCGGCTGCGTCGGGAGATCCTGCGGGCCTATGACGAACACGACATCGATCTGCCCTATGTCGGGGGCCGGACACTCGTCGGCGTCGACGCCGACGGCTGAGCCGAAACCGCGCGAACCGAGACGAGGTCCCCGGGAAGATTCCCGGGGACCTCGTCTGCTGCGTGTCCGAGGGGGGACTTGAACCCCCACGCCCGTTAATAGGGCACTAGCACCTCAAGCTAGCGCGTCTGCCATTCCGCCACTCGGACTTGATTGTCAACCGGCGTGCGAGGCGAGCTCTCACACCGGCGGCGATAACACTAACCGAGGTTGCCCCGGTATCCCAAATCCCGTAGGAGTGAGGGTGTGACCGAAGAGTCGAACACCCCGCGCGCCGTCGACGAGGTCGTCGACCTCGTCAGCACATTGATCCGTTTCGACACCAGCAACACCGGAGAGCTGGAGACCACCCGCGGTGAGGAGGAGTGCGCCAAATGGGTGGCGTCGATGCTGGAGGAGGTGGGCTACACCACCCAGTACGTGGAATCGGGTCAGCCCGGTCGCGGCAACGTCTTCGCCCGCCTGCCCGGACCCCCGGACTCTGATCGCGGGGCCCTGCTGATCCACGGCCACCTCGACGTGGTGCCCGCCGAACCGGCCGACTGGAGCGTGCATCCCTTCGCCGGCACCGTCAAGGACGGCTACATCTGGGGCCGCGGTGCGGTCGACATGAAGGACATGGTCGGCATGGCGCTGGCGCTCGCGCGGCAATTCCGGCGTGAGGGCACGGCGCCGCCACGGGAACTGGTCTTCGCCTTCCTCGCCGACGAGGAGGCGGGCGGGACCTGGGGAGCGCACTGGCTCGTCGAGCACCGGCCCGATCTGTTCGAGGGCATCACCGAGGCCGTCGGCGAGGTCGGCGGCTACTCGCTGACGGTGGACCGGCCCGACGGCACCGAACGGCGGCTGTATCTGGTGGAGACCGCCGAGAAGGGGCTGGCGTGGATGCGGCTGACCGCCGATGCCACCGCCGGCCACGGGTCCTTCTTGCATGCCGACAACGCCGTCACCGAGGTGGCCGAGGCGGTCGCCCGCATCGGCAGGCACACCTTTCCGCTCGTGATGAGCGAATCGGTCGCCGAGTTCCTCGCCGCCGTGTCCGAGGAGACCGGTCTGGATCTTCGTCCGGACGCACCCGATCTCGAGACCTCGCTGTTCAAACTCGGCAGCCTGGCCCGGATTCTGGGCGCGACATTGCGGGACACGGCCAACCCGACGATGCTGCGGGCCGGCTACAAGGCCAACGTGATCCCGCAGAAGGCCGAGGCCGTCGTCGACTGCCGCATCCTGCCCGGACGGCAGAAAGAGTTCGAGGCCGAGATCGATCGGCTCATCGGGCCGAATGTCACCCGGGAGTGGATCACCCACCTCGACTCCTACGAGACCACCTTCGACGGCGACCTCGTCGACGCGATGAACGCGGCGATCCTCGCCCACGATCCGGGCGCGCGGACCGTGCCGTACATGATGTCCGGCGGCACCGACGCCAAGGCGTTCGCGAAACTCGGCGTCCGGTGCTTCGGCTTCGCTCCACTGCAGTTGCCGCGCGAACTGGATTTCGCGGCCCTGTTCCACGGCGTCGACGAGCGGGTGCCGGTCGATTCGGTCGTCTTCGGCACCAAGGTGCTCGAACACTTCTTGCTGCACAGCTGATCTGCGCGCGCATACAGTGGGTCGGGTAGCGCGCCGACCACGAGAAAGGTGATCCGATGTCGAACGTCGATCCGTACGAGTCGTTACCCGCCCTGCCGGGTTTCGAGGTGAGCTCCACCAGCTTCGAAGATGGTGCGCCGCTGGCCAATCCGCAGGTGAGCGGTCTGATGGGAGCCGGTGGTCAGGACTCGTCACCACAGTTGAGCTGGTCCGGATTCCCCAGCGACACCAAGAGTTTCGCGGTCACCGTCTACGACCCCGATGCGCCGACGGCGTCGGGATTCTGGCACTGGGCGGTCGCCGACATCCCGGTCTCGGTGACGAGCCTGCCCGAGGGTGCCGGTGACGACGAGGGGTCGGGGCTGCCCGCCGGCGCGGTGACGCTGGCCAACGACGCGTCGTTGCGCCGATTCGTCGGTGCCGCACCGCCTCCAGGCCACGGCCCGCACCGCTACTTCGTGGTCGTGCACGCCGTCGACGTCGAGTCCCTCGGTCTGCCCGATGGCGCCACACCGGCCTACCTCGGGTTCAATCTGTTCTCGCACGCCATCGCTCGGGCCACTCTCGTCGGTACGTACGAACAGCCCGCAGAAGACATGTGACACAGAAGACATGTGACACCGCGGATATGTGACACGGCGGATATGTGACACCGCAGTCGGTGCCGGCGCTCAGTGACGGGCGCCGGCCCCGACCGCCGCGGCGAGGTCCGGGTATCCGCCCGCCCGCAGTCGGTCGGCGATCCCGGCGTTGATCCCGGCGACCCACACCGGGCCCCCGTAGATGAACGGGGTGTAGGCCTGCAGGAGGTCGGCGCCGGCCAGGATGCGTTCCCACGCCTGGTCGACGGTTTCGATGCCGCCGACGCTGATCAGCGAGATGCGGCCTCCCACACGGCCGTACAGACGGCGGAGCACCTCGAGGGACCGTGCGGTCAGTGGTGCCCCGGACAACCCGCCCGCGCCCATCGCCTCGACCTCGGCGGCCGGGGTACGCAGACCCGCACGCCCGATGGTGGTGTTGGTGGCGACGATCCCGGCGAGCCCGAGTTCGACGGCCAGGTCGGCGACGGCGTCGATATCGGTGTCGGCGAGGTCGGGGGCGATCTTCACCAGCACCGGCACCGTGACCTCCTCGAGTACCGCTGCGAGGATCGGGCGCAGTGAGTCGACGGCTTGGAGATCGCGGAGTCCGGGTGTGTTCGGGGAGCTGACGTTGACCACCACGAAATCGGCGTGGGGTCCGAGAAGCCGTGCGGAGAGCCGATAGTCGTCGACGGCCTCGTCGACGGGCACGACCTTGGTCTTGCCGATGTTGGCGCCGATCGGGACGCGCACCGGGCCGGGGCGGAACGCTCGTAGGTGGTCGGCGGCGACCTCGGCACCGGGATTGTTGAAGCCCATCCGGTTGATCAGCGCCCGATCGCGTGGCAGTCGGAACAGCCGTGGGGCGGGATTGCCCGGTTGCGCCCGGCCGGTGATGGTGCCGATCTCGGCGAAGCCGAAACCCAGCTGCCCCCAGGCGTTCACGGCCGTGGCCGACTTGTCGAAGCCGGCGGCCAGGCCTAGCGGGGCGGGGAAGTCGACGCCGAACACCTGTTGCCGAAGGATCGGGTCGTGGCGCGCGAGCACACGCGCCGCTAGCCCGCGCAGGGCGGGCACGCGCATGGTCGCGACGATGGTGGCCGAGATGATGCGATGGATGCGTTCGGGCGGGAGCAGGAACATCAGGCGCAGCAGCACCGGATACAGCGCCCGGTTGAGGCGGGTCAGCATGCTCGGGCGCCGCGCTCGGGGTGGGCATGGTCTGACTGAGAATCGTTGGGGGCGAGGCCGTTGCGCGTGGCCTCGGAGCCGACGTCGGGGCCGCGCGGCGCACGCCGGCGCTTCAGCAGCACCTTGCGGGTGCCGTCGGAATACAGCCGCACCCGCGACAGCTCCCACCCGCCGAATTCGGCCTCCAACGACAACCGCATCGACGCGGTGACGCGGGTGACGTCCGGGGGCAGTCGTACCAGCAGACACTCGTAGTCCTCGGAGGTGACCTCCCAGCCGCGCGGGTAGCGTGCGCCGTTGCGCACGCCCGCCCGTCCCGATCCGATGGACACCTGCCCCGGTCGCCTCGTCGTCATCGGGCGGCTCCGGTGGTCGCCGGAGCGGTGGGCGTCACCGGCGCGCCGCCGGTTTGTGCAGCCGTCGTGACCACCTGGATTCCTCCGTCCCGGGCCGAGAGCACGAACACCGTGCCGCTCGAGTCGTCGACGACGATCGAGTCCGGTTGGGCGACCGCGGCGAAACGATGCTTCTCGGTCGGTTCGCCGGTGGCGAGGTCATAGGCCACCACCTCGTTGTTGCCCGTCGTCGAGACCCACAGGAGATTGCGGGCGTCGTCGTAGTCTACGGCGTAGGGGCCGTCGGAGACCGGATAGCGGAACCGCATCACCAGCGGTGATCCGAAGAATCCGACGATCTCGTCGTCCCGGGTATTGGCCACGAGCACGCGACCGTAGTGGTCGACGGCGGAGTTGGTGGCACCGTTTCCGGCCCGTAGCGCCGGCCCCAGATCACCGTTGCCCAGGTCGACGGGGGTCACCGACGACTGTGCGCGATCGAGCACCACGACCTGCTCGCCGGGCAGGTCGGCGCCCGGTGGCGAGACGGTGATGTCGTCGACCCGGACGAACCCGGTGATGTCGCGCTGCTGGGCCAGATCGCGATCGAGGACGAGCACGTGGCCGTTGTCGGTGCCGACCAGGGTGCGGCCGTCGGCGGTGCGGGCCAGGGCGCTGGGGTTCTCGGTGCGCAGGACGTCGCTGCGCACCTGACCGTCGGGGCCGATCCGTACGACGTGGCCCGGACCGACACCGATGAAGCCGCCGTCACCGGTGCCCACGAGGTGGGTGAGTGCGGGGGTCGCGAGGGAAGTCGCCGTGGGGAGGTTCCCGGGAGCCGCCGAGGCGGCTGCGGTGATGGCCGACTCGTCGAAGCGCAGGACCGCGGTCCCGCCGGGGCCGATGACCGCCACACGCGCGTCCGACAGTGCCGGTGACGCCGATCCGGCGGGAGTGGGGATGGTCACGCCCGCGGGCGCCCGTGGCGCACCCGGTGGCGCGGTACTCGCGGACGCCGGGGTGACGGTGGCCACATCCGTGGGGGTCTGCGAACCTCCGGAGGAGTTGCACCCCGCGACGACGAGCACGGCCGCGGCGAGTGGGACGAGCAGACCGACGGTGCGGCGAGTGCTGGTACGGGCCGTGGCGCGGGATCGACTGGCAGACATGCCACCCATCTTGCACACACCCCCGCGGGGTCCGGTCGGCGCGGGTCGACAGTGGCTCGGGAGCCGCGGCGCCCCCCGGTACCGGGGGGATCGGACAATTCCCGCGTAGCATCGACCGCCGTGACCGACACCATGACGTGGGCCCAGTCGATCGTCCTCGGCGCCATCCAGGGCCTCACCGAATTCTTGCCGATCTCGTCCTCGGGACATCTGCGCATCGCCTCGGAATTGATGTTCGGGGAGGATGCCGGGGCCTCGTTCACCGCGGTGACCCAGTTGGGCACCGAGGCCGCGGTGCTCGTCTTCTTCGCCCGTGACATAGCCCGGATCGTGCTCGCCTGGTTCCGCGGGTTGGTCGCCCGCGACGAGCGTGGGCTCGATTACCGCATCGGGTGGTACGTGATCCTGGCGACCATCCCGATCGGTCTGATCGGTTTCCTGCTCAAGGACGAGATCCGGTCGGCGGCCCGCAACCTGTGGCTGGTCGCGACGGTGCTGATCCTGTTCTCGGGGGTGTTCTGGCTGGCCGAACGTCTCGCGACCCAACGCCGCTCGATGGAGCAGCTGACCCTGCGTGACGGGATCGTCATGGGTCTGGCGCAGTGTCTGGCGCTGGTCCCGGGGGTCTCCCGGTCGGGAGCGACGGCCAGCGCAGGCCTGTTCCTCGGGCTCGAACGCGAGGCCGCGTTCCGCTTCTCGTTCCTACTCGCCATCCCGGCGGTGCTGGCGTCGGGACTGTTCAGCATCCCCGATGCGATCCATCCGACCGGTGGCGGCATGGAGGCCACCGGGATTCAACTGGTGGTGGCCACCCTCGTCGCATTCGTGCTGGGCTACATCTCGATCGCGTGGCTGCTGCGCTTCGTCAGCGACCACTCGATGAACTGGTTCGGCGGGTACCGGGTCATCCTGGGTCTCGTCGTGATGGGCCTGTTGGCCGGCGGTGTCATCGACGCCACGTGACACGGTGTCATCGACGCCACGTGATGCGGTGTCATCGACGCCACATGACCTGGCGGTGTCGGCTCGCTCACCGGTACCGATGTGCTGTGTTTCCTGCGGATGCATAAGGTTGGGGGATGACCGTGATCCTCGTGCGCCACGGACGTTCCACGGCCAACACCTCCGGGGTGCTCGCGGGACGCACTCCCGGCGTGGCCCTCGATGACAAGGGCCGGGGGCAGGCTGCCGAACTCGTCGATCGCCTGCAGCCGTGCCTGACCGCGATCACCGCGGTGGCCCGGTCACCGCTGCAGCGGTGCGCCGAGACCATGAGCCCGCTGCTGGCCGCCCTCGCCGAGGCGGGTCACGAGGTGCCGGAGATCGTCGTCGACGATCTCGCCGAGGTCGACTACGGCGCGTGGACGAACCGCACGATCGGCGAGTTGCTGAAGGAACCGCTGTGGAAGACCGTCCAGCAGCATCCGTCCGCGGCGGTCTTTCCCGACGGTGAGGGCCTCGCCGGCGTGCAGGCACGTGCGGTGGCCGCGGTTCGTGCGCTCGACCGCGAGTACGGCGGGTCGGACGGGGCCGGGGTGTGGGTGGCCTGCTCGCACGGCGACGTGATCAAGGCGATCGTCGCCGACGCCATGGGGATGCATCTCGATTCGTTCCAGCGCATCGTCGTCGAGCCCGCATCGGTGAGCATCATCCGCTACGGCAACACCCGGCCCTACGTCCACACGGTGAACTCGACGAAGACCTTGTCGGTGCCGATCCGGCCACCGGCGTCCAACGATGCGGTGGTCGGCGGCGACACCGGCTCCGACGACGCGTCCACCGATGCGCAGCCGGAGGCGCCGGTGGCCGCGGGGACCGGCCGGGACGGATAATGACCACACAGCGTAAGGAGGTGGGTGATGTCACGAGCGATACACGTGTTCCGCAGTCCTGACCGATTCGTCGCGGGTACCGTCGGGCAGCCCGGTGACCGCACGTTCTACCTCCAGGCCGTGCATGAGGCGCGCATCATCAGCGTCGTTCTGGAGAAGCAGCAGGTCCAGATTCTCGCCGAACGGATCGGCGCCCTGCTCGAGGAGATCCATCGGCGGTTCGGGACCCCGATTCCGCCGGAGGCCGAGCAGGTCAGCGACCTCAGCCCGCTCGTCATGCCCGTCGATGCCGAGTTCCGGGTCGGCACGATGGGATTGGGGTGGGATGCCGAGTCCGAGGCGGTCGTCGTGGAGTTGCTCGCCATCACCGAGGGCGAGTTCGACGAGAGTGTGGTGCTCGACGACACCGACGAGGGCCCGGACGCGGTCCGCGTGTTCCTCACCACACGCGCCGCACGCGAGTTCGCCGCCCGATCCACCCGGGTGATCTCGGCGGGCCGGCCCCCGTGTCCGCTCTGTGGCGAACCGCTCGACGACCAAGGACACCTTTGTGTCCGGACCAACGGCTACAAGCGGGATGCCGAACTGAGCAAGTCGCTGGATTTCATCGATCCGGAGGTGTTCAACGGGCTCACCGACGGTCCGCCGCTGCTCGGTGACGATGAGGATCCGTCGTCGGAGGATCCGGGCGGCGGTAGCGGCGACGATCCCGACACAGGCCCGGAGGGTGGCTCCCGATGACCGCGGCGACGGCGCCGTGACCGAGCGCCGGACCGAGCACCAGAGCGCGGCCGCGCCATGAGCGTCGGGGGCGCTTCCGGTGTGCCGCAACCCGCTTCGCACCCTGAGCCGGGGGGCGACGCGGCCCACGACACCGATGTCGCCGATGATGGCGTGCTGCGCGACGGTGAACTCACGATCATCGGCCGCATCCCGACGGCCAGCAATGCGACCCTGGTGTGCGACGCCGTCGTCGGGGATCGCGCGGTTCGATGTGTCTACAAACCGGTGCGCGGCGAGATCCCGCTGTGGGACTTCCCCGACGGAACCCTGGCCGGACGAGAGGTCGCGTCCTATCTGATCTCGCAGGCGCTGCACTGGGACTCGATTCCGACGACCGTGCTGCGCGATGGACCGCTCGGGGTGGGGATGGTGCAGCGGTGGATCGACACCCCGGACCCCGATGATCCCGGGTTGCCCGCTCCGAGAATCGATCTGGTGGATCTCTGTCCGGTCGATGCGGTGCCCGACGGATATCGGTCCATTCTGCGTGCCCTGGACGGGCGGGGCGAACCGGTCGAATTGGTGCATGCCGACGATCCGCGTCTGCTGCGTATGGCCGTGCTCGACGTGCTCCTCAACAATGCCGACCGCAAGGGCGGTCACGTGCTCGAAGGGCTCGATGGCGGGGTCTACGGCGTCGATCACGGCATCTGTCTGCACAGCGAGGACAAGCTGCGCACGGTGCTGTGGGGTTGGGCGGGCGAAGCGGTTCCGGCGCATCTGCTCGCCAATGTCGTCGAGCTCGCCGAGGCACTGGAAACCGAGTCATCGGCATTGCGCGCCGACCTGGTCCGGCACATCACCGTCGACGAGATCGACGCGTTGACCATCCGCGTGTTGGTACTCGCCGAGACCGAGACCATGCCGCTACCTCCGGGCCACCGGCCCATTCCCTGGCCCCCGTTCTGATCGGTGGCTCACCGCAGGTGCCTGCGGTGAGACGGGTGCAGCGCACACCCGCCTCGATGGCCCGTGGCCCCCGTCCGTGGTCCCTCGCGTGCCCGCCATACAGTGGACTCATGCATTCGTGGCCCGATCCCGCGGTTCCCGCCGTTCCCGGCGCCGGACCCGCGCTCCGACTCTTCGACACCGCCGGCGCTGCGGTCCGCCCCGTCGCCCCGGGCCCCACGGCCACCATGTACGTGTGCGGGATCACCCCGTACGACGCCACCCATCTGGGGCATGCCGCAACGTATCTGACCTTCGACATGGTCAATCGCGTCCTGCGCGATCAGGGTCACGACGTGCACTACGTGCAGAACATCACCGACGTCGACGACCCGCTCTTCGAGCGCGCCGAACGCGACGGGGTGGACTGGCGCGATCTCGGCAGCGAGCAGATACAGCTGTTCCGCGACGACATGACCGCGCTACGGGTGCTCCCACCTCGCGACTACATCGGCGCGATGGAATCGGTCGGCGAGGTCGTGGAGATGGTCGGCAAACTCCTGGCCTCGGGGGCGGCCTACGTCGTCGACGATCCCGAATACCCCGACGTCTACTTCCGGATCGATGCCACCGAACAGTTCGGCTACGAGTCCGGTTACGACCGGGAGACGATGCTGCGGTTCTTCGCCGAGCGCGGCGGGGACCCGGATCGCGCGGGCAAACGGGACCGGCTCGACGCGGTGCTCTGGCGTGCCGAACGACCCGGCGAACCCGCCTGGGATGCGCCGTTCGGGCGTGGACGGCCCGGCTGGCACATCGAGTGTTCGGCGATCGCACTGAACCGGCTCGGCGTCGAGTTCGACATCCAGGGGGGCGGCAACGACCTGATCTTCCCGCATCACGAGTTCTCCGCCGCACACGGCGAGGCGTTGACCGGTTCCCGGCGTTTCGCACGGCATTACGTCCACACCGGCATGGTCGGGCTCGACGGCGAGAAGATGTCCAAGAGCCGCGGGAACCTCGTCTTCGTCTCGCGGCTGCGCGCGCAGGGTGTCGACCCGGCCGCGATTCGGCTCGCGCTGCTCGCCGATCACTACCGCGGCGACCGGATGTGGACCGATGCCGTCCTGACGACCGGCACCGAGCGGCTCGCGCGCTGGCGACGTGCCGTAGCCGGCGGCCGGGGTCCGGATGCGACGCCGGTGATCGAACGGATTCGGGTACACCTCGCCGACGACCTCGACACCCCGAAGGCCCTCGACGCGATCGACGGCTGGTGCCGTGACGTGGAGCAGGGGATCGGCGGGGACACCGTGGCGCCGGATGCGCTCGCCACCGCGGTCGACGCGCTGCTCGGTGTGAGCCTGGCCTGACTGCTCGGCCCGACCCGTCGAAGGCGACCTCGGCTGGTTCTCGGGGCGGCCGGGTGAGTAAGGTTTGCGCGTGGCTCGCGTGCAGGAGATCAATCCCGACACCGCAACCGGCGTGTGGACCGTGCAGACCCGGACGTCGACCTACCTCATCGACTTCGACGAGATGACGCTGCTGCGCGCACCCGGTGTGGGCAGCACCGACAGCGAGGAGTGGGCGGTGAGCACGCTGCGCCGCGACTCCGAGGACATCCCGCTGCTCGGGGTGAAGTCCTGCCGGGTCGGGGAGTCCGCCCAGTTCTGGGTGCGCGCCGCCGACGACCCCGACGTCCGTACGTGGCGGATCACCACTCCGGTCGTGTCGATCGAACGGATCGGCTGAGGGTCAGCCGCCGAACGATCCCGGCCCGCCACGCCTCTTGAGGTAGCGCTCGAATTCCGCGGCCAGGGCGTCCCCGTCGATCTTGGCCATCACCTCGTCGGTGTCGATCTCGGCGTCGCCGCGCTCCTCGAGCCCGCGGACGTAGTCGGCGATCTCCTCGTCGTCCTCGGTCATCTCGGTGACCGCCTGCTCCCACTCCTCGGCCTGCTCGGGCAGCGTACCCAGCGGCACCTCGATGTCGAGTACCTCTTCGACACGGTTGAGGAGGGCGACCGTCGCCTTCGGATTCGGCGGGGTCGAGACGTAATGGGGGACCGCCGCCCAGAACGCCACCGCGGGCAGACCGGCCTGCACGAACAGGTCCTGCAGCACCCCGGTGATGCCGGTGGGTCCCTCGTAGCGGCTTTCGGCGAGGTTGTACCGGGCGGCCGCCTCACTGCTGTAGGCACTGCCGGTGACCGGCACCGGTCGGGTGTGCGGGGTGTCGGCGAGCAGGGCGCCGAGCATGACCGTGGTCTCGACGTCGAGGGCCTCGGCGCAGGAGACGATCTCGGCGCAGAAACCACGCCACCGCATGTTGGGTTCGATACCGCGCACGAGTACGATGTCCCGGTCGGCCCCTTGCGGGCTGCAGTAGGAAATGGACGTGGTCGGCCAGTCGATTCGGCGGGTCACCCCGTCGATCTGTTTGATCGTCGGACGATTCACCTGGAAGTCGTAGTAGTCGTCGGAATCGATCTCCGCCAGCGGACGCGCGTCCCACATGAGCGCGAGATGCTCCACGGCGCTGCTCGCGGCATCGCCGGCATCGTTCCAGCCCTCGAATGCGGCCAGCAGGATGGGTTTGCGCAAGCGGGGAAGGTTCGACATCTGCTCGGCGTTCACTGATCCAGCCTACGACCGAACCCAAGAGAGAGCGAACTACTCTGAACACCATGTCGTCGCACACGCCGAACCCGGGAAACCACGACACCACCTTCCTGTCGGCCATGGCGCGCCGCGTGTTGGTCGGCGACGGCGCGATGGGGACCATGCTGCAGGCAGCCGACCTCACACTCGACGATTTCGCAGGTCTCGAAGGCTGCAACGAGATCCTCAACGACACCCGTCCCGACGTCCTCGAGCAGATCCATCGTGCCTACTTCGAGGCCGGCGCCGATGCGGTGGAAACCAACACCTTCGGCTGCAACCTGTCCAACCTCGGTGATTACGACATCGCCGACCGCATTCGTGAGCTGTCCTACAAGGGGACGGCGATCGCGCGTGGGGTCGCCGACGAGATGGGACCCTCGTCCGACGGAACCGCCCGATTCGTCCTCGGATCCATCGGTCCGGGAACCAAACTCCCCAGTCTCGGGCACACGACCTTCGGTGTGATCCGCGACGCCTACTTCGAATGCGTCGCCGGCATGCTCGAGGGGGGCGCCGACGCCGTCCTTATCGAGACCTCGCAGGATCTGCTGCAGGTCAAGGCCGCGGTGGTCGCCGCGCGTGCGGCGATGGACGAGCTCGGCCGACGTATCCCGATCATCTCCCACGTCACCGTGGAAACCACCGGAACGATGCTGCTCGGCTCCGAGATCGGCGCCGCGCTCGCCGCCATCGAGCCGCTCGGCGTCGACATGATCGGCCTCAACTGTGCGACCGGGCCCGCGGAGATGAGCGAGCATCTGCGCTACCTGTCCCGCCACGCCCGGATCCCGGTGTCGGTGATGCCCAATGCGGGGCTGCCACAACTGGGGCCCAACGGTGCCGAGTATCCGCTGCAGCCCGACGAATTGGCCTCGGCGCTGAGCACTTTCGTCGGTGAGTTCGGACTGGCCTTCGTCGGTGGATGCTGCGGGACCACACCCGAACACATCCGGCAGGTGGCCGCCGCGGTCGCCGAGACCACCAAGGCCGATCGCGCCCCGGCACACATCTCGGAGACGTCCTCGCTCTACTCCGCGGTCCCGTTCGACCAGGACGCCAGCTTCCTGGTGATCGGCGAGCGCACGAACTCCAATGGCTCCAAGGCATTTCGTGAGGCGATGCTCGCCGAGGACTATCAGCACTGCCTCGACATCGCCAAGGAGCAGACCCGCGACGGCGCCCACATGCTCGACCTCAACGTCGACTACGTGGGCCGTGACGGTGCGGCGGACATGACCGCCCTGGCGAGTCGTTTCGCGACGTCGTCGACGCTGCCCATCATGCTGGATTCGACCGAACCGGAGGTCATCCGCGCCGGACTCGAAGCGCTCGGCGGCCGATGCGCGGTCAACTCGGTGAACTACGAGGACGGCGACGGTCCGGAGTCGCGGTTCTCGCGCATCATGGCGCTGGTCGTCGAACACGGTGCTGCGGTGGTCGCACTGACCATCGACGAGGAGGGTCAGGCGCGCACCGCGGACTGGAAGATCCGCGTCGCGCAACGCCTGATCGCCGACATCACCGGTAACTGGGGCCTCGCCGAGGAGGACATCATCCTCGACACCCTCACCTTCCCGATCTCGACCGGGCAGGAGGAGGTCCGCCGCGACGGCATCGAGACCATCGAGGCGATCCGCCGGCTGCACGAGGCGCACCCCGACGTGCACTTCACCCTGGGGATCTCGAACATCTCCTTCGGCTTGAACCCGGCGGCGCGGCAGGTGCTCAACTCGGTGTTCCTGCACGAATGTGTGCAGGCCGGACTCGACACGGCGATCGTGCACGCGTCGAAGATCCTGCCGATGAACAAGATTCCCGACGAGCAGCGCGATGTCGCGCTCGATCTGGTCTACGACCGTCGCGGCCCGGCGGGCACACGCAGCGAGGGCCGCGAGGACTACGACCCGCTGCAGAAGCTGATGGAGTTGTTCGAGGGCGTCTCGGCGGCCTCGGCCCGCGAATCGCGCGCGCAGGAACTCGCACGCCTGCCACTGTTCGAACGACTCGAGCGACGCATCGTCGACGGTGAACGCAACGGCCTCGAGGCCGATCTCGACGAGGCGATGACCCAGAAGCCGCCGCTGGAGATCATCAACGAGACCCTGCTGTCCGGGATGAAGACCGTCGGTGAGTTGTTCGGCTCCGGTCAGATGCAGCTGCCGTTCGTGTTGCAGTCCGCCGAGGTGATGAAAACCTCGGTGGCACATCTGGAACCGCACATGGAGGCCACCGGCGAGGACGGCAAGGGCCGCATCGTGCTGGCCACCGTGAAGGGCGATGTGCACGACATCGGCAAGAATCTCGTCGACATCATCCTGTCCAACAACGGGTACGAGGTCGTCAACATCGGTATCAAACAACCGATCTCGACGATCCTCGAGGTCGCCGAGGACAAGCGCGCCGACGTGATCGGCATGTCGGGCCTGCTGGTCAAGTCGACGGTGGTGATGAAGGAGAACCTCGAGGAGATCAACGCCCGCGGGCTCGCCGACAACTACCCGGTGCTCCTCGGCGGTGCCGCGCTGACCCGCGCCTACGTCGAGAACGACCTCTCCGACACCTACGAGGGGCAGGTGCATTACGCGCGGGATGCCTTCGAGGGCTTGCGGTTGATGGACGAGATCATGGCACTCAAGCGGGGCGGTGGGTCGGTCCCCGAGAGCGCCGATTCGCTCGCCGCGGCGAAGAAGGCGGCCGAACGCAAGGCGCGACACGAACGCTCGCAACGGATCGCGGCCAAACGCAAGGCCGCCGAGACGCCCGTGGAGGTGCCCGCACGCTCGGATGTCATCGCCGACAACGAGATCCCGACCCCGCCGTTCTGGGGCACCCGGATCATCAAGGGAATCCCGGTCGCGGACTATCTCCAGCTACTCGACGAGCGCGCACTGTTCCTGGGGCAGTGGGGATTACGCGGCGCGCGCGGGGGCAACGGCCCCACCTACGAAGAACTCGTCGAGACCGAGGGCCGACCCCGTCTGCGGGAATGGATCGATCGTCTCTCGACCGAGGGCATCCTCGCGCACGCCGCGGTGGTCTACGGCTACTTCCCGGCGGTCAGTGACGGCGATGTGGTGCACATACTCACCGAGCCGACACCCGATGCGCCGACCCGGTTCTCGTTCACCTTCCCGCGGCAGCAGCGGTCACGATTCCTGTGCATCGCCGACTTCGTCCGCTCCCGCGAGGCGGCCGTGGCCGACGGGCGCGTCGACGTGTTGCCGTTCCAGCTGGTGACGATGGGACAGCCGATCGCCGACTTCGCCAACGAGTTGTTCGCACGTGACGCCTACCGCGACTATCTCGAGGTGCACGGGATCAGCGTGCAGCTCACCGAGGCGCTGGCCGAGTACTGGCATCAGCGGGTCCGTGGGGAACTGGCGTTCGCCGACCGCGCCGTCGACGCCGAGGATCCCGACAACGCGCAGGGCTTCTTCGACCTCGAATACCGTGGCGCGCGTTTCTCATTCGGGTACGGGGCATGCCCCGACCTCGAGGACCGCGTCAAGATGATGGAGCTCCTCGAGCCCGAACGCATCGGTGTGCATCTGTCGGAGGAACTGCAGCTGCATCCCGAGCAGTCGACCGATGCCTTCGTGCTGCACCACCCGGAGGCCAAGTACTTCAACACCTGAGTACGTCACCACCTGAGCACGGCGCGGGTTCAGCGCAGGGCCGCGGTCAGCGGCGGCACCACCTGCTTCTTGCGGGAGACCACTCCCGGCAGGTGTGCGTGGCCGTCGACGACGGTGACCGAGAAGGACTTCTCGACCGCGGCAACGGGTTCGCCGACCACGAGGAGTTCGGAATCCCCGCGGAGCACGTCGGTGACGAACAGCAGCAACAGATCCTCACCCGCCCGGACGCGCTCGGCCTCCATAGCCGCGAGGAACTCGTCGCGCCGGTCGAGGACCTCGGTGGGATCGGTGCTCGAGATCTGCGACAGACGTACCTGCGTGGCGCCCAGCGTGTAGCTCTTCGCGTCCCGGTCGATGAGTTCGGCGGCTCCGAGATCGCCGAGCGCGGCGCCGGCCCGCAGCAGTGCGTCGCCGTAGGTGTCGAGGTCGATCCCGGCGACGCCGGCGAGCTCGGCCGCAACGCGGCGGTCGTCGTCGGTGGTGGTGGGGGAGCGCAGCAGCAGGGTGTCGGAGATGATGGCCGACACCATCATCCCGGCGATCGCCCGGGGGATCGGCACCTCGTTCTCCGCGTACATGCGGGCCAGGATCGTGCAGGTGCATCCGACGGGTTCGACCCGGAAATACAGCGGGAGGACCGAGGTGAAGTTGGCCACGCGGTGGTGATCGACCACGCGCAAAACGGTCACCTCGTCGATGTCGGCGACACTCTGCTGCCGTTCGTTGTGGTCGACGAGCATCACCTGATCGGTCTCCGGCCGGGCGAGTTCGATGACGGGGGGCACGTCGAGGCCGAAACAGGCCAGCGCATGGGCGGTTTCGGGATTCGGCCGCCCGAGCGCGACCGCCCGGGCGTCGGTGCCGAGAGCCACCTCGAGCCCGGCGAGAGCCAGCGCCGCCGCGATGGCGTCGGTATCGGGATTGCGATGTCCGAACACGAGAACCGTCATGCGGCCGTCCTCACGGTTGCCGGGGTGTGCGAGGCGAACGATACGCTGATCGCCGCGCGCGGGGGCGGGGCCACTCGATTCCCAGCGTGCATCCACCGGCCTCCCAGCTTCGGTGTCCACCCTTGATGTCATGACCTCTGCGACCCTTCCGGACACCGAGGTGTCCGATGCCGGAGATGAGCCGACGACCGACATCGGACTTTCTCGCACCGCGCCGACGTGGGCACGCTGGCTCGTGCTGGGCGCCCTCGTGGCCGTCGCGCTCGCCGTACGGTGGCACTTCCACTCGATGGAGACGATGGATTACCGGGCGTTTCTGTCGCGCTGGTACGAGACGCTCGACACACAGGGCTTCGGGGCGTTCAAGGAGCAGTTCGCCGACTACAACTACCCCTATCTCTACCTGATCTGGTTGCTCACCGTCGTCCACGCTCCGACGCTGATCGGCATCAAGGCACTCTCGGTGACCTTCGATCTGGTCCTGGCCTTCTTCGCCTACCGGATCGTCGCCCTGCGCACCGATCGATTCACCCTGCGTGCCTTGGCTTTCGGCCTGATCCTGTTCTTACCGTCAATGATCGCCAACAGCGCGTGGTGGGGTCAGGCCGACGCCATCTATTCGGCATTCGCGGTGGGCGGTGTCTACTTCTTGCTGCGCGCACAGCGCGAGGGCATCACCCACCGGGCGTATGTCCTGAACTCGTTGTGGGCGTGCACCTTCTTCGGACTGTCGCTGTCGTTCAAGCTGCAGGCCGTCTTCGTGCTGCCGATCCTGGCGTGGATGTTGTTGCGCGGCAGGTTGCCGTGGTACACCCTGGCCGCGATTCCCGCGGTATTCGTCGCCGCGGTGCTTCCCGCCGTGGCGGTGGGCGCCCCGTGGTCGGATGCACTGTCGGTGTATCTGAATCAGACCGACTCCTACAAACAACTCACCCTCGGGGCGGCCAACCCGTACCAACTGATCCCGATTTCCGGCGACGCCACCTGGCTGGCGCATCTGGGCATCGGACTCGCCGCGGCGATCATCGTGGCGTTCCTGGGGTGGTCGGTGTGGAAGAAGCCGCGGGTGACGCCCGCGTCAATCCTCGTGGTGGCCACGGCGTCGGCGGTGATCGTGCCGTTCCTGCTGCCGGCGATGCACGACCGGTACTTCTACATGGCAGAAGTGCTCAGCGTCATCATGGCGTTCTACCTGCCATTGCGCTTCGTGATCATCCCGATTCTCATCCAGGCCACCGCGATCGGTGTGTACCACTCCTCACTGAGCGGGGACCAGGGGCAGGGCTTCGGTGCCGGCCACGGTGTCGGTGGTCAGGGTTCCGGCGGTGGCCAGGGCGCCGGTCGAGAGCACGGCTTCGGCAGAGGACCGGGCGGCGGATGGCACGGCGATACCGGTGGCCGTCCCGGAGCCGGTGCCCCGGGCGGCACCGGAGGAGGTGCGCCCGGCGGACACGGCGGCTCCGGCGGTTACACCTCCGGGCGAGGCGACACCGCACTCGGCATCGACGCGTCGATGATGGGTCTGGCCGCGCTCGGTCTTGTCTGGGCGGTGGCCGACACCCTGCGGCGAGCTCGCGGCGCGGTCATCGGCCGGTGACCGGGATCACCGGATTGGGTGTGATCACCGCTCGTCGGCGATGATTCTCTCGTGCCGACAACCGCCGACCGTCGTACTCCCGACGCCGTCCTCTGGGACATGGACGGCACCCTGCTCGACTCGGAACGCCTGTGGGACATCGCCGTCGCCGAACTATCGCTGCGACACGGCTATCCGATGACCCCGGAACTGCGGGAGTCGACGCTGGGCAACTCCATGGACGACGCACTCGACAAGGTCTACGACGCCGCCGGACTCTCGGCGGCCGGGCGTGATCACGCCCGCGACGAACGCTGGCTGCTCGACCGGGTCGCCGAACTGTTCGCCGACGACCTGCCGTGGCGACCGGGCGCCCGCGAGACGCTCGAACTCGTCGCCGCGGCCGGTATCCCGATGGCACTGGTCACCAACACCGTCCGCGAACTGACCGAACTCGCCCTCGACACCCTCGACCGGCGGTTCTTCGCCGTCACGGTGTGCGGCGACGAGGTTGCCGCGGGCAAGCCGGCACCGGATCCGTATCTGCGGGCCGCGGACCTCCTCGGCGTCGATGCCCGCCGATGCCGAGCGGTCGAGGATTCGCCGACCGGGACCTCCTCGGCGACCGCAGCCGGGTGTACGACGCTCGTGGTGCCCTCGACGGCACCAGTCCCGCCGGGTCCGCTGCGGGAGTTCCGGACCTCGCTCGTCGGGGTCACCCTCACCGAACTCCGAACAGTCCACGTGCGAGGATAGGAACTCGTGAAAACCTTCGACGAGCTGTTCGCCGAGCTGACCGACAAGGCGCAGACCCGGCCGGCCGGCAGCGGAACCGTCGCCGCCCTCGACGCGGGCGTGCACACCCTCGGCAAGAAGATCATCGAGGAGGCCGGCGAGGTGTGGCTCGCCGCCGAGCACGAGTCCGATGAGTCGCTCGGTGAGGAGATCTCCCAGCTCATCTACTGGTTGCAGGTGATGATGATCAAGCGCGGTCTCTCGCCGGCCGACGTCTACCGCCATCTGTAGGTCGCGCCCGATCCGGCGCGGCCCATCGCCCGTCATCCCCTCAGCTCACCAGCTACCCCTGGAGTGATCATGCTGCGAGTCGCAGTACCCAACAAAGGCGCGTTGTCGGAGTCGGCGGCCGCCGTCCTGGCCGAGGCCGGCTACCGCAAGCGGACCGACAGCAAGGACCTGACCGTCCTCGACATCGCCAACGACGTCGAATTCTTCTTTCTGCGCCCCAAGGACATCGCCATCTATGTCGGTGCCGGGACCCTCGACTTGGGGATCACCGGCCGCGACCTCGCTCGCGACTCGGGCGCCGAGGTCGACGAGGAACTCGCCATGGGGTTCGGCAGCTCCACCTTTCGCTATGCGGCACCCGGCGATCAGGAGTGGACCGTCGCCGACCTCGCAGGCAAGCGGATCGCGACGTCGTATCCGAATCTGGTCCGCGCCGACCTGGCCTCGCGCGGACTCGAGGCCGAGATCATCCGCCTCGACGGCGCGGTCGAGATCTCGATCCAGCTCGGCGTGGCCGATGCGATCGCCGACGTCGTCGGATCCGGACGGACGCTGCGTCAGCACGGACTGGCCGCATTCGGAGAGTCGCTGTGCGACTCCGAGGGCGTGCTGATCAGCCGCGCCGGTACCGACACCGACAAGCGCGCACGGCAATTCGTCAAGCGTGTGCAGGGCGTGGTGTTCGGTCAGCAGTACGTGATGATCGACTACGACTGCCCCCGCGGCATCTTCGATCAGGCCATCGCGCTGACCCCGGGCCTCGAGTCGCCGACCGTCTCACCGATGGCCGACCCGGACTGGGTCGCGGTGCGCGCGATGGTCCCGCGCAAGAGCCACCAGAACCTGATGGACGAACTCTCCGAACTCGGTGTGCGGGCGATCCTCGCCTCCGACATCCGGTCCTGCCGGTTCTGAGCAGTCGACACTGTTCGGCCGGGCGCCGCAGCGGAGCCGGTGAGTCGCTCAACGCCCGTCGAGCAGTACCGTCTGCGCGGACCGTCCGATGAATCCGTCCGCGTCGTAGAGGTCGGCGAAGGTCGCGCCGAATCCATCGGAGCCCGCGGCCAACTCGGCGTCGATGCCGAGCCATTGCCCGGACGGCACCGCCGAGAAATGCACGGTGGTGTCGGTGTTCATCCACGTCCATTCGTCCGGACGCAATCGGGTGCCGAGGCCGTTGGCGACGTCGACGACGGTCATGATCGATTGCAGATCGGAGATCTTCTCCCCGGCGACGAGCTCGACCGCCGGCCGTAGCCAGACCGCCGGTGTGGCGCCGAGCCTGCCCACGGTCACCGCCGACTCCGTCGACCCGATGAATCCCTCGGTGCCCCAGTCGACCCCGAGCGAGCTGTCCGCGGTGACGCCGACCTTCACATCGATGTCCTCGGGTGTCGGACGCAGCGGCGCCTGGGGGCGCACCGCGATCGTCGAGGTGTCGTGGGCGCGCAGTCGGCACGCCACCGCCCGGGCCACCGGACGATAGGAACCGTCGGGTTGGACGACCTCGAGGTCGGCGGCGACCATGCTGATGCGTCGGCCCGGCCGGATCACCTGCGCCCGAACCCGATTCATCTCGAGCCCGACCGCACCCAGGATCTCGGTGGTCACCCGGGTGAAGTGCATCGACTTCTCCGGCGCCGCGTGCTCGAGCGCCCGCATCAACAGTCCGGTCGGAGGACCGCCGTGCTGGATATCCGACGACCACGGACTGATGGTCGCCGACGTCGGTCGAAAGTACTCGAACCCGTCCGAACCCGAACCCTCCGGAACGTAGTAACTGGTCTCCACAGCCAGAGCCTATGCGAGTCGGCATAGTCCGCTCCGGGGTGGGGTACGGGCCGCGAATCGGTGTCGGTTGAACGATCGCAACTGTTCGTTCGATCGGGTGAATATTCACGGACTCGCACCACGATCGGCCGATCAAACGTCCAGGATGAACTTCGTTCACCACCATCGATCCGATCATGTTGATCACGAACAGCGGGCAACACGACTCATCGATGGGAGCCCTGGTGGATCCGCGACGTCCACGCGGTGATCGATCGAGGGGAAGACGTCTTGTACGGAGTACGAAAGGCGGTCGCGAGTACGGCCGCCGGATGCGCGCTGTGTCTCGGTGCGGTCGTCCCGATGACCCTGTCGGCAACGGTTGCCCACGCCGGCGTGGATTCGGTTGTCAGGGGCCTGGTCGACTCCGAGGTGGTGAGTTATGCCTTCGCCGACGACTGCCCGGTCCCGCCCGATGCCGATGACACCTCGATCAACCCGGACTGTCCGGACTGGCTGGGCACGCACGATCCGCATGCGGATCGCAGCACCATCATCGTGGTGACCCCGGGTACCGACGACGGCACGTTGTATCCGCGGATCAAGGGGATGCGCGCCGGACGGGAAACCGTCGTGGTCAACTACCCGCAGTCGCTGGCGCCCCTCACGTCAGGACAATCCGGCGCGATCCTGCCCATTTTCGCCCCGCCCTATGACCAGTCCCGTGACGTCGCCGTCGAGGGCAACGTCGCCGTGATGAAGGCCTTCCTGGATTCCGGACTCGGCACCCACGTCGTCTACACCGGCTACTCGCAGGGCGCCGAAGCGCTGGGCAACGCCGCCGAACAAGCCGTCGCGTCGGGCTCCATCGACACGGCCAACTCGCACATCATCCTCATCTCCGATCCGCGCTCCCCGTGGGGGTTGAAGGCGTGGGCCGCCGAGCAACCGCTGGTGGGGGCGTTCTTCGAGGCGTTCGGTGCGGAATCCAACGGTGCCCGCGATCCGGGTGCGACGGGCAACCAACTGCCGGTGACCTCGGTGATCGTGGTGGGTGATCCGGTCGCCAACTTCCAGTGGGTCTGGTATCGGCCGGTGAGTTCACTTCTCGTCGACGCGGCAGGCTTCATCACCATCCACTCCGGCATGGGCGCCGACAACTACGGCGACCTCATCGACTACAGCCAGGAACCGACCACGCTCTACAGCCAGGACGGCAACACCACCTACCTCGTCTATCAGCCCGATCACCATCCGCTGACGATGCTGGCGATGCTGGTCAACGACGAACTCGGGATCGGCTACGACACCGCCGACCTCGCACGCTGGGACAAGGTCAACAACGCCTTCTATCCGCTGCAGGGCCCCGCCGTCGACAACGCGGCCGTACCTGTCGTGACCGGCCCGGACCAACGCCCGACGCCGTCGCCACAAGCCCGGATGGCAGCCACACCCGACACCGCTGCGTCGCCGGGTGACAACTCGGCACCGAGCGAAACCACTGCACCCGAACAGGATTCGGCGCTCACGGCACCGACGACCTCCGGGCGACATCGAGCACCCGAGGCGCCCGGCGACGACCAGACATCCGCCACCCAGACCGGGACCACCCAGACGGGGACCACCGGGACCACGCAGTCCCCGGCCGAGCAGCCCGCACAGGGCGGGGGACGGCACCGCCTACAGGGCAGTGGTCGGCACGCCGACACCGGCACGACGACCTCGGGTTCGACGACCTCGGGTACGACCGGCACGGCAACGACGGGTACAGGAACAACAGGCACGGTCGGCGCAGGTGACGGGGGAGCAGGTGGCGGGGGCTCAGGCGACGGCGCTTCGGGCGCCACCAACGCCGGGTGATCTGACACACCACCCGGCCGATTGTCGGCTTAGGCCGTGAAACCCGTTGGCGGACCCGGGTATTCGGGAATCTGGCCACCGAACTCGGGGCACCGCTCGTGATGCTCGCAGTAGCGGCACAGACGTGATCGACGGGGCCGGAAGTCGCCGGAGGCGACGGCCGCCCGGATCGCCCGCCAGATCGCCGACAAGGTGCGACCGAAACGCTCGAGTTCGTCGCGATCGGGGGTGTAGGTGAGCACCTGCCCGTCGGAGAGATACATCAGTTGCAGACGGGCGGGGACCACACCCCGAATCCGCAGGATCGCCAGCGCGTAGAACTTCATCTGGAACAGTGCCTTGGCCTCGTAGGCCTCACCGGGCGCGCGGCCGGTCTTGTAGTCGACCACCCGGATCTCCCCGGTGGGTGCGATGTCGATGCGATCGATGAAACCGCGCATGAGCACGTCGTCGGCCTCGATCTCGACGTGTTCCTCCACGGCGGCCGCATCGAAGGCCGTCGGATTCTCCATCCGGTAGTAGTTCTCGATGAGTCCGTGCGCCTCGGCGAGGAAGGCCTCGTGATCACCCGGTCCGATCAGCTCGGCCAGCGACGGATCGGCCTCGCACAACGCCGCCCAGGCACCCTCCACCAGAAAGTCCGCGGACTCCTGTGTGCGCAGAGACGCCGGCATGTCGAAGAGGTTCTCGAGCGCGGCGTGGACGACCGTTCCGCGGGTCTGAGCCTTCGTGGGAGTCTCGGGGAACCTGTCGATCGCACGATAGCGATAGAGCAGCGGGCATTGTTTGAAGTCGGCGGCACGTGAGGGCGACAACGCCAACGGCCGACCGACGAGACCGCGCCCCGAACCCGGCGCGGACACCTCGTCCGCGGCCGGGGCGCCTGCGGCCGAAACGGGTGCAGCGGTGGCCTGGGTGGACCCGGGAGAAACTGTGGTCGTCACATTTGGCAGGGTAGGGCGCGGCTGTGACAAACCCGCGCACATCGGTGACAAACGCCGCAAACGTCGGTGACAAACGCCGCAAACGTCGGTGACAAACGCCGCAAACGTCGGTGACAAACGCCGCGAACGTCGGTGGACACACCGTCAGCATCGGAAACGTCCTGCCACAGTAGACAACACGTGTAACACCAGCCCCGAGAGGACCACCCCACCATGCTGCGCGAGAGCACCACCTGATGGCGTCGAGTGGCGTGTTCGTCGTCGGGGACCGGGTCCAGCTCACCGACGCCAAGGGGCGCAAGTTCACGGTGATCCTGGATACGGGAAAACAGTTCCACACCCACCGCGGCGCGATCGCGCACGACGACCTGATCGGCGCACCCGAGGGCAGCATCGTCGCGGCGACCAGCGGAACCGAATACCTGGCGCTGCGTCCACTACTCGTCGACTACGTCCTGTCGATGCCCCGAGGTGCACAGGTCATCTACCCCAAGGACGCCGCACAGATCGTCACCGAAGGCGACATCTTCCCCGGCGCCCGCGTCCTGGAGGCCGGTGCCGGTTCCGGTGCGCTGACCTGCTCGTTGTTGCGCGCCGTCGGCGAGCGTGGCGAGGTGACCTCGTACGAGATCCGCGAGGATCACGCCGAGCATGCCCAGCGCAATGTCGAGACATTCTTCGGCGGCCATCCGGCGAATTGGTCACTGGTGATCGATGATCTGGCGAATATTGCCGTCACCGAGCAATTCGATCGCGTCATCCTCGACATGCTCGCGCCGTGGGAGCCGCTCGACGTGGTGCGTTCGATCTTGAAACCAGGCGGGGTCTTGACGGTTTATGTGGCGACGGTCACGCAATTGTCGCGTGTCATCGAGGCGCTGCGCGATCAGGAGTGCTGGACCGAGCCACGGGCCTGGGAGTCGCTGGTACGTGATTGGAGCGCGGTGGGCCTCGCGGTCCGCCCCGAACACAAAATGCAAGGACACACCGCGTTTCTGATCACCGCGCGACGACTCGCCGAGGGCACCACCACGCTTCGGCCGCAACGGCGACCCACACGCGGCTGAATCCGCGCACGGCCGAGCCGGAAACATCGCTAATACGTTGCGAAGACGCACATTTAACACACCATCAACATCTCTCCTCGCGCAGTGCACGGCGATTCTTCTCTCCTGCCGGTAGCGTGGTGTTACGGCGCAAGTGCTCCATTGGGAGCGATTGCCGGGGAGAGGAGTCAGCAATGACCGAATCTGATCGCCACGAAGCCTCGGTGGAGAACACGGGCAGCAATGACCCGAGCGAGTCCGCGCATGCGCGCGACGTCGAGGCGGGGGAGACCTTCACCCCTGCCTACACCCCACCTCTGGCCGCGGCCCGCGCGGAACGGGAGCGCTCGGCATTCACCCGGGCCTCGGATCCGAGGGATCTCCAGGATCGCGTCGACAACCTCACCGCCCGCAACGCCAAGCTCCTCGAAACCCTGAAAGAGGCGCGTCAGCAACTCGTCGCCCTGCGCGAAGAGGTCGACCGGCTCGGTCAGCCCCCCAGTGGCTACGGCGTGCTGCTCGAGATCCATCCCGATCAGACCGTCGACGTGTTCACCTCGGGCCGAAAGATGCGCCTGACGTGCTCGCCGAACATCGACACCGAGGTGCTGCACAAGGGGCAGACACTGCGCCTCAACGAGGCGCTGACGATCGTCGAGGCCTGCGACTTCGATTCGGTCGGCGAGATCAGCACGCTGCGTGAGGTTCTCGGTGACGGGAACCGCGCACTCGTCGTCGGGCACGCCGACGAGGAGCGTGTGGTGTGGCTGGCCGAACCGCTGCGCGGCGAGGTCGACGGCGAGGACGGCAAGCGTCGCAAGCTGCGCCCGGGTGACTCCCTGCTCATCGACACCAAGGCGGGCTTCGCCTTCGAGCGCGTTCCCAAGGCCGAGGTCGAGGATCTCGTGCTCGAGGAGGTGCCCGACGTCGGCTACGAGGACATCGGTGGCCTCGGCCGCCAGATCGAGCAGATCCGCGACGCCGTCGAGCTGCCCTTCCTGCACAAGGATCTCTTCCGCGACTACGCGCTGCGTCCGCCCAAGGGTGTGCTGCTCTACGGTCCTCCCGGCTGCGGTAAGACGCTGATCGCCAAGGCGGTGGCCAATTCGCTCGCCAAGAAGATCGCCCAGGTGCGTGGCGACGACGCCAAGGAGGCCAAGTCCTACTTCCTCAACATCAAGGGCCCCGAACTGCTCAACAAGTTCGTCGGCGAGACCGAGCGGCACATCCGCCTGATCTTCCAGCGGGCCCGGGAGAAGGCATCGGAGGGCACACCGGTCATCGTGTTCTTCGACGAGATGGATTCGATCTTCCGGACCCGTGGCTCGGGTGTCTCCTCGGACGTGGAGACCACCGTGGTCCCGCAGCTCCTCAGCGAGATCGACGGTGTCGAAGGCCTCGAGAACGTCATCGTCATCGGTGCCTCCAACCGTGAGGACATGATCGATCCCGCCATCCTGCGACCGGGTCGACTCGACGTGAAGATCAAGATCGAACGCCCCGACGCCGAGTCGGCGATCGACATCTTCTCCAAGTACCTCACCGAGTCACTGCCGGTGCACGCCGACGACCTCGGTGAGTTCGGGGGCGACCGGACCGCATGCCTCGACGCGATGATCGAGAAGGTCGTCGAGCGTATGTACGCCGAGAGCGACGAGAACCGCTTCCTGGAGGTGACCTACGCCAACGGCGACAAGGAGGTCATGTACTTCAAGGACTTCAACTCCGGCGCGATGATCCAGAACGTCGTCGACCGCGCGAAGAAGTACGCCATCAAGTCGCAATTGGACACCGGCGCACCGGGTCTGCGAGTGCAGCACCTGTTCGACTCGATCCTCGACGAGTTCGCCGAGAACGAGGATCTGCCCAACACCACCAACCCCGACGACTGGGCCCGCATCTCGGGCAAGAAGGGCGAGCGGATCGTCTACATCCGCACGCTGGTCACCGGCAAGAGTTCGGGTGCGAGCCGCGCCATCGACACCGAGACCAATACCGGCCAGTACCTGTAGGTCGACTCCGGCCCGAGTCCGGTTCGGCGCTGCCCACTCCCGATTCGGGAGTGGGCAGCGGCCGTTTCACCCCTGTCCGTGTCGTCGGTACCGTCCGTCGGCGTCCCGATTTGTCCGTCATGCACACGACGAGGCGGGGACGGGTGGCCTCGGACGCACTAGAGTCTGTCGGTGATGAACAGCAGCGTCTCGATGATCCCCGGCCGGCTGACGGTTGCCGGGATCACGCACCGACTCGGCGATTCGCCACGGGTTCGTATCGGCCGTACCCCCGACAACGACGTCGTCGTGAACCACCCGCTGGTATCTCGGCATCACCTGTCGATCGAGTGGCGGGGGACCGGCTGGTGGGCGGTCGACGCCGGTAGTACCAACGGCTTCTTCCACGGTCCGCAGCGGGTGTCCGAGCTACCGCTCACCGCGGGCGCAGGCTTCCGGCTCGGTGACGCGACCACCGGCCCGCTCGTCGAGGTGGCGCTCGATGCCCCACCTGTGGCGGGCACCGCCGGGCAGCAGTATGGCACCGCGGCGCGTCCGGGTTCGCCACCGCCACCGCCGCAACCCCCGCGACGCCCTCCGGCGGCGCCGCCGGGCCCGGTGGGGTCCGGTCCACGTCCGGCCGCTGCGGGCTCTTCCCGGATGCCGATGCGCGTACCGGCGCCAGGATCCTATGAACCCGGCGCGGTCGCACCGATGCCCGCCGAACTCGCCGATGCGCCGCACCTGCAGGCACTCAAGCAGAATGTCTCGGCGATCTATCAACTGCCCGGACGCGCCGAACGTCCGGGCCGCGAGACGATCTCGTTGGCGGGCTCGCAGTCGATCGGCCGCACCCCCGACAACGACATCGTCGTCAGCGACGTACTCGCCTCGCGTCACCACGCCCGGGTGTTGTCCCGACCCGACGGTCTCTACATCGAAGACCTCGGAAGCGTCAACGGCACCTATGTCAACGGTCAACGCGTGCAACGGGTTCGGCTGACCGACGGCAACGTCGTCACCATCGGCAACAGCGACTTCGTGGTCTCCGCCGGCAGCCTGATGCGCGGCCAGGCCCAGGATGTGGTCGCCGGTGGCCTCCAGGTCAACGGTGTGAGCCTCGTCGTCGACGGGGGTAAGAAACTCCTGCAGGATGTCGAGTTCTCGGCCCGACCCGGATCACTGACCGCGGTGATCGGGCCCTCGGGTGCGGGCAAGTCGACCGTCTCGCGCATCGTCGCCGGGCTGAATTCGCCGACCAGTGGGCGGGTCACCTTCGAGAACCGCAGCGTCCACGAGGAATACGACTCGCTGCGCACCCGCATCGGCATGGTGCCGCAGAAGGACGTCCTGCACCACAAGCTCACCCTGCGCCAGGCCCTGCGCTATGCCGCCGAGCTGCGTCTGCCACCGGATCTGTCGAAAGCCGACCGCGACAACGTGATCAACGGTGTGCTCGCCGAGTTGCAACTCACCGAGCATGTCGACACACGCGTCGAGAAGCTCTCCGGTGGCCAGCAGAAACGCGCATCGGTGGCGATGGAGTTGCTCACCGGGCCCTCGCTGCTCATCCTCGACGAGCCGACCTCCGGCCTCGATCCGGCCCTCGACCGCCAGGTGATGTCGACGCTGCGACGCCTCGCCGACGCCGGCCGCGTGGTCCTGGTGGTCACCCACTCGCTGACCTACCTGTCGATGTGCGATCAGGTGCTGCTGCTCGCGCCGGGCGGCAAGACCGCCTACTGCGGACCGCCCACACAGGTCGGGGCCGCGATGGGCACCTCGGACTGGGCGGAGATCTTCGCCTTCGTCGCCGATGCCCCCGACACCGCACACATGCGGTATCTGCAGGGCAGGCGCGCGCCCACACCACCGCCCCCGCCGCGGCCGCCGGGCCCGCCGATACCGGTGCCGCAGACCAGCTTCACGCGACAGTCGAGCACGATCGGTCGCCGGCAGGTACGCCTGATCTTCGCCGACGTCGGCTATCTGGCGTTCCTCATCCTGCTCCCGGTGGTGCTCGGATTGCTGACGCTGGTCATCCCGGGCAGCGACGGATTCAACGCCAAGATGGCCGCCGACCCCAACCTGATCCCGCCGCGTCCGGCGGCCAAGGATCCGGTCGAGGCGGTGCAGATCCTCGTCGTGCTGGTGGTGGGGGCGGCGTTCATGGGTGCGGCATTGACGATGCGCGATCTGGTCGGTGAGCGCGACATCTTCGAACGTGAGCGGGCGGTCGGGCTGCGACCCGGCGCCTACCTGTGGGCAAAGGTGGTGGTGTTCTTCATCACCGCGATCCTGCAGAGCGCGGTGATGGTCGCGATCACCTTCGCCGGCCGGGGATTGCCACAGCTCGGTGGTCCGCTGGTGCCGCCACCGGTGGCGTTGTTCGTCGCGATCGCCGCGCTGGCATGCGTGTCCACCCTGGTCGGACTGGCGATCTCGGCGGCGGTTCGCTCGCAGGAGCAGGCGATGCCCCCGCTGGTGATCATCATCATGGTGCAGTTGGTGTTCTGCGGTGGCCTGTTCGCACTGGACAAGCCCGGCCTGCAACAGCTCTCGTGGATCTTCCCGTCCTACTGGGGCTACGTGGCGTCGGCGGGCGCAGTCGATCTGCCCACCATCAATCCCGATGCGACCCAGAAGGTCTCCCTCTGGCAGACCTCACCCGCGCACGCCGGACTGGCATTCGGGGTGCTGCTGGTGATCGCGGTGATCCTCTACCTGTTCACCTACTCGCGTCTGCGGCTCAAGAAGCGCTGAGCCGCAGACGCGCGCGGCCTCCGAGCCCGTCGCTCAGCCGCCGGCCGGCGCCGGGTAGCGCACCAGTCCGAGCTCGGCGTCGTCGGCGAGCAGCCGCTGGCGCGGCAGCACGCGCGCGGTGTAGCCGAGTACACCGGAACGGTGCGGGGTGACCGTCGTGGTGAAGGCCACCCGCCCCGAGGCGTCGGGACCACCGGCGGGACTCATCGGCGACACGGTCGGTTCGACGATGTCGCCGGCGTCGTCGACCCGCCCGAGAACCGCTTCGACCGTCACCTCGTCGGCGGCCATCCCCCCGAGACCGACCTGGGCGGTCAGCTGCAGTTGCCGGGCACCTGGGTCGCCGGACTCGTCGAGCCCCGCGATCATCACCGACGGCCACGCCGCCTCGACCCGCCTGCGGTAGGCGGCGAGGTCCCGGGCAGCCGCGTAGTCGTCGGCGACCGCGGCCGTGAACGACTGCGCCGCTTGCGCATACAGCTCGGTGGTGTAGTCGCGGACCATCCGGGAGGCGAGCACCTTCGGACCGAGGACCGACAGCGTGTGCCGGACCATCTCGACCCAGCGCTCGGGCAGTCCGCTGGTCTCACGCGCATAGAACAGCGGGATGACCGAGTTCTCGAGCAGCGAGTACAGGGCCTCGGCCTCGAGGTCGTCGCGCCGGTTCTCATCGGTGACGCCCTCGGCCGACGGGATGGCCCAGCCGTTCTCGCCGTCGGCCATCTCGTCCCACCATCCGTCGAGGATGGACAGATTCAGGCCGCCGTTGAGCGCCGACTTCATTCCCGAGGTACCGCAGGCCTCCATCGGCCGCACCGGGTTGTTGAGCCAGACGTCGCAGCCGGCGTAGATGTGCCGTGCCATCGAGATGTCGTAGTCGGGCAGGAACACGATGCGATCGCGAATCGCCGGGTCCTCGGTGAAGCGGACCACCTGCTGGATGAGCGCCTTGCCGCCGTCGTCGGCCGGGTGCGCCTTGCCCGCGATGACCAGCTGCACCGGACGCTGCGGGTCGGTGAGGATGCGCTTGAGACGTTCGGGGTCGCGCAGCATGAGCGTCAGCCGCTTGTACGTCGCGGCGCGCCGCGCGAAGCCGATGGTCAACACCTCGGGGTCGAAGAGATCTGCGGTCCAGGACAATTCGACCTCGCTGAAACCGCGATCACGGCCGCTGGCATGTGCGCGTCGGCGCACCTCGTCGACCAGTCCGCCGCGTAGCGTCTGCCGGGTTTTCCACAGATCGGCCGACGACAAGTCGGCGTACCGGGATGCCGCCGAGTCCTCGTCGACGCCGACGAGTTCGCGCCAGGGGCGCGCGACCCAGGTGAACCCGTGTACGCCATTGGTGATCGCCCCGATCGGCACCTCGTCGGCGTCGAAGCCCGGCCAGAGCCCGGCGAACATCTCCCGGCTGACCTCGCCGTGCAGCTGCGACACCCCGTTCGACCGCTGGCCGAGCCGAAAACCCATGTGCGCCATGTTGAATATTCCGGGATCGCCCTCGTTGCCGAGTTCGAGGACCGTCGCCGCGGACAGCCCGGGCAGCAACCGGGACCCGCCACCGGGATCGGCGTCGAGATAGAACGAGACCAGATCCTTGCCGAAGCGGTCGATGCCCGCGGGGACCGGGGTGTGGGTGGTGAAGATGTTGGACGCGCGTACCACCGACTCCGCGGAGCCGACATCGAGCCCCGACTCGACGAGTTCGCGGACGCGTTCGGCGCCGAGGAAGCCCGCATGTCCCTCGTTCATGTGGAACACCGTGGGATCGGGGCGGCCGGTGGCCGCGATGAAGGCACGCAGTGCGCGCACCCCGCCGATACCGAGGAGGATCTCCTGCTTGATCCGATGGTCCTGGTCGCCGCCGTAGAGCCGGTCGGTCACCGATCGCAGCTCGTCGTCGTTGGCCGGGATGTCGGTGTCGAGCAGCAGCAACGGGATCCGGCCCACGGTGGCGACCCAGACCTGGGCGTGCAGGGTGCGTCTGCCGGGCATCGACACGGTGATGTCGACCGCATGCTCGCCGTCGGTCAGCAGGTCCAGGGGCAGCAGCCCCGGATCGTTGACGGGGTATCGCTCGATCTGCCAGCCGTCGTGCGAGAGGCTCTGCCGGAAGTAGCCCGAGCGGTAGAACAGGCCGACCCCGATGAGCGGCAGGCCCAGATCCGAGGCCGCCTTGAGATGGTCGCCGGCCAGGATGCCCAGACCGCCGGAGTAGATCGGTAGCACCTCGGAGATCCCGAATTCCATCGAGAAATAGGCGATACCCGGGGGCATCGGCACACCGTCGCGTTCCTGCCGACCGAACCACTGTGGCTCGGCCCGATAGGTGTCGAGCTCCGCGCGCAGCGCTTCGAGCCGGCCGCGGAAGCCGTCGTCGTCGGCGAGTTCGGCCAGTCGCGCCGGATCGACCTCGGCGAGCAGGCGTAGCGGATCGGCGAAGGAGTGCCACAGATCAGGGTCGACCGTGGCGAACAGATCCTGGGTGTCGCTGTGCCACACCCAGCGCAGATTGCGGGCCAGGACATCGAGGTCGGCGAGGGGGGCCGGGAGCGGCACGCGGACGGTGAACCGGCGGAAGGCTTTCACGGCGTAGACGCTACCGACGACGGCGACCGTGCGCACCGCAAGCGGGGTGGTGTTCATCGACGCGTACCCATCCCGACCACGGCGCCCGGGCCTCTCACCCGTCGGCGCCCCGGTGGGTGGGATCGGTGGTGTCGGCGAGCGACCTCTAGGCTCGGTATATGCAGCGAATCATCGGTACCGAGGTCGAGTACGGCATCTCGGCTCCGGGGGACCCGACCGCGAATCCGATCATGACCTCCACCCAGGCGGTGTTGGCCTACGCGGCGGCGGCCGGGGTGCCCCGCGCCAAGCGCACGCGGTGGGATTACGAGGTGGAGTCGCCGCTACGCGACGCGCGCGGGTTCGATCTCGGCCGCGGCTCGGGTCCGGCACCGATCATCGACGCCGACGAGATCGGCGCCGCGAACATGATCCTCACCAACGGCGCGCGGCTCTACGTCGATCACGCCCATCCCGAGTACTCCGCGCCCGAGGTCACCGACCCGATGGATGCGGTGATCTGGGACAAGGCGGGGGAGCGGGTCATGGAGGCCGCCGCACGCCATGTCGCGAGTGTGCCGGGCGCCCCGCGTCTGCAGCTCTACAAGAACAACATCGACGGCAAGGGTGCCTCGTATGGCACCCATGAGAACTATCTGATGAACCGGGAGACCCCGTTCACCGCGGTCATCGGCGGTCTCACGACGTTCTTCGCCTCGCGTCAGGTGATCACCGGCTCCGGCCGCGTCGGCATCGGGCAGTCGGGCGACGAGGCGGGATACCAACTCTCCCAGCGCTCCGACTACATCGAGGTCGAGGTGGGGCTGGAGACGACCCTCAAGCGCGGGATCATCAACACCCGCGATGAGCCGCACGCCGACCCGGAACGCTATCGGCGTCTGCACGTGATCATCGGCGACGCGAATCTCGCCGAGACCGCCACCTACCTCAAGGTCGGCACCACCTCGCTGGTGCTCGATCTCATCGAGGCCGGAGTCGATTTCTCCGACCTCGAACTCGCACGCCCCGTGCAGGCGGTGCACACGATCAGTCACGATCCGAGCCTGGCCGCGACCGTCGCGCTGACCGACGGGCGCGAACTCACCGGCCTGGCGCTGCAGCGTGAGTATCTCGACCGCTGCGTCCGGTTCCACGAGCGGGAGCACTCCGACGACGAGCGCGCCATGCACGTCCTGGCCACGTGGGCCGACGTCCTCGACCGTCTCGAACGGGATCCGCTCGAGTGTGCCGACATCCTCGACTGGCCGGCGAAGCTGCGGATTCTGGAGGGCTTCCGGCAGCGCGAGGGCCTCGGCTGGTCGGCGCCCCGCCTGCAGCTGATCGATCTGCAGTACTCCGATGTACGCCTGGAGAAGGGTCTCTACAACCGGCTCGTGGCGCGCGGATCGATGAAACGTCTGGTCGACGAGGCGCAGGTGACGCGGGCGATCACCGAACCACCGACCAACACCCGCGCCTACTTCCGCGGTGAGTGCCTGCGACGCTTCGGCGCCGACGTCGCCGCGGCGAGCTGGGATTCGGTGATCTTCGATCTCGGCGGCGACTCGCTGGTGCGCATACCGACGCTGGAGCCGTTGCGCGGCAGCCGAGCCCACGTCGGCAAGCTGCTCGACTCCGTGGACTCCGCAGCCGACCTCGTCGAGCAGCTGACGACCTGATCGACCTCGCAGACGTCGTCGTGTTACGACCGCCCAGAACAGGTCTGCGCCGGTAGTGTGGTCATACACCAGCGAGCGGGTACGACGACAACCCGTATACGACTCGGGTGATGGTGGCACGGCGTGTTCGCGCCGCACCGCGATGCAGGAGGAGGAGACCAGTGAGCGCAGCGAGCGACGTCTCCGACGACGAAGAGTGGTGCTCTCGGGCGTGAACACACGCGAAGCCGGAGGCTTCGCCAACACTAAGGAGTGCAGATGGCGCAGGAACAGACCAAGCGCGGCGGCGGCGGAGACGACGACGACCTCGGCTCGGACGGTGGTGCGGGTCAGGAACGACGCGAGAAGCTGACCGAGGACACCGACGATCTGCTCGACGAGATCGACGACGTGCTCGAGGAGAACGCCGAGGACTTCGTGCGTGCCTATGTGCAGAAGGGCGGCCAGTGAGCGACGGGTTCGATTCACTGTTCCCCAATCCCGTTCGGCGACCGGCACTTTCCCTTGGCGCGGACATCTCCTCGTTCAGTGATTACCTCCGGGTGCACGCTCCGGAGCAGTTACCGGGCGCTCGCGCACAGCACATGAGCGCCGCGACCGACACCTCCGAGATCCCGCACGGCACCACCATCGTGGCGGTGAGCTATCCCGGCGGGGTGGTGCTCGCCGGTGACCGGCGCGCGACGATGGGCAACCTCATCGCCACGCGGGATGTGCAGAAGGTCTACATCACCGACGAGTACTCGGCAGCCGGTATCGCCGGTACCGCGGGTATCGCGATCGAGATGGTCCGCTTGTTCACCGTCGAGCTCGAGCATTACGAGAAGATCGAGGGTGTGCCGCTCACGCTGGACGGCAAGGTGAGCCGGCTGGCCTCGATGGTGCGTGGCAATCTCGGTGCGGCGCTTCAGGGTCTGGCGGCGATCCCGCTGCTGGTCGGTTACGACATCGATCACGACGACCCCACCGAGCGCGGTCGGATCTTCTCCTTCGACGTCGCCGGTGACCGTCACGAGGAGTTCGGCGGGTACACCGCGATCGGCTCCGGTTCGGTGTTCGCCAAGTCGTCGATGAAGAAGCTCTACCGTCGCGATCTCGACGCCGACGGCGCGCTGGCGGTGGCCGTGGAGGCCCTCTACGACGCCGCCGACGACGACACCGCCACCGGTGGTCCCGACCTGGTCCGCAAGATCTTCCCGTTGGCGGTCGTGGTGGGTGCGCAGGGTGCCCACGAGGTCGACTCGGAGGCGATCGAGGCGGCCGCACGCGCGATCATCGATCGCCGCGCCGCCGAGCACGAAGGAGATCCGCGGTGACCTTTCCGTATTACGCCAGTGCCGAGCAGATCATGCGCGACCGCTCGGAGTTGGCGCGCAAGGGTATTGCCCGCGGTCGCAGCGTGGTCATCCTGACCTACGCCGACGGTGTGCTGTTCGTCGCGGAGAACCCGTCGAACACGCTGCGCAAGACCAGCGAGATCTACGATCGCATCGGGTTTGCCGCGGTGGGCAAGTACAACGAGTTCGAGAGTCTGCGCAAGGCCGGAATCCAGCTCGCGGACATGCGCGGGTACAGCTATGACCGCAACGACGTGTCGGCGCTGAGTCTGGCCAATACCTATGCCAACGCACTCGGATCGGTGTTCACCGAGCAGGCCAAGCCCTACGAGGTCGAGCTGTGCGTCGCCGAGGTGGCCCGTCCGGGCAAGCCGAAGCCCTCCCAGCTCTACCGCATCGGTTACGACGGCTCGATCTCCGACGAGACGCGGTTTCTGGTGATGGGTGGTGCCACCGAATCCATCGCGGCCGCCCTCAAGGACAGCTACACCCCGGATCTCGATCTCGCGCATGCGCTCTCGGTGGCGGCCGCCGCACTGGCCACTCCCACCGACAGCGGCAACGGTGCCGCGGCCACGCCACGGGAACTCACCCCGGGTGATCTCGAGGTCGCGGTCCTCGACCGCAATCGGCCCCGACGGGCGTTCAAGCGGCTCACCGCCGCGCGCGTGGCGGAGTTGCTCTCGAGCGTCGATCAGGGCGGTGACGCCGAGGGCACCGTCGCCGGTGCCGACGCCCCGGACGAGCCGGGTGAGTCCGCCGCGGGTTCCGCCGATCCCGCGGCACAGTGAGCACGTTCGTCCCGCCCGCGGACGGCGTGGTCGGCTCGCGCGTCCGGCAGGTCGCCGTGGCGGCGCGCGGGTAGGGTTGATCACGTGCAGCGTCGAATCATGGGCATCGAGACGGAATTCGGTGTCACGTGCACCTTTCACGGTCATCGCCGACTCAGTCCCGACGAGGTGGCCCGCTATCTGTTCCGTCGGGTCGTCTCCTGGGGCCGGTCGTCGAATGTGTTCCTGCAGAACGGCGCGCGGCTCTACCTCGACGTCGGGTCGCATCCGGAGTACGCGACCGCCGAATGCGATGGTCTGGTCCAGCTGATCAATCACGACCGCGCGGGTGAGCTCGTCCTCGAGGACCTGCTGATCGACGCCGAGCAGCGCCTGGCCGACGAGGGCATCGGTGGTGACATCTACCTGTTCAAGAACAACACCGACTCGGCCGGCAACTCCTACGGATGCCACGAGAACTACCTGGTGGTGCGCGCGGGCGAGTTCTCCCGCATCTCCGACGTGCTGTTGCCGTTCCTGGTGACCCGGCAGCTGATCTGCGGCGCAGGGAAGGTCCTGGCCACGCCGAAGGCGGCGACCTTCTGTCTGTCGCAGCGTGCCGAACACATCTGGGAGGGTGTGTCGTCGGCGACCACGCGTTCCCGTCCGATCATCAACACCCGCGACGAGCCGCACGCCGACGCCGAGAAGTACCGGCGTCTGCACGTCATCGTCGGCGACTCCAACATGGCGGAGATGACGACGCTGCTCAAGGTCGGCTCGGCGGCGTTGGTGCTGGAGATGATCGAGGCCGGCGTGGTCTTCCGGGATTTCGCCCTGGACAACCCGATTCGCGCCATCCGGGAGGTCAGCCACGACCCCACGGGGCGTCGCCCGGTCCGGCTCGCCGGTGGTCGCCAGGCCAGCGCCCTGGACATCCAGCGCGAGTACCACGCGCGTGCGGTCGAGCACCTGGTGAACCGACGCCCCGATCCGGAGATGGACATGGTGGTCGATCTGTGGGGCCGGATGCTCGACGCGGTGGAGAGCGGCGACTTCTCCGGGGTGGACACCGAGATCGACTGGGTGATCAAGCGCAAGCTGTTCGAGCGCTATCAGGACCGGTACTCCATGGATCTGTCCGACCCGAAGATCGCGCAACTCGATCTGGCGTTCCACGACATCAAACGCGGTCGCGGCGTTTTCGACGTCCTGTCCCGTAAGGGCCTGGTGCGACGGATCACCACCGACGAGGCGATCAAGACCGCGGTGAACGAACCGCCGCAGACCACGCGGGCCAAGCTGCGCGGTGACTTCATCTCCGCAGCACAGAAGGCCGGACGTGATTTCACCGTCGACTGGGTTCACCTCAAGCTGAATGATCAGGCGCAACGAACGGTGCTGTGCAAGGACCCGTTCCGGTCGGTCGACGAGCGCGTCGATCGCCTGATCGCGTCCATGTGAGTCGTAGGCTCGACGGGTGGCATCATCCAAGGTCTCGAAGGTCGAGCGACTCCTCAATCTGGTGATCTGCCTGCTGGCGACCAAGCAGTTCGTCACCGCCGAGTACATTCGCCGCAACGTGGTCGGCTACCACGACGACGGTCAGTCGGCAGAGGCGTTCAACCGGATGTTCGAGCGCGACAAGACCGAGCTGCGCGAGCTCGGCATCCCGCTGGTGACCGGGCCGTCGGCGATGGGGCAGGGGCTCGACGGTTATCGCATCAATCGCGACAGCTACGAGCTGCCCGACATCTCGTTCGACCGGGACGAGGCCGCCGCGATCGCGATGGCGGCCACCCTGTGGGACACCCCGGAGATCTCGGCCATCTCGCAGACCGCGGTCCTGAAGTTGCGCGCGGCCGGATTCGACGTCCGCGCCGACGACGAGATCGGGGTCTCCGCAGGTGATTCGGCGCGGTCGATGGGCAGCGAGGCGACCCTCGGAGCGTTGCTGCCGGCCATCGAGGCGCAACGCGCGGTGACCTTCACCTATCGGGCCGGATCGGGATCGGCGGGAATGCCACGAACTCTCGAACCGTGGGGGGTGGTCACCCATCGCGGCCGCTGGTATGTCGTCGGCCATGATCGCGACCGCGCCGACACCCGCACCTTCCGGCTGAGCCGGCTCACCGATGTGACGGCGGTCGACGAGCCGGGCTCGGTGACCGTCCCCGATGGCACCGATCTCCAGGCGATCGTCGCCTCGGCGGTGGAATCCGCAGCCGGATCCGACGGCCGCACTGCACGGGTGTGGGTGGCGGACGGGCGCGCCGCGGGCTTGCGGCGTCATGCGGCCGGCCGGACCGCGCAGGAGTACGACGGCGAACCCGGCGATGTCCTCGACATCGAGATCGGCTCGCTGACCGGTCTCGCGCGGATGGTGCTCGGCGCGGGCGCCGACGCGGTGGTGCTCTCACCACCGGAGCTGAGGCAGATCGTCATCGATGGTCTCGACACCCTGATGCAGGTGGGTGCCTGATGGCCCAGGCTGCACCGTCCCGATTGAGCCGCCTGCTCGCGCTCGTCCCGTATTTCCTTGCCCACGAAGGCATCTCGATCGATCAGGCGGCAGCCGATCTCGGGGTGACCGAGCGCCAGCTGACCAAGGACCTTGAGCAACTGTTCGTGTGCGGCCTGCCGGGCTACTACCCGGACGATCTCATCGAGGTCGAGTTCAGCGAGGGACACGTGCACGTCGGGTTCACCGCGGGCATGGACCGGCCGCTGCGGCTCACCCCGACCGAGGCCAGCATCCTGCTGGTGGCATTGCGCGCGCTCGTCGACACCCCGGGGGTCCTCGACCGCGAAGCGGCCGGGCGGGCCATCGCCAAGATCGAGCAGGCGGTCGGCGCCCCGGCACCCGGTGCCGCGGGCGGTTCCGGACTCGCGCCTCTCACCTCGGCCTCGGGCGACGACCTCACCGAGTCACCCCGTTATCGCATCGTCCGGGAGGCGGTGCGGTCGAGCCGTGCCCTGGCGTTGAACTACTACTCGGCGAGCCGCGACGTGGTGACCCGGCGGATCGTCGACCCGATCTCGCTGCAGGCCGTCGACGGTCACACCTATCTGCAGGCGTGGTGCCGCGAGAGCGAGGGCGTCCGGCTGTTCCGCTTCGACCGGATCGACGAGGCGGTGATGCTCGACGAGCCGGCCGCGCCGCCCGATCAGGCGCGCCATACCGTGCAGTCGCCGATTCTCACCGAGAACCCCGACCTTCCGTCGGTGGACATCGAGGTCGATTCCTCGGAGTTGTGGATTCTCGACTACTACACCGTCGAGCCACTCGAACCGATCGAGGATCGGCCCGATCCGTCCGCGCCGGTCCGGGCTCGCCTGGTCTATGGCTCGGCGGACTGGTTGACCCGCTTCCTCCTCGGGTTCGGCGGGCGAGTGCGCGTCGTCGACGACGCCGACATCGCAACGGCGATCAGCGCCGAGGCCGCACGTGCCCGGGCTCGCTACACCACCGGCCCCGCGGGGGCGTGATGATGAGTCCTCACACTTGCGGTGACGGGTGTTCCGGGGTGCGGGGTACGATGGCCCTCGGGCCGAGAAATGACGGGGAAAGGTAGTTCAATGGGTGCAATGTCATGGTGGCACTGGGTCATCGTGCTGGTGGTTCTGGTGCTGCTGTTCGGATCGAAGAAGCTGCCCGACGCCGCACGCGGACTGGGCCAGTCACTGCGGATCTTCAAGAGCGAGGTCCAGGAGATGCAGAAGGACGGGGAGACCCGACCGACCGCCGCCGAGCCCGCCCCGCCGCGTGAACTGCCGACCTCCCCGGAGACGCCGGCGCACAACGCGGCAGCTCCGAACGCGCCGGCCGACAATACGAAGAAGTCCGCCTAGGCGCGTACGGCGTGCGGATCCCACTCGACCCGCGTAAGCGACAACGCAAGCTCAATCCCGACGGCACCATGCCGTTGGTCGAGCATCTGCAGGAGCTTCGGTACCGACTCCTCGTGGCGATGGCGGCCATCGTCGTCACCACGATCGTCGGCTTCATCTGGTACTCACACGGCATCCCCGGCGTCTCGTCCCTGGGCGATCTGCTGCGCGAACCCTACTGTTCGCTACCACCGTCGACCCGGGCGACACTGACCGCCGACGGTAGCTGTCGGCTCCTCGCGACCGGCCCCTTCGACCAGTTCATGTTGCGGCTGAAGGTCGCGCTGACCGCCGGCATGGTGCTGGCGTGCCCCGTCTGGCTGTATCAGGTCTGGCAGTTCGTGACCCCGGGCCTGCACGCCAACGAACGCAAGTACGCGATGAGTTTCGTCTCCGCGGCCGCGGTGCTGTTCGTCGGTGGCGCCGTGATGGCGTACCTGGTGGTGGCCAAGGCTTTTCACTTCCTGCTGACCGTGGGTAACGACGTACAGGTCACCGCTCTGGCCGGTGACCAGTACTTCGGATTCATGATCCACCTGCTGATCATCTTCGGCGTGAGCTTCGAGCTACCGCTGCTCATCGTCGCGCTCAACCTCGTCGGGGTCGTCAGCTATCAGAAGCTCAAGGCGTGGCGCCGCGGGCTCATCTTCACCATGTTCGTCTTCGCGGCGATCGTCACGCCCGGCCAGGACCCGTTCACGATGCTGTCATTGTCCCTGGCGCTGACGGTGCTGCTCGAGGTCGCCATCCAGATCGCCCGCGTCAACGACCGCCGAAAGACCCGCCGCACCCAGGAGTGGGACGCCTTGGCCGACGACCAGGCCGGCCCCATCCCCGTCCCGTCCGCACCACCGGTGGCCTCCCGGCTGGAGCCGGCCGTCGGGGTGAGCACCGGCAGTCGCCCCGCAGAGCAGGGCACGCCGCGTGCCCGGGTGCGCGACGCATCCACCTTCGACGACATCCTCTGACCCACCGACCTCTCACCGGCCATGTGTCACCGGGTCACGACGGAGCTGCACGGAGAGCACCGATGGCCTCGAAGGTGACATGCTGGAGTCGATGACTTCCTTCGACCGGCTCGACGCCCCCTCCGCGTCCGCGGGATCGGCGTTCGACACCTTCGTCGCCCGCCTGGACTTCCGCCTCGACGATTTCCAGATCCGTGCCTGTCTCGCCCTGGAAAGCGGCCACGGCGTGCTCGTCTGCGCCCCCACCGGCGCGGGTAAGACCATCGTCGGTGAGTTCGCCGTTCACCTGGCGCTCGCCTCGGGCAGCAAATGCTTCTACACCACGCCGATCAAGGCACTGAGCAACCAGAAGTACGCCGATCTGGTCGCGGTGCACGGTGCCGCGTCGGTCGGTCTGCTCACCGGTGACACCTCGATCAACTCCGACGCGCCGGTGGTGGTGATGACCACCGAGGTCGTGCGCAACATGATCTACGCGAACTCCCCCGCGCTGAACGGCTTGTCGCATGTGGTGATGGACGAGGTGCACTTCCTCGCCGACCGCTTCCGCGGCGCGGTGTGGGAAGAGGTCATCCTGCATCTCGAACCCTCGGTTCGGGTGGTCAGCCTGTCGGCGACGGTGAGCAACGCCGAGGAGTTCGGCGAGTGGATCCAGACAGTTCGTGGCGACACCACGGTCATCGTCGACGATCACCGGCCGGTGCCGCTGACCCAACACATGCTGGTCGGCAGCAGACTGTTCGACCTATTCGACTCCCACAGTGCGGCAGGTGATCATCGGTCGAAGGTCAATCCCGAGCTGAAGCGTTTCATCCGCCACCGGATGCTCCTCGAGGACGACGACGATCAGCGCGGGCGACGCGGGCGTGGCCGTCCCCGACGTAAGCCGGGCCCGCCCCGGCCGCAGGTCGTCGCACGATTGGAGAAGGAGGGTCTGCTCCCGGCGATCGGATTCATCTTCTCCCGCGCCGGCTGTGACGGCGCGCTCGCGCAGTGCCTGCGGTCGGGTCTGAACCTGCTGACCCCCGATCAGGTGGCGGCGGTGGACGAGGTGGTGGATCGGCATCTGACCGAACTCTCACCCGCCGACGCCGACGTCCTGGGTGTCGACGAGTGGCGGGCGGGTCTGCGACGCGGGTTCGCCGCCCACCACGCCGGGTTGTTGCCGACCTTCCGGCACACGGTCGAGGAGCTCTTCGTCCGCGGCCTGGTCCGCATGGTGTTCGCCACCGAGACCCTGGCGCTGGGCATCAACATGCCCGCCCGGTCGGTGGTCCTCGAACGGCTCGTCAAGTTCAACGGCGAGGCTCACGTGGACCTGAGCCCCGGCGAGTTCACCCAGCTGACCGGCCGCGCGGGCCGGCGCGGCATCGACGTCGAGGGACACGCGGTGATCGTGTGGTCGCCGGAACTGATCCCGGAGCAGGTAGCCGGGCTGGCCGGTGCCCGCACCTTCCCGCTGCGGAGTTCCTTTGCGCCGGAATACAACATGGCGGTGAACCTGATCGGCCGACTCGGCCTCGCCGGGTCGCGCGATCTGCTCAACCGCTCCTTCGCGCAGTTCCAGGCGGACCGTTCGGTGGTCGGTCAGGCGCGCAAGGTCGACGAGATGAGCCGTCAGTTGCGGCGTCTCGACGTCGAACTCGCCGGTGCCGCACGGCGGCGGGGGATCGATCCGGGACCGATCGGTATCGACGGAGACTCCGGCGGCGTGCCGGACGCGTCAGACGCCGTGCACGGCACGGACGAACCCTACGCCGGATTCCTCGGGTACATCACCCTGCGTGAGGACATCCGGCGGCGAGAGCGGGATCTGCGGTTCCGGCGTCGCGTCGAGGGCCGTGACGCGATCGCCGACGAACTCGCCTCGCTCAAACGTGGTGCGGTCATCGGTGTGCCGACGGGGCGCCATCGCGGGATCGCGGTCGTGCTGGAGACGGCCGGGGCACCGGTCGACCCGAAACCCCTCGTACTCACCGAGGACGCCTGGTGCGGTCGGGTCGGGGTGGCCGATTTCGTCAATCCTCCGGAGGTCCTCGGCGGAATGCGCCTGCCGCGCAATGCTGATCGTCGTTCCGGTCGGGGTCGTCGCGACCTCGCGTCGGCGCTGCGCGCCACGGGCATCGAGATGCCACGGGGCCGGGGGAGCAAGAAGCGCGCCGAGGCCGCCGATGACGCCGAGTTGAAGCGGCTCCGACACGTGCTGAAGACTCATCCCGCCCACGGCATCGACGCCTCCGACGATCTGTTCCGACTGGCCGAACGACGCAACCGGCTGTTGCGCGACATCGTCGACGCGCAGGCGCGGATCGGTGCGCGCACCTCGACGCTCGGTGTCACCTTCGATCACATCGTCGGGGTGCTCAGCGAACTCGGTTATCTGGAGTACGTCGACGAGACCGTGCGTGTCACCCCGACGGGCGAGGTGCTCGGCCGGATCTACAGCGAGAGCGATCTGGTGGTGACCGAGTGCATCCGGGCGGGGATCTGGGACAAGCTCTCACCGCCGGATCTGGCTGCCGTCGTCGCCGCGATGGTCTTCGAGTCGCGTCGCGAGAGCTATTCCGGTGCCGACGCGATGAGCGGCAATCCGGCACTGCGCACGGCGGTCTCCGAGACCGTCGCGATCTGGCGGTCGGTGACCGCCGTCGAGACACGCCACCACGTCTCGCCGACTCGGGAACCCGACACCGGCTTCTCCATCGCGGTCTCGATGTGGGTGTCGGGACGGTCGTTGACCGAGGCGCTCGCCGCGGCCGGTGAGCGCGGACATCTGCTCTCGCCCGGAGACTTCGTCCGCTGGAATCGACAGGTCGTCGACCTGCTCGAACAGATCCGATTGTGCGTGGGTGAGGATTCGCCGTTGGCGCGCCCCGCGCGCGTGGCGGTGGGGGCCATTCGCCGGGGTGTGGTCGCCGCCGAACTGAGCTGACCGTCGATATTCGGTCGTCCGATCGACACCAGTGGTCGCCGTCGGGCGCATTGAGTGATCGACGGCGGTCGCTGGGGTAACGTTTCTTGCTGATCGGGCCGGTGGGCGACCTCCCGCGCTGACGTCGGCGGAGACAGGCCGAACACACCTCGGGGGGGACGTTCACCGACCATGGAGTCGGGCGAATCGGCGACACGCGCACGCCAGGCGGCGCAGCGAAGGCGGGAGACCACAGATGAGCAATCCGGAAGACCCCAGCAACAAGGTTCCCGGCACCCCGGCTGCGGGCGACGCGGCTCCGGGCGGCCCTGCCGCACCCGCGAACCCGACGGAAGCCGGAACCGACGGCAAGACCGAGGTCGTGCAGATTCCCGGGCACGTGCAGCAGCCACCGCAGGCGCCGCCGACCACCGCCACCCCGGCCGGTTATCCCGCCCAGCCCGGCCCTCCCCAGCAACCCGGATACCCTGCACCGGGTTACGGAACCCCTTCGGCGCCATCGGGATTCGGCGCGGCGAGCGGTCAGCAGTACAGTCCGACCCAGATGGCGCCCACCAGCCAGCCCCAGCAGTTCGGTCAGACCCCGCAATTCACTCAGGGCCAGCCTTACGGCCCGCCCCAGCAGTTCGGCCAGCCCCAGCCGTACGGTCAGCAGCCCGGCCAGGCGAGCGCGCCGTACGGCGCTGAAGCCCAAGCGCCGTACGGCGCTGCAGCCCAAACGCCGTACGGCGGCCCGGCCCAGCAGCCGGGGGCTCCGTATGGTCAGCAGCCCGGGACCACGCCCTACGGTGCCCAGAGTCAGCCGGGTACCGCCGGTTTCGGCCAGTTCAACCAGCCGCAACCGGGACAGCCCGGACAGCCCGGCCCCTACGGTGCGTACGGAGCACCCGGCGACCAGTTCGCCGGCATGGCCGCGCCCACGCAGAAGAAGGGTCTCTGGAGGGGACTGATCGCCGTGGGCGCAGTCCTGATCGTCGCGGCGATCGCGATCGTCGTCACCGGATGGCTGTGGTGGTGGCCGCGTGAACTGGATCAGACGGCCGCGCAGAACGGTGTCAAACAGGTTCTCACCGAGCAGTACCAGGCCAGCGACGTCTCGGATGTGAGCTGCCCGTCCGGCCAGAAGGTCAAGAAGGGCAACTCCTTCACGTGCACGGCGACCGTCGGCGGCCAGAAGCAGAACGTCAAGGTCACCTTCCTCGACGACGACGGCAAGTACCAGGTGGCGCGACCGACCAGCTGAGCCGACCGGGGCCACACCACGACACGCGGCCGGTCACCGGACGCGATCAGCGCGGTACGTCGAGATCCCACCCCAGAGCCTTGGACAGGCGGCCGACCGACGTCCCGATCCCCAGTTCGGCCGCGAGCTCGACCAGACGCCCCGGATCCGCCGGTGCCGCGGGTAAGCGGTCGTCGGTGCTCTCCACGGTCTCGGCGTCCGTACGGACGAAGACCACCGTGCGCGCGGCGCTCAGATAATCGGCGGAAGCGATGAGCGCCTTGCGGTTTCGCGGCGTCAGCGACGACGACGGATCGGCGGCCGCGGTTTCGAGTTCGTCGAGTCCGCCGTATTCGGTGATGAGCTTGGCGGCGGTCTTCTCGCCGATCCCGCTCACCCCGGGCAGACCGTCGGACGGGTCACCGCGCAGGATCGACATCTCCGCGTACCCCGCACCGGCACGCTCGGTGGGCACGCCGTACTTCTCGCCGACCTCCACCGGACCCATCATCTCCGCCTTCGCCAGCCCGCGACCGACATAGAGAACCCGCACGCGGACCGGGTCGTCGGCGACGACCTGCAGCAGATCCCGGTCGCCGCTCACCACGATCACATCATCGAGGGACTCGGCGAACGCCAACGTGCCGATCACGTCGTCGGCCTCGCAGCCGGCGGCACCCGAGGTGGCCACACCGGCCGCGGCGAGCACCTCGAGGATCATGTCGACCTGCGGGGTGAGGGTGTCCGGAACTTCCTCGATGTCAACGGTTGTGGAGCCACCCCCGTGGGTGTCGCCGGCCGGCTGGGCCACCCGATGCGCCTTGTAGGAGGGGATGAGGTCGGTACGGAACGACGGTCGCCAGTCGAGATCGAGGCAGACCACCAGTCGCGTCGGTCCCTCGCGTGTCACCAGGGTGGCGATGGTGTCGAGAAAGCCGCGGACGGCGTTCACGGGCCGACCGTCGGGTGCGGTCATCTTCTCCGGCAGCGCGAAGAAGGAGCGGAACCACAGGCTGGCGCCGTCGAGCAGCATCAGGGTGCCGTGGGTGGATCGTCCGGTGTCGGTCACGCCCACAACTCTGTCATCCCGCGCCGACATCACGCGCGAGGCTCCGACGCCGTGGCGTCGAATCCGACCCACCACCGCCGTCCGCGTAGGCTGCCCGCATGGGTAGTGCTTCGCGATTCGACTCCGATGTGTACCGCACGAGGGTGGCCCGCGCGGCCGAACTGACCGCCGGCGCCGGACTCGACGCCCTGATCGTCTCGCCCGGCCCGGACCTGCGGTATCTGATCGGTTCACGCGCGGAGACCTTCGAGCGGTTGACGGCGTTGGTGATCGGCGCCGACGGCACCGCACGCCTGGTCGTCGCGCGTCTGGAACTGGCCTCGGTGCGTGAATCGGCGGCCGCGGATCTCGGTATCGAGATCGTGGACTGGGTCGACGGTCAGGACGCCCACGGACTGGCCTTGACCGGCCTACCCGACCATCCACGGCTCGCCGTGTCCGACGCGATGCCCGCCTTGCATCTCGTACCGATCGCGCAGCGGGTCGACGCCACCCCGGCCCTGGCCACCGCCGTGCTGCGCGAACTCCGAATGATCAAGGACGACGCGGAGATCGAGGCACTGCGCCGGGCCGGTGCGGCGATCGATCGGGTGCATGCGCGCATGGGTGAGTGGCTGCGGCCGGGACGCACCGAGAAGGACGTCGCCGACGACATCGCCGCGGCGATCGTCGCCGAGGGCCACACCGGGGCGGAGTTCGTCATCGTCGGCTCCGGACCACACGGCGCCGACCCGCACCACGAGTTCTCCGACCGTGTGATCGAGCCCGACGACATCGTGGTCATCGATATCGGCGGTCCGGTCGAGCCCGGATACAACTCCGATTCCACCCGCACCTACTGCTTCGCACCCCCGCCGGTCGAGATCGCCGACGCCTACGCCGCCCTTCAGGAAGCGCAGGCGCGTGCGGTGGAGTCGGTGCGGCCGGGCGTCACCGCCGAGTCGATCGACGCCGCCGCCCGCGATCTGCTGAGTGAGCGCGGGCTGGCCGAGAACTTCATCCACCGCACCGGGCACGGCATCGGCCTGTCGGTCCACGAAGAGCCCTACATCGTGGGCGGAAACGATCTCATCCTGCGCCCGGGAATGGCTTTCAGCGTCGAACCGGGTGTGTACTTCGCGGGCCACTGGGGTGCGCGGATCGAGGACATCGTGGTGGTCACCGAGGACGGCCACGACGCTCTCAACGTCCGGCCGCACGACCTCGTGGTGCTGTAGAGCTCTGGCCGGGCTCTCACCCCTGTGGTGGTTCCCCGAGCAGCGTGCGCGACCCCATCACCCGGTCCACGGTGACCTCGATGACCACCCGCCGCGGATTCGGCCGGGGTTCGCGGTAGCGCCGCGCGTATCGCTGTTCTGCGTCGGTGACCTGCTCGGGCTCGCGACGGATGCGGGCCGGCCCTTCCAGTGTCAGCCAGCGCGGCCCGTCGACGTGGGTGAGCGCCGCATATCCGCCGCGTTCGACGTTGCGCACCTTCTGGTTGCCGTCGCTGGTGATCACCCGCGCCAGACCCGCCGCCTCGTCGTAGGTGAAACCGACGGCCGCGACGTGCGGGGTGCCGTCGGCGCGCAGGGTCGCGATGGTCGCGAGGTGGCGCTCGGCGAGAAAGGACAGGGCGTCGGAGCCGAGGTCGGCGCGGGTACGTGGCATGGGTTCACGGTAGCGACCACGGGCGGGTGATCGCGCCGGATGCCCGGCGCATCGCGAGCGCGCGCGCGATGCGATACTGCATCCCGTGGCAGACGAGGGTGTGGAGTCCGATCGCGGGACCGTGGTCGTCTTCGGTGGCCGCAGCGAGATCGGGGTGGGGTTGGCCGAGCGGCTGTGTGCCGGCCGGGTCGTCGTCCTCGCCGCCCGCCGTCCCGACGATCTCGAGCCCCAGCGACAGACCTTGCTGGCGGCGGGAGCCACCGACGTCGTCGCCATGGGCTTCGACGCCGACGACACCGCGACCCACCCCGCGGTGATCGACACCCTCACCGGCGAGCACGGTCCGATCGGGATCGCGATCGTGGCGTTCGGCATTCTCGGTGATCAGGCGCGCGCCGAATCCGATGTGGCCCATGCCCTGCAGATCGCGCACACCGACTATCTCGCCCAGATCAGTGTGCTGACCCCGCTCGCAACGGCCATGCGCGCCGAACGCAGCGGGACCATCATCGTCTTCTCCTCGGTCGCGGGTGTTCGGGTGCGTCGCGCCAATTACGTCTACGGATCCACCAAGGCCGGACTCGACGGCTTCGCCAGTGGACTTGCGGATGCGTTGCACGGCAGTGGTGTTCGGCTGTTGTTGGCCCGACCGGGCTTTGTCGTCGGCAACATGACGGCGGAGTTGATGGCGCAGGGCACCCGACCCGCACCGCTGTCGGTGACGGCCGACGAGGTCGCCGACGCGGTCGCGCGCGCCTACCGCAGACGACGATCAGAGGTGTGGATACCGGCACTCCTGCGTCCGCTGTTCGTCGGCATGCGACTGCTTCCGCGAGCGATCTGGCGGCGGCTGCCCCGATGAGCGATTCCGTTCCCGCTCACGACGACTCGACCTTCGTCGTCGTCGGTGTCGGTGCCGACGGCTGGGACGGCCTGACGCCGATCGCGCAGTCCGAGCTCACCTCGGCGCGAGTGATCATCGGGTCGGCCCGGCAACTCGATCTGCTGCCCGATCTCGGCGTCACCACCATTGCCTGGCGCTCGCCGATGTCGGAGCATCTCGACGCCGTCCTCACCGGGTCGTCCGCCGAGCTCGCCCGGTACGGCGGTCTCGGCGGTCTGCGGATCCATCTCCTGGCCAGCGGGGATCCGATGTTCCACGGGCTCGGTGCCACCATCGTGGCGGCGGTCGGACCGCGCCGCGTGCGGGTGATCCCGACGGTCTCGAGTGCCTCGCTCGCGTGCGCCCGCCTCGGCTGGGATCTCGCCGACGTCGCGGTCGTCAGTACGGTGACCGCCGACCCGGAGATCGTGCTCACCGAGATCACCGACGCACGGCGGGTGCTCGTACTGGCACGCGACGCGACCACCCCCGCCCGCATCGCCGAACTTCTCGTGGCCCACGGCTTCGGCAATTCGCCGTTCACCGTGTTGGAACAACTGGCCGGACCCCGCGAGCAGGTGACCGACGCGAGCGCCGACAGCTGGGATCCGGCGACCGTCGTGGACCCACTGAACATCATCGCCGTCGACTGCATCGGCCCGCGGCGCTCGCCACTGCCCGGTCGCGATGAGAGTGAATTCGACCACGACGGACAGATCACCAAATCCGTCATCCGCGCCCTCACCGTGTGCGCGTTGACACCGTCCTACCGACAAACGTTGTGGGACATCGGTTCCGGCTCCGGCAGCGTGGCGATCGAATGGTTGCGCGCTCAGCCCGGCGGGGCGGTCATCGCCTTCGAACGCGATACCGCTCGGGCAGAGCGACTCCGCTCCAACGCCCACCGGCACGGTGTGTCCCAACGCGTCACGGTCTGCGGCGCCGCGCCGGATGCGTTGGCGCACGCGCCCATTCCCGATGCGGTGTTCATCGGCGGCGGTCTCTCCCCGGTGGTGCTCGACACCGCGTGGGCGGCGTTGCGACCCGGTGGGCGGCTCGTCGCCAACGCGGTGACCATCGAGACACAGGCGATCCTCGCCGAGTGGCATCGGATGCGCGGCGACTCAGGCGAATCGACGCTGCGCCGGATCGCGGTGGAGACCGCGGCACCACTCGGCGGCTACCTCACCTGGCGCCCGGCACTGCCGATCGTCACCTGGGCGGGCACCAAAGCCGGCGACGGGCCGGTGGCGCGGTGACCCTTTTCCTGATCGGCGCGGGCCCCGGTGCCGCCGACCTCATCACCGTGCGCGGCGCCCGGATCCTCGGTCGCTGCCGAACCGCCCTGGTGGCCGGATCGCTGGTGCCCGCGGAGATCCTCGAGATGTGCCCGGACGACGCCACGATCATCGACACCGCGCGAATGCCGTTGGAGCAGATCGTCTCCCACATCGTCGACGCGCATCGCGCCGGCCACGATGTGGCGCGTCTGCACTCGGGCGATCTCTCGCTGTACTCGGCGGTGACCGAGCAGGTCACCCGGGTCCGGGCCGAGGGTATCGACGTCGAATGGGTGCCCGGCGTTCCGGCCTTCGCCGCCGCGGCGTCGGCGCTGCAGAACGAGTTGACCGTTCCCGGGATCGGTCAGAGTCTGCTCGTCACCCGGGTGTCGACGCTGTCGACCGACATGCCGCCCGGTGAGGATCTCGCCGACCTCGCCGCGGCGGGCGTGACACTCGCGCTGCATCTCGCCGCCCATCGCGCCACGCAGATCGTGGAGACGCTGAGCCCCGTGTACGGCAACGATTGCCCTACTGCCACCGTCGCTTTCGCTTCTCGATCAGATCAGGTGATCATTCGCAGTCGGCTTGCCGACCTCGCCACCGCCCTGGCCGACGCGGGCATCACCCGCACCGCGGTGATCTTCGTCGGTCGTGTTCTCGACGCCGCCGATCATCCCGACCGTCTCGAGAGTTATCTGTACTCCCAGGCTCGGATGACCAAGTTGCGCAACGACTCCCATGGGTATCGGGGAGAGTCCGATGGCCGGTAGCCGACCGGCGGGTGTCGGCCGTGTGCTGATCCTCGGCGGTACGGCGGAGGCTCGCGGCCTCGCGGCAGACCTGCACCACGACGGTATCGGGATCGTGAGTTCGCTCGCCGGGCGGGTGGCCCGGCCCCGCCTGCCCGTCGGCGCGGTCCGCATCGGCGGCTTCGGCGGTGTCGACGGGTTGTCGAGGTGGTTGCACGACAACCACGTTCGCGCCGTGGTCGACGCGACCCACCCGTTCGCGGCCACGATCACCGCGCACGCCGTCACGGCGTGCGCCGTGACCGACACAGCGTTGCTGCGGCTTCGACGTGCCCCGTGGGTCGCACGCCCGGGTGAGCACTGGACGCGGGTGCCCGACATCGGCGCCGCGGCCGCGGCGCTCACCGGTCACGACGGCCGCATCCTGCTCACCACCGGACGCCAGGACGCCGACGCCTTCGCCGGGGTCACCGGCGCGTGGTTCCTGATCCGGGTGGTCGACCCGCCGACCGGCCGGCTCCCGGCCCATCACACGATCCTGCGTTCGCGCGGTCCCTATCACCTTGATGCCGAACGGACACTGCTGCAGGAGAATCGGATCGACACGCTGGTGACCAAGAACAGCGGGGGAGCGTTGACCCACCCGAAACTCGCCGCCGCCGCCGAACTGGGCATCCGGGTGATCATGGTCGAAAGACCACCGGAACCGATGGGTGTCACTGCCGTCGGCGACGTCGAGTCGGCAGCAGCATGGGTCCGGACGCTGACCGACGGGTGACGTCGGCCGGTTCGGCACCTGGTGCGCCGAGTGCCCGATCTGCCGCCGGCGTTCAGCGACTCGGGTGGCTGCGCGGGGTGTAGACGAGATCGCCGCCGCCACGTCGCACGATTCGGGTCGCCGACGACCCGATGATGATCAGCGTGCGCATGTCGACGACAGCCGGATCGAAGTCACCGACGGTGGTCACCGTCAGCGACTGCTCGGCGCCGCCGACGTCGCGTCCGAGGACGAGCACTCGGTTCGCCGAGACCGATTCGGTGAGAATCTCTTTCAGTGCCGACACCTGCCAGGTACGACTGCGCGACCCCGGGTTGTAGACGGCGATCACCAGATCGGCGGCCACCGCGCGGCGGATCCGATCGGCGATCACCTCCCATGGTTTGAGCCGATCCGACAGCGAGATCACCGCGAAGTCGTGGCCGAGCGGCGCACCCACCGCCGCCGCGACGGCGGTCGCCGCGGTCATACCGGGAACGACCCGCACGGGCACATCGGCCCACCGCGACTCGGCGGCCACCTCGGCCACCGCCGAGGCCATCGCGAACACCCCGGGATCGCCGGAGGAGACCACCG